>NZ_AP012331.1:2400000-2700000 GCF_001042635.1 Bifidobacterium scardovii JCM 12489 = DSM 13734 | reverse complement strand
CATCGAATTCAAGGCCGGTTCCGTGCCGGACTACGTGATCGTGCGTCCGAACGGCGACCCGCTGTACACGCTGACCAACCCGGTCGACGACGCGATGATGGAAGTCAACGTCGTCCTGCGCGGCGAGGACCTGCTCAGCTCCACCCCGCGCCAGATCGTGCTCTACCGCTACCTGATGGAACTCGGCATCGCCAAGGAGATGCCGCTGTTCGGCCACATGCCGTACGTGATGGGACAGGGCAACAAGAAGCTCTCCAAGCGCGACCCGGAGTCCAACCTGTTCAACCACCGCGACAACGGCTTCATCCGCGAGGGCCTGCTCAACTATCTGGCCCTGCTCGGTTGGTCGATCGCCCCGGACCGCGACGTGTTCTCCATGGACGAGATGATCGCCAAGTTCGATGTGCGCGACGTCAAGGCCAACCCGGCCCGCTTCGACCTCGACAAGGCCATCTCGATCAACGCGGAGCACATCCGCATGCTCGAGCCGCAGGACTTCCTCAACCGCTCCGTGCCGTACCTGCACCGCGACGACGTGGTGTCCGCCGACTCCTGGGATGCGCTGACCGACCGCGAGCGGTCGATCCTGACCGCGTCCGCCGAGCTGGTCCAGCCGCGCGTGCGCCTGCTGGGCGAGGTGGCCGGCATGGTCGGCTCCCTGCTGTCGACCGAAGGCTATATCGAGCCCGACGCCGACGCCCGCAAGCAGCTCAAGGACTCCGCCGGCGACGTGCTCGATGCGGCCATCGCCGCGCTGGAAGGCGTGGATGAGGTCGACTGGAAGACCGACAACCTGCACGAGACGCTGAACAAGGCTCTGGTGGATGACGGCGGCTACAAGCCGCGCCTGGCCTTCGGCCCGGTGCGCGTGGCCATGTCCGGCCGCCGCGTGAGCCCGCCGCTCTTCGAGTCGATGGAGATCGTCGGCAAGGATGTCACCGTCGCCCGTCTGAAGGGCCTGCGCGCGCACCTGTGATGTCGCTTCGACTTCCATAGCGAAGCCGGCTATGTGGGGGCGTCCGTCATATCTGACGGACGCCCCCACATGCATGTCAGGCGTCGTCATCAGGCGCATCGGCCGGTGACGGTGACGCTCTCCGACCGCGGATGCCCGCTACCGCCGTTCCAGCAGATAATCCTCGGCCGTGACGTATCGGCCATTGTTGCCGGAAAAACTTTCCGCGCCCCGATATACAACAGTTCTGCGTTCGATGGGTATGTTCAGTTCCTTGCCGATGGCGGCGAGATGTTTGAAGAAGTCGAGGCGCGGCGTCATTCCGGACTTGATTTCCATGAGTGCTGGAGCGCGCCGCTGGGTGGCGTCCACGAGATCGATTTCTGCTTTTGCGGTGTCCCGGTAGAAGTACAGGTCGACGTCCTTGTCGTTATTGCGATATCGTTTCGCTGTTTCCGCAATGATGAGGTTTTCGAACACGTCGCCGCGTTTGGGATCGTTCAGTAGCTCCTCCATGGAGCGGATGCCCAGAAGATAATTCAGCAGTCCGGTGTCGTAGAAATAGATTTTGGGTGTTTTGATCAGCCTCTTTCGGGTGTTCGTGAAATATGGCGGCAGCCGGAATACCAGAAAACTCTTTTCGAGGATGGACAGCCATTGCTTGGCGGTGTTGAACGAAATGCCGGCGTCCTTCGCCAGCGCGGTGAGATTCAGCAGATTGCCCGCGCTTTCAGCACACAAGCGTATGAAGATGCCGAAATCCGAGACATTGCGCACATCCAGATATTCCGACACGTCGCGTTCTATGTAGGTGGCGGTGTAGTTGCGGAAATATACGTCGTTCGGCGTCGGCACATCGTAGAGATGCGGGTATCCGCCGCGGAACATAAACTCGTCCACGGTAAGGCCCGGGTTCGCCTGAGATGCTTCCGCATAGGAGAAGGGCAACAGTTGGAGCATGCCCACGCGCCCCGCCAGCGATTGACCTATACGTTTTTCCATAAGGAAGTTCTGCGAGCCGGATAGTACGTATTGCCCCATCGTGCCACGCTCGTCCGCTTCGACCTGGATCTGCGAGAACAAGTCAGGGGCGTATTGCGCCTCATCGATGATGAGCTTGCTCTCGTGCGAGCGGATGAATCCCACAGGATCTTCCGTTGCGCTGGCGCGTGTTGCCGCATCTTCGAGATTGACGTATTCGTAATGGGGCAGCAGGGTCTTCACCAGCGTTGACTTGCCGCTTTGCCAGGGTCCCCGTTATCGAGACGACCGGGAACCAGGAGAGCATGGGGGCGAGTTCTTGTGCAATCGTTCGTGGGACCATTGGATTCTCTCCTGTGGATTCATCAATAGGTATTGTGATAATTCATCAGTAGGGTTGATGATAATTCATCAGTAGGGCTTGGTGGGTGGGTAATTGGTCTCACGCTCACGTGCGATGAGTAGCCTGACCGAATTGTCAACCGATCGATCACCATGTGACACGCCGTGATTGACGGCGATCGGATGTTCCCGTACATTGTGTATTCGTCGCACGGCTCGCCGAGCGGCCGCGAAAACCGAATACGCCCCCATCGTCTAGCGGTCTAGGACTACGCCCTCTCACGGCGCCAACACCGGTTCAAATCCGGTTGGGGGTACGAAATCGAAGGGCCCCGACTGATTCCAGCCGGGGCCCTTCGCTGTCTTGGATGAGCGGCTCCGATCGGGATGTCATCGTGCGATCGAACCAAAGTGGCTGCGGTACCATGACCTCATGATGGTGTAAACCCTTGGAAAATAGCGCGACACGCCGTGATTTGCGCAGTGGTTGATACTCGCGTATATTAATCACCTGTTGCGCGGTTCATGAACTACGCAGCCAGTGAAAACTGAATACGCCCCCATCGTCTAGCGGTCTAGGACTACGCCCTCTCACGGCGCCAACACCGGTTCAAATCCGGTTGGGGGTACGACGCGGTGGCTCTTCGGAGCCGCGACGCCAGCCAAATTGGAGTGTGGTGTAATTGGCAACACAGCTGATTCTGGTTCAGCCATTCTTGGTTCGAGTCCAGGCACTCCAGCCAATGACCCTCGCGAAAGCGAGGGTTTTTTGTTTTTCCGAACAAAGTGGTTCGGCCGTGCCGGGAGGCATGAGGCATATGCGCCGGAGGGTGTGCTAGGCGCGCAGGCCGCCCAAGGCGCGATTTCTCGATCTCAGGGGTAAAAACAGGGGCCTGCAGGCCTCTTTCTGCGATGTGAGTGGTATCCCGCGCGTCGTTCGCGACTGAGTTTCAGGGGTTCTCGAGCGGCAATGGCGTGGTGGTGATCGGAGTCCTACCCCTCACATCGCCGAAAGAGGCATGCAAGGCCGTTTTTCTGCCCCTCAGATCGCTGATTATAGGGAGTCGGCAGGAATCGAGCATGGTATCTGGACGTTGTTGTTCGGTCGATCTTGCTCCGCGTGACGCGAGTATGGAGACTCGATATTCCTCCCGAATGACGCATCCCTTCCGCATGACGTATATTGAACAGCATGGTCACCATTACTGATGTCGCACGCGAGGCCGGAGTCTCCAAGACCACAGTCTCCTATGTGATCTCGCGCCCGTCGCGCGTGTCGGCGGAGAGCCGCGACAAGGTGCGCAGGGCGATGCGCAAGCTCGGCTATACGGTGAACCATGCCGCGCGTGCCCTGTCTACCGCGCGCAGCATGACCCTCGGCGTGCTGGCGCCCGCCGAGGACGAGGCTTCGATGTCGATCACCCGGGGCGCCTATCTGTGCGCGCTGTCGAACTTCGCCCGTCTGAAGGGGTACGATCTGCTGCTGCTGAGCGATCCGGACGGTGTCCGGGCGGTGCGGGACGCCGCGGACGCGCGCAAGGTCGACGGTCTGATCATCATGGACATCCGGCGTGACGATCCTCGGGTGCGCGCCGCCGTGGAAGGCGGGTTGCCGACCGTGCTGCTGGGCATTCCCGCCGATTCGATGGGTCTGGACGAAGTCGACACCGATTTCGAGCGTGCGGCGGTTCAGTTGGTCCGTCATTTCGCCGAACGCGGTCATCGCGACATCGTGCTGCTCCATTCTCCCGAAGGGACGGTGGATGGTGGCGCCAATTTCGCCGTGCGGTTCAGGCGGTCCGCCGTCGCGGAGGCGGAACGGCTGGGCGTGACGATGCGCGTGCCGGTCTGCGATGCGGACCGTGAAACCGGGGGAACGGCTGCGCTCCCCGGCGATCCCGGCGAGCGGCTGCGCCGCGCCTTGGAAGCTTTTCCCGAAGTCGCCGGGCTGATCATCGACGACGACAACGCGATCTTGGCCGCGCCCCAGGTGTTTCTGGAACTGGGCGTGCGCGTGCCGGAGGATATGTCGGTCGCGGTGGCGGTGCCCAATGCGCTGCGGGCGAGGATGAGGATCCCCTACACGGCGGTGGACATCGACCTGCAGTCGGTGGCGGAGGAGACCGTCGACACGCTGATCCGGCGCATCGACGACGCTTCGCGCCCCGCCATGACCCGTCTGATCAGCCAGCCGCTGTCCGACCGCGGGTCCGTGGCGACGGTGTCGCATTAATCGCTCTCGGTCTCGTTGCGTGGGCCGGCTTCCGGCATTGTAGGCGAGGCACGCTGGGCGTATTGCTATGGGATGATCCGTCGATATTTGTGAATCGGTTGGCAATAATTAGATTTTTGATTTGACAAACTATTTGCAGTGCTTTACGATTATTGGCGTGAACCGGTTCGCATCCGAGAGTGACGAGCGAACGAACGATGGAAGCAAGCGCCTCCCTTCGGGGGGTGGATATGTCAATGACGACAAGGAGCAACGCGATGGCAATCAGTGGATTCCGAGCAGTTGGCGGCGCGCTCGAATGGCGCGGCGAAGGAGAATACCTGCGCGTCGAGCCGTATGGCCGCAACGGCGTGCGTGTGCGCGCCTCCAAGAAGAGCCCGATCTCCGACGTGAACTGGGGTCTGATCTCGCCGGAGGGCATCGCTCTCGACGCGGGCGTGTCCATCGACGAGGCCACCGGCGACGCCGTGGTGCGCAACGGCGGCATCGTCGTCAAGGCCCACGCCTACCGTGCCGGCAACGATGGCGCCGGCTATACCGAAAACCTGTGCGAGCTGAGCTTCCACAACGCATCCGGCGACCTGCTGTTCAAGGAAATGCCGCAGAGCGGCGCCCTGAAGCTGCACGCGCGCTCATACCAGCCGGTCATGGGCGGCGCGCACGCCATCGAAGCCACCTTCGTGGCGCCGGAACACGAACGGCTGTACGGCATGGGCGAATACCAGCAGCATTATATGGACCTCAAGGGCTGCTCCTTCGAGCTGGCCCATCGCAACTCGCAGGCGTCGATCCCGTTCGTCGTCTCGAGCGCCGGCTACGGGTTCCTGTGGAACAATCCGGCGATCGGATCGGCGCAGTTCGCCAAGAACCGCACGCTGTGGCGCGCCGAATCCTCCCCGCAGCTCGACTACTGGGTGACGGCCGGTGACACCCCGGCGCAGATCGAATCGCAGTACGCCGACGCCACCGGCCATGCGCCGGCGATGCCGGAATGGGGACTGGGCTTCTGGCAGTGCAAGCTGCGCTACTGGAACCAGGACCAGGTGCTGCGCGTGGCCCGGGAGTTCAAGCGCCGCAACATCCCGATCGACGTGCTGGTCATCGATTTCTTCCACTGGCCGCATATGGGCGACTTCCGCTTCGAGCGCGAGTTCTGGCCCGATCCCAAGGCGATGTGCGCCGAACTGCATGAGATGGGCATCACGGTGATGGTGTCGGTGTGGCCGCAGATCTCGCTCAAATCCGAGAACTACGACGAGATGCGCGCGAACAACCTGCTGGTCAGCGCCGAGCACGGCATCGACGTCGGCATGATGTACCAGGAGCCCAACCAGTTCTACGACGCCACCAACCCGGAGGCCCGCGCCTACGTGTGGGACAAGTGCAAGCGCAACTATGTGGACCTCGGCGTGGACGCGTTCTGGCTCGACGAGGCCGAACCGGAGTACGGCACCTACGATTTCGGCAACTACCGCTACCATTCCGGCCCGAACATCGAAACCGGCAACATCTACCCGCGCGAGTACAACCGCGGCTTCTACGAAGGCCAGCTGGAGGCCCGCGGCGAGGACGACGTGGTCAACCTGACCCGTTGCGCATGGGTCGGCTCGCAGCGCTACGGATCGCTGGTCTGGAGCGGCGACGTCGGCTCCACCTTCGAGGACATGAAGGCGCAGATCACCTGCGGCATCCACATGGGCATGGCCGGCATCCCGTGGTTCACCACCGACATGGGCGGCTTCCACGACGGCGACGTCAACACCGGGTACTTCAAGGAACTGCTGGCCCGCTGGTGCGCATTCTCCTGCTTCTCCCCGGTGATGCGCAACCACGGGTTCCGCCGCGGCGAACAGCCCGACGGCTCGATGGTCGAGGCGATCACCGCCGCCGACGGGTCGCCGCGCGACGCCTCGGGCGTGGACAACGAGCCGTGGAGCTACGGCGAGGAGATCGAGCGCATCTTCGTCAAGTACATCGGCGTGCGCGAGGCCCTGCGCCCGTACACCCGCGAGCTGTTCGCCGAGGCGAGCCGCGACGGGCAGCCGCTGATCCGCGGCCTGTTCTACGAATTCCCGGACGACGCCGCGGCGGCCGACGTGGCCGACGAATACATGTTCGGCGCCGATCTGCTCGTCGCCCCGGTCACCGATTTCGGCGCCCGCGCCCGGAGCGTGTATCTGCCCGGGGACGCCTCGGTGACATGGACCGCGCTGCGCGACGGCGCGACCTACGCCGGCGGCCAAAGCGTCGACGTGGACTGCCCGCTCGACACGGTCCCGGTGTTCGCCCGCAACGGCGCGACCCACGGTCTGGACGGGCTGCTCTGACGGATAACCCGCCAACGTCGGCGGAACAACCAGGAAAGGAACAACCATGATGAAGTCAATGAGGACGATGAAGAAGGCGATCGCCGTCGCCGCGGCGCTGGCGATGGGCGTCGGCGCGCTGGCCGCGTGCGGATCGAGCACGAGCGGCACGAGCGAGTCGAAAGGCAAGGTGTACTACCTGAACTTCAAGCCCGAGGTCGCCGAACAGTGGCAGACCGTGGCGCAGGACTACACCGACGAGACCGGAGTCGAGGTCATCGTGGAGACCGCCGCGTCCGGCACCTACGAGCAGACGCTCAAGTCCGAGATGGCGAAGACCGACGCGCCGACCCTGTTCCAGGTCAACGGCCCGGTCGGGCTGGCCCGCTGGAAGGACTACGCGGCCGACATGAGCGACACCGAAGTGTACAAGCAGCTCGAGGACCAAGGGCAGGCGCTGAAAAGCGACGACGGCTCCAAAGTGCTGGCGGTGCCGTTCGTCATGGAGTCGTACGGCATCATCTACAACAAGGATCTGCTGAACCGGTATTTCGACGCCTCGTGGTCGTCGGTCAAGTCGCTGGACAAGCTGAACACCTTCGCCGCGCTGAAGACCGTGGCCGACGAGATCCAGGCGCACAAGGGCGATCTGGGCGTCAAGGGCGCGTTCACCTCGGCGGGCTTCGACTCCAGCTCCGACTGGCGCTTCAAGACCCAGCTGGCCGACGTGCCGCTGTACTACGAGTTCAAGGACAAGGGCCTCACCTCGCAGCCGGCGACCATCGACGGCACCTACCTCGACAACTTCAAGAACATCTTCGACCTGTATATCACCGGCTCCACCACCGATCCGGCGCAGCTGAGCTCCAAGACCGGCGACGACGCGAACTCCGAGTTCGCGCTGGGCGAGGCGGTGTTCTACCAGAACGGCACCTGGGCGTGGACCGACCTGAACAGCGCGGGCGTCGAGGCCGACAACGTCGGCATGCTGCCGATCTACATCGGCGCTCCCGGCGAGGAGAACCAGGGCCTCACCACCGGTTCCGAGAACTACTGGTGCATCAACTCCAAGGCGTCCAAGGACGACCAGCAGGCCACGGCCGACTTCCTCAAGTGGATGATCACTTCCGACGCCGGCAAGAACGCGCTCGCCACCGACATGGGCTTCAGCACCTCGTTCAAGACCTTCGACGACGTCTCGACCGACAACCCGCTGATCGACGAGTCGAAGAAGGACGTGGAGGAGGGCCGCGAATCCGTGACCTGGGTGTACACGATGATGCCGTCCGAGCAGTGGAAGAACGATCTGGGATCCGCGCTGCTCGAGTACGCGCAGGGCACCGGCGGCTGGGACGCCGTCAGGACCGCGTTCGTCGACGGCTGGGCCAAGGAGTACGCCGCGGCGCAGTGACACGATGAACCCCGAACCTTACCGTGTTCCCCAAGGTATCGCGGTAAGGTATTCGGTATGACCGAACTCTATGGGAATGATGGCGCCACGGGCGGCGGCAACGCGGCCGAAGCGGCGAATCCGCGCCCGAACGGGGCGCCCGTCGAAGGCGACGGGCGCCCCGTATCCGTGTCCGCGCGGCTGGGTCGCCTGCAGTTCCATCATTCCGGCAAATTCCGCGTATTGCAGTTCGCCGACATTCAGGACGGGCCGAAAGTGTCCAAGGACACGATCCGTCTGATCGAGACCTCGCTCGACGCGGCCCGCCCCGATATCGTCGTATTCAGCGGCAACCAGATCGCCGGATACGACCCGTCCTTCGCCGCCACGTTCCGCAAGCGGCGCTGGCGCGACGAGCAGGAGGCCGCCGGCGCGCAGTCCCCGCGCATCGGTTCGGGGGACCGCCTCTCCGAGAGCGGTTCGGCGTCCAAGCGCCGTGCCGCGGAGCTGGAGAAGACGCGCAAGCTGGCGCGCAAGGCCATCGGCCAGTTCCTCGCCCCGCTGATCAAGCGCGGCGTGCCGTTCGCCGTCACCTACGGCAACCACGATTTTCAGTGCGGGCTCGATGTGAATGAGTTCGACGCGATCTACCGGGAATTCCCCGGCTGCCTCAACGCCGCGCCGATCGATGCCGGGGTTGCGCCCGGCGCCGTTTCCGGTGCCGGGGCGGACGGCGAGGACATGGCCGCCGATTCCGCGGATCCTTTCGCCCCTTCCGAACCGCGGTCCTGCACGATGCCGCTGTCCGGGCTGGCCGACCAGCAGGTGTTTCCCTGCGAGCCCGGTACGCTCGCATTGCCGGTGATGGATGTGGAACGTACCCGCAACGTGCTGGCATTGGTATTGGTCAATTCCGGCGACTACGCGCGCGAGGGCGGTTACGGCAGCCCGTCGGGCGCGGCCCTGCGGTTCCTCGCGTCGATTCCCTCGCGCATCGGCACGCAATCGTTGGTGTTCCAGCATATGCCCCTGCCGCAGTACTATGAGCTGCTCACGCCGGCCGAGCCGAATGCGCCCGGCGCGATGCAGGGTTATCGCACATATGCGTCCGCGTACTACGTCATGGATGAGTCGAAGATGCAGCCCGGCAGCTATCTGGGCGAGGGCATCAGCTGCCCCGATGCCGATTGCGGCGAGTACGACGTGCTGCGCGGCCGCGGTGAGGCCGGCAAGGGCGAGTCCGGCAAGGCGGATGGGCGGCGCGGGGAGCGGGGCTATTTCGGCATCGTCGCCGGGCACGATCACCGCAACGGGTTCGTCGGCGAACTGGACGGCATGATGATGGTCGCCACGCCGACCTGCGGATTCGGGTCCTATGGGCCAGCGCCGGAGAAGCGCGCGGCCAGGTTGTTCGAGTTCGACATCCGCCACCCGCACAACCCGCGCACGCAGCTGCTCGAATTCGGCGACCTGGTCGGCAAACCCAGCTCCCGCAAGGCCTATTCATACGACATAGCCGACGTCAAGGCCGAGAGCGAAGGCATGAACCTGCTGCACAAGAAGAATCTCTGGGACTCGCTCAGAGGCCTGTTCGCGTAGATGCCTGTTGGCTCCCCTCTCTGAGGGGAGCATCACCGTGGGCGTCAAGTATTCATCGAGCAATCAGTGATCGCTCAGCGGCCGGCGGAAGCCTTGATGAGCGCGTCGGTGAGGTACTTGCCGGCGGCCATGACGAGCGGGGCGTAGCGGCGGCCGGGGGAGTTGCCCATGCGGCCGGACGGCCCGGAGATCGAGATCGCGGCGATCACCTGGCCCGAGGCGTTGCGGATCGGTGCGGAGATCGAGCACACGCCGTCCTCGCGCTCGTTCACGGATTCGGACCATCCGCGCTTGCGCACGGAGGCCAGCTTCGTCGCGCTGAACTTCGCGCGGCGAAGTCCCTGATGCAGGCGTTCCGAGTCCTCCCACGCCAGCAGGATCTGAGCGGCCGAGCCCGCTTCCATCGACAGCATCGCGCCGACGGGGATCGAATCGCGCAGGCCGGACGCGCGCTCGACGGCGGCGATGCACATGCGCTGGTCGCCCTGGCGGCGATAGATCTGCGCCGATTCGCCGGTGCGGTCGAGTAGCGTCTGCAGGATCGGGCCGGCGGCGGTCAGCAGACGGTCCTCGCCGGCGGCCGCGGCCAGTTCGGCGAATCGCGATCCAAGCGCGAAACGGCTGTGTTGATCGCGCAGCACGAAACGGTGGCGTTCGAGCGCAATCGCCAGCCGGTGCGCGGTCGGGCGGGCCAGTCCGGTGGCGGCGACCAGCTGACCGAGCGTGGCCGGTCCGGATTCGAGTGCGTCAAGGATCTTCACGGTCTTGTCGAGCACGCCGACGCCGGAATGGATCTCCCCGTCGTCTACGGGGAATGCCGTGGACTGGTCGTCCGTGGCTGGGGCGTCGTCAAGGGGCTCTTCGGCCATGGTTGCGTCTGCGTTGGAAGTCATAGTCGTCGATTATGCCATCTCACATAGTGAAACGCAAAATGACGTTTGCCGTGTTGTGTTGTAACGGCGATATCGGGGGTCGCCGGGCCGCTCCCGGCCGTCTCATATACCGGCCCCAAGCTCGTCGCGGCTGATGCGGAACCATAGGCTATGTACCACACAGGATGCGTAAGGGCAATACCTTATGCGAAGAAATTAGGAGGAGTCCGAATGGGAACGACACTGGCCGAGAAGGTCTGGGCCGATCATTTGGTACGCAAAGGCAGCGACGGAGCGCCTGATTTGCTGTACATCGACCTGATGCTGATGCACGAGGTCACCAGTCCGCAGGCGTTCGAGGGCCTGCGTCTGGCGGGGCGCAAGCCGCGCCACGTCGATCAGCTCATCGCCACCGAAGACCACAACACCCCGACGGTCGACATCGACCGGCCGAATCCGGACAAGACCAGCGCGCTGCAGCTGAGCACGCTGGAGAAGAACTGCAAGGAGTTCGGCGTGCGGCTGCACCCGCTCGGCGACGCCGATCAGGGCATCGTGCACGCCTTCGCGCCGATTCTGGGCCTGACTCAGCCGGGCATGACCATCGTGTGCGGCGATTCGCACACCTCGACGCACGGCGCGTTCGGCGCGCTCGCCTTCGGCATCGGCACGTCCGAGGTCGAGCATGTGATGGCCACGCAGACGCTGAGCCTCAAGCCGTTCAAGACGATGGCGATCAACGTGAACGGCGAGCTGCCGAAGGGCGTCACCGCGAAGGACATCATTCTGGCCATCATCGCGAAGATCGGCACGGGCGGCGGCCAGGGCCACGTCATCGAATATCGGGGCGAGGCGATCCGCAACCTGTCGATGGACGCGCGCATGACGATCTGCAACATGTCGATCGAGGCCGGCGCCCGCGCCGGCATGATCGCGCCTGACGAGACCACGTTCGAGTACCTGAAGGGCCGCCCGCACGCGCCCGAAGGCGAGATGTGGGACAAAGCCGTCGCCTACTGGAAGACGATCAAGACCGATGACGACGCCGTGTTCGACACGGTCGTCGACCTGAACGCCGAGGATCTGGCGCCGTACGTGACCTGGGGCACGAACCCCGGCCAGGGCCTGCCGATCACCGCGAACGTGCCGGTGCCGTCGCAGATCGCCGACGCCACCAAGCGCGCCGCCGCCGAGCGGGCGCTCGACTACATGGGCCTCGAGCCCGGCATGCGGATCAAGGACATCCCGGTGGACACCGTGTTCATCGGTTCGTGCACGAACGGGCGCATCGAGGATCTGCGCGCCGCGGCAGCGATCATGAAGGGGCAGCACAAGGCGAAGTCGATCCACCGCGTGCTCGTGGTGCCGGCCTCGTCCCGCGTGCGCCTGCAGGCGGAGGCCGAAGGTCTGGACCGGGTGTTCAAGGACTTCGGCGCGGAATGGCGCAACGCCGGATGCTCGATGTGCCTGGGCATGAATCCCGACAAGCTGGTGCCGGGGGAGCGTTCGATCTCCACGTCGAACCGCAACTTCGAGGGTCGCCAGGGCAAGGGCTCGCGCACGCACCTCGCCTCGCCGCAGGTCGCCGCCGCAACCGCCATCCGCGGCACGATCTCGTCGCCGGCGGACCTGTAGACCGCCCAGTTATCGGTTCCCCTTCCAAGGGGAGCCCGACAAGAAGGATTTTGCAACAATGGAAAAACTCACCACACTCACCGGCGTCGGCGTGCCGTTGCGCCGCTCGAACGTCGATACGGATCAGATCATTCCCGCGGTGTTCCTCAAGCGCGTGACCAAGACCGGGTTCGACGACGCGCTGTTCTACGCATGGCGCCGCAATCCCGATTTCGTGCTCAACCAGGAGGCGTACAAGAAGGGGCAGATCCTGGTGGCCGGCCCGGACTTCGGCATCGGATCGTCCCGCGAGCATGCCGTCTGGGCGCTGCATGACTATGGCTTCCGCGTGGTGATCTCGCCGCGCTTCGCCGATATCTTCTACGGCAACACCGCCAAGAACGGCGTGCTTGCGGCGATCATGCCGCAGGAATCGGTCGAACTGCTGTGGAAGCTCCTCGAGGAGGAGCCGGGCCGTTCGATGACCGTCGATCTGGAACAGCGCACCGTGACCTGCGGCGACGTGACCCTCCCCTTCGAGGTCAACGACTACACGCGCTGGCGCCTGATGAACGGCTATGACGACATCGACCTGACGCTGCAGCACGAGGACGACATCGCTGCCTACGAGAAGATGCGCGCCGAGAAGTTCCCGTTCAAGCCGAAGACGATTCCGGCCAAGCACCTGCCCGAGCAGCCCATCGCCTCCGCCCGCGAGCCCGAAGAGGATACGTGGCCGGGACCGTTGAGTGAGCGGAACTAGCGTTCCGTGCACCCTGTTGGGAGTCCGGTGGACTCCCAACAGGTCCCGGCCGAGGTGCGGCAGCGCCTCGGCAACGTCGGGCCTCGCCGCAGGCGAGTCCGTTATTGCGGACCGGGGCCGTTGCGCAAACGAACAGCGGCCCGCGCCGCAAGTCTGCAATACGAAGGTATCCGGCTCCCCTCTCTGAGGGGAGCTGTCGCCGCAGGCGACTGAGGGGAGCATAGCGGCGGCCCCGCGGCATCGAGCATTCGACCACTCTCCGGCGCTATGCGCCACCTCCCGCCAGCGGGAGGATCAATCTTCATTGACATTGCCGTGTACGCTGGGAAAGACTCGTGCCCCTACGCATGCAGGTGAAGTGGCATACGTTCATAGAGCCGTGTTGAGCGTTAATGAGGGTACCATCGAACGGTACCTGAAATGTGCATCAAGAAGTGAGGAACGTGGGGATGTCGGAAAACATTCACGGGGGGTGTTCCTATGTTTTTGTCAACTCTGTAGGGGTTGATGTCGGGATTTTGGCGGGTTGTTGTGGGCGTGCTTCGCCTTGCCGGTGGGTCCGGTGTTCTTGCTGGCCGTTCGGGTTTCAGGCTGCGAGGTCGGGTTCCTGGTAGAGGGTGCCGTTTTTGAGCATGCTGTAGATCACGTCGCGGCGTCGGCGCGCGAGGCAGATGACGGCGGCGTTGTGGTGCTTGCCCTGTTCGCGTTTGCGTTTGTAGTAGGCGATCGACGGCGGGTGCTTGGTGGATGCGACGAACGCCGTCTGCCATAATGCGTTCTTGAGTCGCTTGTTGCCCCGCCTGGAGGGCCGTTCGCCTTTGATGCTGGTGCCGGACTGGCTGGTGACCGGCGATATGCCCGCGTATGCGGCCAGATGGGCGGACGATTTGAAGTTGGCGATGTCGCCGCCGATGCCGAGGAGGATGCTGCTTGCGGTCCCGGCGCCTATCCCGGGCATCGACGTCAGGACCGTGGGAAGAGGGTGGCCCTCCAGGAGAGCCTCGACTTGGCGGCCGGCCTCGCGCCGCCGGTCCTTGATCGCCTTGATGTCGTGGGCGATGGAGGGGATGATGGTCTCGGCCATGAGGGTGCCGGGCACGGTGACGGTCTGCTCGCCGATCGCCTTGAACATGTCGTCGATGATGGCGCCGGCGCGCAGGCCGTTGGCCTTGGCCCACGCCCTGACCTCTTCGATGCCCATCGTTTTCATGCCCGCGGGCCCACCGTAGTGTTCGAGCAGGGCGAGCGTGGCGTCGCGCGTGATTCTCTCTCCCTTGAGCGCGCGTTCGAACGCGGGGTGGGTCTGCAGCAGCAGGCTCCGCAGGCGGTTGACGTGGCGGGTGGATTCGTGGGCGAGGTCCTCGTCGTGGCCGGAGAGCATCTTCAGCGCGGCGAGGGTCTCGTCGTCCGGGCCCGCGTCCCTGAGCGTCTCGGGCAGCTTGAGCGCGGCCCACGCGATCACGTGCGCGTCCCTTTGGTCGGTCTTCGCGGCTCCGGGCAGCAGCTGCGCGGTCCTGCGCATCGCGCCGCCGGGAAGGTAGGCGACCGTGATCCCCATGCTTCTGGCCACGGTCAGGGGCAGGGAGCCGATGGTGTTGGGCTGGTCCACGACCAGCAGCACGCGGCCGTGCTTGGAGAGCTTGCCCAGCATCGTGCGGATGGCCTTCTCGTCCTGCCTGACCGGCTTGTCGTACGGGGTGTTCCCGTCATGGTCGAGGGCGCAGGCGTGGTGCGCGCTCTTGCCCACGTCCAGGCCGACCCACACGTCGATGTCGTCCGGAGTCATCATCGTCTCTCCCGTCATGAAGGCTGCGCGGCCGCCGCGGGCTCGGAGGAGTCCTGACGCCCGTGCCGCATCCACATTACGACGAGACCTGCGCCATGCGCCCCAGCGCGTCCATGCGGCCGGCCTGGTTCCTATCAGCGGTCAGCGAGCGTCCCCGCTCCCGGCGACAACACCCCCCGGATCATCAACGACAGGGCGGGAAAGTCATACCGGAACCGGCGGCCCGGTCCCGACCATCAGGACCTACTAAACATGGTAATGGGGAGGTGCAAACAAATTCTGGCTCCCCTCAACGAGGGGAGCCAGACGTCAGGCAATGCGCGATAGGGTGGTCATATGGGCGCGATCCCGCCCATATCACCGCAAACCCCCGTCGGATGCAGAATTCAGCATGAATTCATGTTCGCGTAACCGAGCGCTCGCCCGGGGCTAGACCGCATGTCTATTGTCGTGAATACGGGTACGTAGTGTATTCGGATCACGACACGGAAAGAGATGCGGATGGGCCACTCAACGGCGATGCGCTCGGCAACGGCGGCTTCGAAGGCGATGAGGAGATCGGTCGCGTTCGTCGCGGCCACGGTGATCGCCGGCATGATCATGGCGCTCGGCGGATGCTCCGCCACCAACGGATTGGTAGGCATGTTCGGCGGTACCGGCAATAACGCGAGCAGCGCCAAAACGCAGTCCTTCACCCCGGCGAAGGGCAAGGCGATGGCGACGCTGCGCATCGCGTCCGGCTCCGAGAACAAGGAGGTCGCCGACGCGATCCAGCAGGCGGTCGACAGCTCGAAGGTCGCCGTCACGCTCGACTACATGGGCTCGCTCGACATCATGACCACGCTGAACGGCGGCGGCGACTACGACGCCGTCTGGCCGGCGAGCTCGATCTGGATCTCGATGGGCGACACCAAGCACATCGTCAAGGAACAGCAGAGCACCTCCACCACGCCGATCGTCTTCGGCATCGCCAAGTCCAAGGCCGTCAGCCTCGGGTGGGCGAGCGGCGACGGCACCACCACGCCGGTGAGCACCGCCGACCTGATCAAGGCGGTCAAATCCGGCGACCTCACCTTCTCGATGACCAGCGCCACGCAGTCGAATTCGGGCGCCTCTGCCTACCTGGCGTTCCTGACCGCGCTGAGCGGCAAGAACCAGGCCCTCACCGCCGACGACCTCAACGACGCGACCCTGCAGGACTCCGTCAAGACCCTGCTCTCCGGCGTCGACCGCTCGTCCGGGTCGTCGGACTGGCTCAAGGACATGGTAGTGGCCGATCCCGGCAGGTTCGACGCGATGGTCAACTACGAGTCGCTGGTGATCGCCGCCGACAAGCAGCTCACCGCTGACGGCAAGGATCCGCTGCTCGCCGTCTACCCCTCCGATGGCATCGCGGTCTCCGATTCGCCGCTCGGCTACGTCGACCGCGGCCAGGCCCAGTCCGTCTCCGATGCGTACGGCGCCTTCGCGAGGGCGCTCGAATCCAAGGACTGCAAGCTCCTGTTCGAGCGTGCCGGCCGGCGCACCGGGCTTGGCGGCACGCTCGCCTACTCCTCCGACCACGCCGTGCAGCAGGCGTTCCGCGCCGAATGGGGCATCACCACCGGTTCCGACGCGCTCAAGGCCATCCCGATGCCGGCCGCATCCGTGATCAGCCAGGCGCTCAACATCTATCAGCACAATCTGCGCAAGCCCAGCTGGACCGTATGGGTCGTGGACTATTCCGGCTCCATGTCGGGAGCCGGCAAGGACGGCGTGGTGCGCGGGCTCAACGCCGCGCTCGACAAGACCGAAGCCACCGCATCGATGATCGAACCCGGCGACGGCGACGTCAACATCCTCATCCCGTTCAACCAGACCGCGATGACGCCGGTGCGCGCCGGCGGCACGGACACCGCGGCGCTGCTCGACCATGCCGAGGAGCTGGCCGCGGACGGCGGCACCAACATCTACGACGGTCTCAACGCGGCGCTGTCCGCCAATATGCCGAGCGACCCGGGCCGGTACACCACGGCCATCGTGCTCATGACCGACGGCCAGTCCGAGACCGCCGACCGCAGCAGCTTCCAGGACCGTTACCGCAGCGAGGAGCGCAGGGTGCCGATCTTCCCGATCATGTTCGGCGACGCCGACCCCGACCAGCTCAAGGACATCGCCAGCTTGTCCAACGCGAAGGTGTTCGATGGCCGCAGCGGAGATCTGGCCGCCGTGTTCCGCCAGGTGAAGGGCTACAACTGATGCTGCCCATAGTGCTTGGGTTCGTCGCCGGGCTGGTGCTCGGCGCGCTCGCCTTCGTGCTGCTCAAGGGCGGTCTGCTGGGGCTGGGCGTCGGCGCCGTGGTGGCGGTTCTCGGCTATGTGGCGGTGTCGGCGCTCGCCGAACGGCCCCGCAGGATCGGCGATATGGCCGCTGAACTGGTTCCGGACGGCGAGGCCGCGCTTCGGGCCATCGACGAGGCGACCGCTCGCGTCGCGTCGATCGGCGAGCTGTCGAGCCGGATCATCGATCGGCGGGTCAACGGGGAGGCAGCCGACTTCATCGCGGCGACGAACGCGCTGATCCGGTACGTGAACACCGATCCGCACGCCTACCAGACGTTGCGCCACTACATCAACGTGTACGGCGCGCAGACCGAAAGCCTGCTCAAGGGGTATCTCGATGTGGAGCGTTCCGGCGTAGGCCCGCAGATCGCGAAGGCCCGCGACGAGGCCATCGAGGCGTTGCAGGCGCTGGAGATGACGGCGGCCGGCGAGCTGCAGCGCGCGGTCGCCGCGAAGACGCTGGCCCTGTCGGCCGATTCGGAGGCGATCGTGCGGCTGGCGAGCATGGACGGTTACGTGATGCCGGATAAGCCGGCGGTCGGCGCTGCGGATGCCGAGGCCGATCAGGCGGGCGGCCATGCCGCCGACGGCCCGGACGCCCCGCCCGCGGTGCGGGAAGACGCGCCGGGCGCGCTTCCGCCACGGCAACCGTCACGCCAACCGTCATCGCCGTCCGGCGCATCGCAGAAAGGAGCGCGTCGATGAAACTGACCAAGGCGAAGGTCGCGGGCCTGGTGGCCCTGCTGGCCGTGTTCCTCGTGTTCGGCGGCATCGCCGTATGGCGCCAGGCGCAGCCCGAACCCGCGAAGCCGGTCGAGCTCACGCAGGTCAACGGCTATCTCGGCGGCGAGAAGATCAGCCTGTTCGACGACGCCGAGTTCCGAAAACTCGCCGAACGGCAAGGCCTGCGGCTCGACTACCGCAAAGCCGGCTCGCTCGCGATGATGGACGCCGACCGCAAGGGCATGGACTACCTGTTCCCCTCCTCGCGCGCGGCCGTCGAATACGGCAAGGCCAAGGGCGTGGACACCTCGGCCGGCGACATCGTCTTCAACTCGCCGATCGTGGTCTACACGCACCGGCAGGTCGCGGACGCGCTGGTCGGCAGCGGCATTATGAGCCGGTCCGACGGCGGCGTGTACACGATGGACATGGCCAAGGCCATCGGCGCGATGGTCGCCGACAAGACCTGGGCCGATGTCGGATGGGCGAGCGGTTACGGCCAGTTCCGCATCGACTCGACCGATCCGGTCAAGTCGAATTCCGGCAACGAGTACGCGGCGCTCATCGCCAACGTGCTCAACGGCGGGCAGCCGGCGACCGCGGAGTCCGTGGCCCGCGACGCCGCCAGCATCGCCGCGATCTTCTCCAAATCCGGCTGGATGGAGACCAGCTCCGAGGACTCGTTCAACCAGTTCCTCAACCTCGGCGTCGGCTCCAAGCCGATGATGGTCGGCTACGAGAGCCAGATCCTCGATCTGGCCGTCAACAACCCCACCGCCTGGGACCAGGTCAAGGACGATGTGGTGATCGTCTACCCGACGCCGACCGTGTGGTCAACGCATGTGTTCATCCCGCTGAGCGCCAACGGCGAGGCCGTGCTGCGCCTGCTGACGAGCGACGACGTGCAGCGGCTCGCGTGGGAGCGCCACGGCTTCCGCGCCGCGAATTTCACCGGCACCTCGTCGATCAGCCGCTTCAAGGTGCCCGGCACGCTCGACCAGATCGGCGCGGTGAGCGAACTGCCCAACAACGACGCGATGCAGGCGCTGATCGGCGCCCTGTCGCACTGACCTTCACCAACGAATCGCAACCCTATCGAAAGGACCATGACATGGTACAGGACATCTCCCTGGCCGACCTGACCGGCGCCGCGGCCGCCAACGGCAACGGGGCGGCGGGCATTTCCGCGGGCGACGGATCAGTGCTCGACGCGGCGCACGGCGCGCTGACGCCGGCCACCGACCTCGACGACCAGATCGCGCGGCTGCCGCAGGCCGACCGCGATCGCATCGCGCAGATCGCTGACGCGATCGACTTCACCAAGCAGGGCATCGAATCCTCCTACGCGAAGGACGCCCAGCGCGCGACGTCGAGTTTCGCCGACGACATCCTCGCGAAGGTTCGCTCCAAGGACGCCGGGCAGGCCGGCGACCTGCTGCAGGAGCTGCTCACCACGGTCGACAAGGCCGAACTCGGCGCGGTCAGCAATGTGCCGATCCTCGGTTCGCTGCTCGGCGGCGTGGACCGGCTGCGCCGGCGCTACCAGAAGGTGTCGTCGCAGATCGACGAGATCGTCTCCAATCTGGAGCGCCAGCAGACCCAGCTGGTCGCGGACATCGCGATGTACGACACGATGTACGCGCAGAACGCCGAGCAGTACCGGCAGCTGAAGACGTACGTGCTCGCCGGCAAGAGCGCGCTGCGCGACTTCAACGCCGAACAGCTGCCCAAGCTCGAGGCTCAGGCGCAGGAGTCGGGCGACCCGATGCAGGCGCAGGTGCTCACCGACTTCAAGTCCAGGCTCGACCGGTTCGCCAAGCGGCTCGACGACCTCGACCGGGTGTCGGTCGTGACCCTGCAGACCGCCCCGCAGATCAAGATCATCCAGAACGCCGACCAGACCGTCGTCGACAAGATCGACACGACGATCTCCACGACGATTCCGGTCTGGAAGTCGCAGATGGTGATCGCGCTCGGCTTGGAAAACCAACGCAAGGCGCTCGACCTGCAGAAGCAGGCCGACGACGTGACCAACAAGATGCTGCAGCAGAACGCGCGCACGCTCCATCAGGGCGCGGTTGACGCGGAACGCGCCAACCAGCGTTCGGTCATCGACACGGAGACGCTTGAGCGCGTCAACAGCGAGCTGATCGCCACGCTCAAGGAGACCGTGCAGATCCAGCAGCAGGGCAAGGCCAACCGGGCCGCCGCCGAAACCAAGATGCGCCAGATCGAATCCGATCTCAAGGCGGCGCTGCTCGACAACGCCCAGCAGCTGCGCTGAGCCGGCTTCGCCGTGGGCCGGTTGCGCCGGGCCGGTGCCATCTCGCCGGCTCAGTCGGGCCGGCTTCGCCGCGGGCCACGTCCGTTGCGGCCCTGTCGCCGTCGCGTCCTCGCGCATGGTACGGTCGGAATGCCGTATCGGGCCGGATACCGGCGTAGGATGGCGGGTCAGGGCAGGCTTTGCGGCGAAGGGCGGTGGACGATGGATTGGCATGCGGCCGTATACGGATCGCGCTCCGGAACCGGCGGATACCGTGATTTCGGCGGGCGTTCCGGCGATTCCTGCGATGACGACGACTTCGGCCGCACCTACGGGGCGTACGGGCGCACGCAGCTCGTCGACGACGACGTGCTCAAGCGCCGCAGCGGCAGCGCCTACTACCGCGCGCACGACGTGCTCTCCTCCGGGCGCATGCACGACTGCACCTATGCCGTCACCGATGCCGGCGTCAGCCTTGGCGCGCTCGTCACCAGCGCCGACCAGTACGCCGACGACTACCGCGTCTCGGTCGAGGTGGACGAGGACGCGGGCGACATCGCGGACTCGTCCTGCACCTGCCCCGCATACGGCCGGTTCCGCGGCGTGTGCAAGCATGTTGTCGCCCTCATCATGGACTACGACGAGCGGCCGGACGACTTCCAGCGCGTGGCGTCAGGCGCTTCGGGCGCCGGCCGCGCGCCGTCGCGCCAATCCGCCCGGCGCACGTCGCGTGCGCTTGCGGCGTTCATGCAGCGGCGCGAAGCCGACCTGCGGCAGCAGGAGAAGGACCGCCAGCTCGGTCTGCTCAAGGAGATCGGCAGCATCGCCGACGCCGGCGGCACCGCCGGTGGCGCGGCCGGCGGCATGCAGGCGGTGCGTCACATGCCGATCGGCAGCGTCACGCTGCGTCCGACCGTGGAATGCCGCGACACGGGCTGTTTCGTCAGACTGCGCATTCAGGTGCCGTCGCGGTCCATCGCCTATGTGGTCAAGGACATCCACGCCCTGCTGCAGGCCGTGCGGCATCAGGAGTTCGTCTCCTACGGCAAGAAACTCGCGTTCATCCACACGCGCGACGCCTTCGACCCGCGCTCGCGGGCGCTGATCGGCGTGCTGGACCGCGCGGACGCGATCCGTAGCAGCATCAACGACGACTACGCCGATTCCTACCTGTACCGGCGCAAGGCCGATGCTGCGGAAATGCGGTTGTCGGACAATGAGATAGCCGATCTGCTCGACGTCTACGTCGGATCGGATGCGACGGTCGACTACGCGCCGTCCTCCAGATACTATGCGCAGACGGCGCCGTCGCGCGTGGTCGAGGGCGACCCAGCGCTGGGGCTGGCGATGGAACCGGCCGGCGGCGAATCTGGAGATGACGGCGAACCTAGCGGATACGTCATCAGCCATGCCCAGTGCGTCGAACGGTTCATCGTCGGGCAGCGATCGTCGTACGTGATCGTCCGGCCGATGTCCCCCGCGGTGCTGGAGGCGGGCCGGCGTGATCGGTCGGGTGCCGCGGGCGCTGCCGGCGCCGCGGGCTCCGCGTCGCACGGGAACATCGTTCCGAACGACGGCAAGGCCGAAGACGCGTGGGATATGCTGATGCGCGTCCGCTCGCAGGCCGCCGCGAACACCGCTCCGGCCGTGATCCGCCGGTGCGGCGCGGGCTTCGCCGCCAACCGGGAGCTCATCACCCTGCTGAGCGGGGACGACGAGCATGCGTCGATGTTTCTGAGCGCGGCCGACGTGGACGCGTTCGCGCGCACCATCCTGCCGCTGCTGGACGATGGCGGCGCCGCGCCGGAATCCGGGGGCGATCCGTCCCGGGGCGGTCTCGGCATCGTGCTGCCGGAACGGCTGCGCCGGCTGGTGCAGGCGCCATGCCGCATCGAGATCTATCTCGACCGCGACCGTGAGGGAGTGAGCTGCGATGTGCAGGCGAGGTACGGCGACGCCCGGTTCCATGTGTTCGACGGCATCGGTTCGGATGCCGCGAACGGCGGCGTTCGCCGCGACGCGGGCGCGGAGCGGCTGGCCGTGGAGGCCGTGCTGCACTATTTCCCTAGGCCGTCCAGCGAAACGGCGCGCATTCCCGAATCCGACGACGAGGCGATCTACCGTCTGCTGACCGAGGGCCTGCCGGTGTTCCGCGGCATCGGCGACGTGTTCTCCACGCCGGCCTTCGACGGGTTGAGCGCCATGCCGAAACCGACCATCAGGGTCGGCCTGTCGGTCAGATCCGGGCTGGTCGAGATATCGCCGATCGCCGACGAGATCGACCCGGCGGATGTGGCCGCGCTGCTGGCCAGCTACCGCAAGCGCCGGCGTTTCCACCGGCTGCGCAACGGTTCGTTCGTGGATCTGCGCACCGTCGACGCCACCGCGGTGGACGACATCGCGAACGATCTGGGGCTGCGCGCCAACGCCTTCGAATCCGGGCCGGTCACCGTGCCGGCCTTCGAGGCCTACTATCTGGACCATCAGGTCGGCGCGGCCGATAAGGATGCCAGCTTCACCGGGTATCTCGACGATCTGCGCGTGATCGACCCGGCCCGCTACCGGGTGCCGGGCGCGCTTGCCGGCGTGCTGCGCCCGTATCAGGCCGAAGGGTTCCGATGGCTCAACGCGGTGAGCGACAAGGGCTTCGGCGGCATCCTCGCCGACGAGATGGGCCTGGGCAAAACCGTGCAGCTGCTCTCCTACCTGCTGTCGCGGCGCGACGAGGCCCGGCGCGTCGGGCCGAGCCTGATCGTGTGCCCGGCGTCGCTGGTGTACAACTGGGCCGCGGAGGCCGCCAAGTTCACGCCCGAACTCACGGTCGCCGTCGTGGCCGGGTCGAAGGCCTCGCGCCGGGCCATACTGGACGGGGCGCGCCGTGCGTGCGTCGATGGGTCCGGTGACGGTAGCGGTGACGGTAGCGCCAGCCCCGGCTCCGAGACTGACGATGGGTGGCAGGGAGCGTCGACCGCGTCGGTGGAGGACCGCGACCCCGTTCCGGACATACTGGTCACGTCCTACGACCTGCTGCGCCGCGACATCGCCGACTATGAGGGCGTCACCTGCTATTGCATGGCGTTGGACGAGGCCCAGTACATCAAGAACGCCGCCACCAAGTCGGCGAAGGCGGTGCGCGCGGTGAACGCCAGGCACCGCTTCGCGCTCACCGGCACGCCGATCGAGAACCGTCTCAGCGAGCTGTGGAGCATCTTCGACTTTCTCATGCCCGGCATCCTGGGCAGCTACACGCACTTCCGCGAGCGTTTCGAGATGCCGGTCCTCAGCGGCGACGAGGCGGCGCAGGCCAAGCTGCAGGCCTTCGTCGGGCCGTTCATCCTGCGCCGGCTCAAGTCCCAGGTGCTCAAGGATCTGCCCGACAAGATCGAGAACGTCATCACCGTGCAGCTGGAGGGCGAGCAGCGCAAGCTGTACGCCGCGCTCGAGCAGCAGCTGCGCGCCACGCTCAACAAGACCAAGGACGTCGACTTCAACACGGGCAAGATCCAGGTGCTCGCCCAGCTCATGCGTCTGCGGCAGGTCTGCTGCGACCCGAGGCTGCTGTACGAGAACGCGGGGGAGGCGGGCGGCTCAGCCGCCGCGCGCGGGGGAGCCGGCGATGGCGTTGCGGCGCATGCCGGGCGTGACGCGGCTGGTCGCGGAGTCGGGAAACCCGGCGTGGCGAAGATGCCGTCGGCCAAGCTCGACGCCATCGCTGAACTGGTCGATTCCTGCCGGGACGCCGGGCGCAAGATGCTCATCTTCTCGCAGTTCACCAGCTATCTGGATCTGATCGCCGAACGTCTGCGCGCGAACGGCGTCGCCTACGACATGATCACCGGCACCACGCCGAAGAAGCGTCGGCTTGAACTCGTCGACCGGTTCAACGCGGATGCCACGCCGGTGTTCCTCATATCGCTCAAGGCGGGCAATACGGGGCTCAACCTGACGGGCGCATGCGTGGTCGTCCACGCCGATCCGTGGTGGAACGCGGCGGCGCAGGACCAGGCCACCGACCGTGCGCACCGCATCGGCCAGACCCAGGACGTGAACGTGTACCAGATCGTCGCCAAGGACACGATCGAGGAGCGCATCCTCAACCTGCAGCGCACCAAAACCGATCTCGCCACCCGCTTCGTGGACGCCGCATCGTCGTCAACCGGCCATTCCATCGCGTCCCTCACCAAGGAGGATCTGCTCTCGCTGCTGGGCTGATGCCCGGTATCCCGCATCGTTAATGCATCGTTGATTCTGGCTCCCCTCTCTGAACTGCACCCTGATTGTTGGACTGGAGTAATTCATGTTTGATGATTGGAGGTGTGGTTTTCTGTGTGTGCAGATCGCAGGCGTCGGTATGATGATGCTTTCAGGTGTTCGGTGGCCGCCCTGTTTGGTGAGGGGTTGGGTTACAAGGCCGCGGCGCGTCGGGTTGGCATGCCGGTGATGACCGCGAAGAAATGGTCGCTGGCGTATCGGGTCGGCGGACGGGAGGCGCTTATGGCGAAACGCGGGGGCAACAGGAGCTATGACTGGGACACGAAGGTCGCGGCCGCGCGCGATCACGTGGACCGGGGAGTGGCGAAGTCCGTGGTGATGGAGCGGTACGCGATCGCGTGCGTCACGACGTTGGAGGCCTGGTGTCGTGCGTACCGGGCCGGCGGGGCCGAGGCGCTCAGACCGGGACGCAGGGGCAGGCCCAGGGGATCGGGGCCGAGGCCGGAGCCGGATCCGACGCCCGAGGGGGCGTTGCGGGAGGAGAACGAGTTCTTGCGGGCGAGGGTCGCATACCTGGAAAAAGCATTGGCCCTGCCGGCCTCGAGATCACCAACCGGGAGAAAACGGTGATCGTTTCGGCGCTGGCGGGGCTTGGCCATCCGCTTCCGCTCCTGCTGAGGGCCGCGGGACTGGCGAGGAGCACGTACTACTACCACCGGTCCCATCCCGAGCGGGTCACCAGGCCCGACATCGAGCCGTTGGTCGATGAGGTGTTCCACCGCACGCCCAACGGGTGCGGGCACCGGCAGGTGCGCATGTGCCTCGTGAACGAGTTCGGCGTGACGGTGAGCTCCAAGAGCGTGCTCAAGGTCATGCGCCGCATGGGCCTGGAGTGCGTCATACGCCGGCCGAACCCCCACCGCGGGTACAGCTCCTATCGGGGCGAGGCGGGCGCGAAGCCGCCGAACCTGCTGGAACGCGACTTCGCGGCCGACGCCCCGTGGGTGAAGCTGGGCACGGACGTCACCGAGTTCAGGGTCGCCGGCGGCAAGGCGTACCTCGCGCCCGTGTACGACATGGGCTCGAAGGAGATCGTCGCCTGGGACGTGAGCCGTCATCCCGATCTGGCCCAGCAGAAGCGCATGCTGGCCATGCTCGAGACCCGTCTTCCCGAAGGCGTGTCCCCGATCCTGCACTCGGACATGGGCTGGCAGTACCAGCACTCCTGGTGGCGGGCCCGCCTGGAGGAACTGGGCATCCGCCAGTCGATGAGCCGCAAGGGCAACTGCCTGGACAACGCCGCGACCGAGCAGGTGTTCGGCCACCTCAAGGACGAGTTCTGCATCGGGCGCGAGTTCGCCTCCTTCGAGGAATTCAGGACCGGGCTGGACGCGTACATCGTCCACTGGAACACCAAACGACGCCAGGCGAGACTCGAGGGACGCACCCCGGAGGAATTCCGCAACACGTTCCCCACCGCTTGACCGGGTACCCTATAAATAAACCACGTCCAACAAATGGGGCACAGTTCACTCTGAGGGGAGCTGTCGGCGTAGCCGACTGAGGGGAGGATGCGCGAATCGGCTTGATACCGGGCATTCGCGGTAATCCTCCTCTCAGCCTATTTCGCGGATAATTTTTCCCAATGCGGGGAATCGGGCAAGACGAACGAACCTGCGGCGCGAGCCGTCGGATGTGCTCGTCATACCGAACTATGGCGAACAGTATCCGAACAGTATCGAACACCGGACGCGCGGGGAGGCGGCTGTCGGACTCTCATCGGGGTGCCAATGCGCTCAAGACTCGAGTTGTCGGTGCGAGGTCGAGTAGCAAACGGGGATTGGAACGTTCCATTGCGCTGTTGAATCGTGACAAACGCCTCGGTCTCCGACCCCACGCACCGACAACTCGCCACTGCTGCGCAAAAGCGCGTCGATCGGTGTTTCGGCAGGGCCTATTGTTCCGCCCAGCAGGCAAGCCGGTCCGCGTCCGCGCGCCGAATGAACCGGAACCGCAGCTCCGACAGGCCGTTCATGACGAACAGGGGCATGACCACCCGTTCGATGCCGAGCGGTGCCCGCCATGCCGTGGTGGATCTGCGGAACGACTGTACGCGGGACCGCCGCGTGAACACCGTGAAACAGGACACCCCTCTGACGCCGGTCGCCGCGATCCGGTGCGGCAGCACGGAGACGCATGCCCTGCAGTCCTCAAGGCATGCCGGAACGCCCGGCGCCCCGGCATCGGCTCCGGCATCGTCAATGGATCCGGTCTCACGCGTCGTACCCTCGGGCCGGTCGCCGTCCGGCAGCGCGAATCCCTCGATGCGCGACGCGAACCAGCGGCTCGTCGACCAGCATGCGCACGCAATGAGCGGAACCGCCAGCCACCAGTACGATATGTCGATCACGGACATCCTCCGCAACAGAGCGAACACGGCGCCCGCGCCGCCAGTGGCCATGATGCCGACGGCCACGGGCATGCCCAGGTAATACCTCGCCAAGCCTCTGCCGGTCCGGTGAATGTCGGGCTGGTGCAGATCCCATTCGGGCAGCATGGCCCGCAGCACCCCGACCACATGCGGCGTGCCGATCACCGGCAGGATGTTCGCCACGGCCAGGCTTCCCTCGCCGTTGTCCTCGCCGGAGGTCGACGAGCTCAATCCCAGGCCAACCGAGCACAGTCGGAACGGTCTTCTCAACACGGATTGCCGGATGACGATGGTCTGGATGCGGCTGACCGGCACCGTCGTGACGCGGCGGGTCAGCAGTCCGCGCACCACGACCAGGTCGTCGCCGCGCCGCCATACCTCGAACCTGTGGGAACGCAGCAGCGACGACACGACGCTGACGATCAGCAGCACGATCAGGCACAGCGCGACCATCATGACGATCGAGGCCAGGCCCCGGGCGAGGATCCGGTCGACTGACTGGTCCGCGTTCTCCAGCCACCGTTTGGGCAGCACGTCCCGCAGCTGGGAAATGAAGCCGTATACGACAAAGGCGGCCGCGAGGAACCCCAGATCGGTGATCGCGAACAGCACGATATCGGTGGCCGACGCGCGGAACACCGGAGCGCCCCCGCTGTTTAGGGCGCCTTGATCCTGCCCGCGCGAGGTTCCGTCCGTTGCGGGGCGTTCGGAACTGGATACACCGGACAGGCCGGATGCCTCCACCGTCGCCGGTATCGCGGAACCGATGCCGGCGACGGCCGCCGCGTCCGCCGCGTCCGCCCCATCCGCCGTGGATTCGCCCCGCGATCGGCCGTCCGCCAGGAACCGGGCGCGCACGGTTTCCAGTTCAAGCTGCAATGCGGCCGGCACCGCGTCGAGCGTGATGCTCGACTCATCCATTCCCTCGGTCGACACGGTCAGCTGCACGACGTGGAACGGCTGCAGATAGACCGGCGAGGCGCTGTTGATGGCGTGGACCTTGTCATAGCCGACCGTGCGGCGGTTGCGGAAGATCAGGCCGGACACCAGTGTGAGGCTGTCCTCGTCGAGCCGGTAGCGCGTGGTCGCCCATGTGGCGATCGGCCGGCCGGCGGCGATGAGGACCGCCGCTGCGGCGGTCGCCCACATGGCCCAATCCCGCCACTGCTCGGGAATGATCCGGAAGAGGAGGGCCAAGGAGATGATCGAGCTGACCGTCGTCTTGACGGATTGCACCATCGCGACGATCAGCCCGGCCGGGTGCAGCCGCCGCCACCCGTCCCGGCCGGCGGTGCCGAAAACGCTCCCCATCACAGGTCTTCCTTCGCATAGGCCACGCGCTCGGTGATCAGCTCGACCACGCGCTCGGCTTCGGCGTCGTTCAAGGCCTCGATCTCATGCGTGTCGACGGCGGTGTGCACCACCACCGAGGTCAGCCGGAAATGCCGCAATACCGGATTCTGCTTGGTGTCCACATGCTGCACGCGGTTGAATGGCACCGTGGTCGTGGAGCGGAACAGCCACCCCTTGCGTAGCCGCAGGTCCTTTTCGCCGATCGAAAATCGGTTGAAGGCATAGGCGTATGTGGTCTGCAGCGGCTGGAAGGCGAGGTCGAGCACCGAGTAGGCGGCGACCAGCCCGATGATCAGCGGCTGCCAGAAATCCCACCAGCCGTTGGCAAGGCAGATCGCGGCGGCCATCGCGCACACCGCCAAGGCGGCGAGCGTGCTCAACGCCTCGTTGACCAGCCAGACGCGCCGCACGCGTTGCGGCAGGGCTCTCCATTCGCGGTCCCGGTCGCCGAGGTCGGCTCCGGCCGCGTCGAAGGACGCTCCGGCCTCGGCGGAAGGCGCGGCGCCGGCGTCCGAGGCCCGCGCCGCATCGCGTGTGGCGTCGGCCGGACGTTCCGCGGCGTCGGCCGGACGTTCCGCGGCGTCGGCCGGACGTTCCGCGGCGTCGGCCGGACGTTCCGCGGCGTCGGCCGGACGGTCAGCTGTGCCGATCGACCGTTCCGCAGCGTCGGTCGGACGGTCCGTTTCCGGCGTCTCTCCGTCGTCTGCGCCGTATGGCGTCCCGGAATCCGTGATAGTGGCGTTGGTCATGGTGCCCTTCTTCGCGAGTCGTTCGTCCCACTCTAGCGAAGGGCGGTCGGCCCGCCACCTGCCCGTACACGTTCGTTGACGCGCATCAGGGTGCCGTGATCCGGGAAACCGCGCTGCCGTCAACCGCCTTCGGCTCCCCGTGGACATGCGTTGACGGCGCTGCCCGGCCGGCTGGACGGGTGATCGGATACGGTGTTGAGTTGGTAGTGCACCATGGATCGGAGGAAGTGCGTCATGAGCGATGAACTCAAGCGCCACGATGCGGACGACCGGGATTTGTCCGATGGGACGGGTCCTTATACGGGCCGTTCCGAAGAGCCGTTGGATATGCCCTCGGCCGGGCCGGACCACCGCCCGCCGCTGTGGGCGCCCTGGTACGGCATCGGCTTCGTGCAGGCCATGGCGCGCTTCGTGCGCAAGGCCTTGGTCTTCGACGGGCGCGCCTCGCGGCGCGAGTACTGGTGGGTGCGCCTGGTCCTGTTGGTGTTCGTGGCGTGCTGCGGCGTTGGCGCCCTCCTGTACGACGGCGAGGGGTACGGTGCCGAAGCGCCCTTCGACTGGACTGGAACTCCCTTTGACATGGTCGTCGTCGGGGCGTACACCCTGTGGTTCGTTCCGGAACTGTCGCTGTCGGTGCGCCGCCTGCATGACGCGAATCTACGCGGTTGGTGGGTGGTGCTGCCGACCGTGATGCAGCTCGGCGCGCTGTTGGTCGGTGGTTCCACGGCGATCGCGAGCAGTGCTCAGGCGCTGTCCGTGCAGACCATGGCCATCGCGCTGTTGGCGCTGTTGGCGCTGCTGCTGTTCGCCATGCTGCTGGAAGTCGTATTGATGGTCTTGCCGAGCGACCCTCGCGGCGTGCGCTTCGACAAGCCGCGTCCGTGACGAAAGGTGGTGCTCGATGAGGACCTTCGATTGGCGTGCCGGCTGGAACCGGTGGCGGCGCTGGTGGCGCGAACCGCATTTTCTGGAGAAATGCGCGTTTTTCGGCGGCCTGCTCACGCTGCTGCAGCTGGTGCTGTTCCCTCCGGACTCGCCGTTGCAGATGCTGTGCGTATTGGGAGGCCTGGCCGCGAGCTGATGCTGCCGGTGGCTCCGAAGACGGCGTGCTCGGCCGGATTGGCGCTGTGCCTGGCCTCGACGTTCCTGCCGCAACGGTACTGGAACATCAACGGCATCGCGGTCATCGTCATGTTTCTGGCAGCAGGCTATGCGATGCCGCGGCTGGTGGCGGCGCTGCTCCCCTTGGCGTACGCCGTCGTCGACGCGTTGCTCTACGTGCGTTTCGGCACGGGGGCGTCCGGCGGGACGATCGTCGAAAGCCTGCTCGACACCTTCGCCGATGCCGATCCGCGCAGTTCCCCTCCCTCGCATGCCGTCGACACGATGCCCCAGCACGAGCTGATCGTGTTCGTCGGCGCGTTGGTCTTCGAGATGATGGTCTTCGGTTTTCTGGCGATTCTTGGCGTGTCGTTCCGGCGCACCACGCAGGCCACCAGGCGGCTTGCCCGCACCGAGCGCATGCTCGGCCGCGTCACCCGGGAACAACGGCTCGCGCATATGATCCATGACGCGGTGGCCAATGACATGTCCACGATCGCGATGCTGGCCTGGCGCGCGAAAACCGCGGACGATGACGCCGCCATGCTCGATTCGATCTACGAGCGCTCGCAGCATGTCCTCGAGCGGGTGCATGAGGTGATCGACGTGCTGAACGGCAAACGCGAACTGGATACTGAGCTGAATGCAGTCAGAGAGGGCGGCCCGGGCGCGCCGGATGGGTCCGGTCCGCGATCCGGACCGGCCGGGGGCGCGGATGCCGTGACGATGCCTGGGACGGACGGCCGTCCCGGCGCAGGGCCGGCCGCGGCGGGGACCGGGCCGGCCGCCTCGGATGGCCCGGGATATTCGTCCGGTTCGGGCGAGGCCGGACCGGGGACCCCGTCCGCGGCCGGCACGCCCGCCGGCCCGGCCTCATTCGACGCCAGGCTGGAAAAGTACGTGGAGGATCAGGACCGCGCCATGGCGATGCTGGGACTGCACGGCGCCACGCGGCTGACCAGCGCGCCGGACGCGGACGTTCCCGTGCCCGTGCAGCGCGCGGCGATGAACCTGACCGAAGAGATCTACGCGAACATCGTTCGGCACTGCGCGCTCGACGCGGAGGGGCCGCGTCAGTCGGATACGGACGCACACGTGGACGGCCTGCAGGAGCCGGCATACAACCTGTTCATCGATATCGCCAAGGATCGCGTGCGCATCAGCGAGGTCAACGCGCTGACCGAGTCCTCGAAGACGATGGTGCACGGCACGCGGCACGGCAACGGCGTGGCGATGCAGGCCACGGCCATTGAGGCGCTGGGCGGCACGCTCCACGCCACCGCGCAGGATGGCGCATGGACACTGAGCGCGGAAATCCCCTGGAACGACCCCGCCGCGAATATGATCTAGTACCCGCGTTCAGCGGCCCAGCCACAGGGCGATGGCATGGGCCAGGGAATGGGCCCCGAGCTTGTCCACGGCGCGGTGGGCATGGGTGCGCACGGTCGAAGCGGCCACGCCCCATTGCGCCGCGATCTGATCGTAGGTCAGCCCCTGCGAAAGCAGGTGCAGCGTTTCGGTTTCCTTCGCGCCGAGGTTCGGAGCGAAGGCGTCCTTGCCGGCGCGGGCCCCTCCGTCGACGATCATGGAGTGCGCCTGGACGGCGGTGCGGAACGCCACGTCGGGCATCGGGCTGAAGGTGCCGCCTTCGGCCACGCGGTGCAGCGCCTTGGACAGTTGCGGAATATCGGCTTTCGACGCGATGCCCTGCGCGCCGGCCTCCGCCACGCGCTTGGCATAGGTGTCCACGGAGAAGGCGGTGATCGCCAGCAGCGCCACCTGATCGGTGCGCGCCCGGATCTTGCGGCATACGCTCACGCCGGTCGATTCGCCCAACGACATGTCCACCAGCAGCAGCTGGGGCCGGGTGTCGGGGTCGAGCGCCCTCTTCACCGCGTCGTCGCCGCTTTCGACGCCCCACATCCAATGCGAGCCTGGCAGCAATTGGGGCATCACCCCCTTCAGGGCAAGCAGCGCCATGCGGTCGTTATCCACCGCAGCCACCCAAACCGGCGAGGATGCGCCTTCTTGTGCACTCATGGCAATTATTGTAGTAAGAATCATCTCAATGTCACCCCATGTCGTGGCCCCGCGTCGCTGCAGCTGGTGCGCTGCCCGCTCCGCGGCGGCGCGGATCGGGTGCATACATGTACACATATATGGGCAGCGTGTCCCCGCCTGCGATAATTCGCGTAGCCTAGAAGCCATGAGCATGAACGCACCGCAATCTCCGCAGCCGCAATCTCCGCAGGATCCGCCGTCGCAGTCCCGCCAGCCCGTGCCGCCGCAGCCCCAGTACCAGCAGCCGCAGCAGCCGTCGAACCAGCAGTACCCGCCGCAGCCGCCGCGATATCCGCAGCCGCAGTATCCGCAATATGCGCCGTACCCGTACCCGCAGCCGTACGTCGACCCGGTCAGGGTGCACCGCCGTGCGCTGCGTACGGCGGTGGGCCGCCCGGCCGGGCTGATCCTGGCCTATCAGGCCGTCTTCACGGCGGTGTCGATGGTCGTCGGCTTTACGATCGGCCTGGCGATGCTGGTGTGCGGCATGGAATCGGATACGAACGCCGATCTGATGCGCGTGCAGGAACAGGCTACGCAGGCCGGATTGCGCTGGACCGGCGTGATCAGCCTGACCTCCGTTGGCTTCGGCTTCCTGTTCATGCTGCTCATGCGACGTCGCTCGATATGCACCCGCGAGTTCTGGGCGGGCGATCGCCAGCGCGGCCGGATGCGGCCCGTCTGGCTGCTGGTGTTCATCGTGCTGATTATCAGCGCGCAGGCCGTATTCACGCTGCTCCAGATGGCGCTGCAGGCGATGGGCCTGTCGCTGGTCTCGCCAACGTCCGAGGCCATCGACCAATCCGCCGTCACCGTGAGCATGTGGCTCTACATCGGGCTGGTCGGGCCGATCGTCGAGGAAGTGGTGTTCCGAGGCGTGCTGATGAAGGAACTCAAGCCGATGGGCAGGAACTTCGCGATCCTCACCTCGTCGCTCATGTTCGCGCTGTACCACGACGACCTGGTGCAGGGGGCGTTCGCGTTCGCCATCGGGCTGCTGCTCGGGTTCGTGGCCATGGAATACTCGGTGCTCTGGTCGATCGCGCTGCACATTTTCAACAACGCGGTGATCGGCGGGGCGTCCAGCCTGATCGCCATGCGCTTCGGCACGACGGGAGAGGCCGTATTCTCGCTCGCTCTGCTGGCGATCGGCGTCATCGGTCTCATCGTGATCATGGCGAAACACGGGTGGGGGCTGCGCCTGTACCATCGCGTCAACCGTTCCGCGCCCGGCACTTACTGGGGGTGGACGTCGGGCCGCTTCATCACCTTCTGCGTGCTCAACGCGCTGGTCGCGCTCGTTTCGTTCGCCGTGGTGGCGCTGATGTGACGGAAGCGGCGCGCGGACGCCCGGCGAGGCGCCGTCCGTCCGATGCGACACGCGCGGTACGCCGTGCCTTATCGTGGTAGTAACGATATGCGCGGTATGTATCGGGTGAGAAGCATCGGATGATTGCGAAAGGCGAAGCGATGGGCCAGGATTTCGAACCGTTCTACGACGTCAACCTCAGCTATGACGACAATTATGCGCGCGGGCCGTTCGGCGCGTTCGCGGAGGCGCTCGCCGGCGCGGCCGATGCGTCCGGCGCGGCTGATGTAGCCGGATCGGCGGCCGTTGGCGCGGCGGCCACGACCGAGTTCCTCGGGCATCGGGTCAACCTGCCGTTCGGCATTCCGGCGGGGCCGCTGCTCAACGAGTGCTTCACCACGGCCGCGTTCCGCAAGGGATTCGATCTGGCGACCTACAAAACCGTGCGCTCGCGGGCATGGGGGTGCAACCCGTTCCCGAACGTGCTGGCCGTGCACCCGAAAAGCGCGGATGGCTCGCTGACGCCGGGCAGCGCCGAGCTCGACGAGGGCGTTCTGGCCGACACGCGGTACGAGATGCCGATTTCGATCTCCAACTCCTTCGGCGTGCCGTCGCGCGATCCCGACGAGTGGCAGCCGGACATGCGCAAGGCGATCGCCGCGGCGGGCCCCGGCCAGCTGCTTATCCCCAGCTTCCAGGGGTCGCGTGAGCCGGGCATGACCACCGAGGCATACATCGCTGACCATGTCGCCACCGCGCGGCTGGTCAAGGAGACCGGTGCCGGGCTGATGGTGATGAACACGAGCTGCCCGAACGAGGGGCACAATCGCCTGCTATGCCACGACCCGCTGCTGGTCGGCCGCATCACCGAGGCAGTGAAGGGCGAGATCGGCGATCTGCCGCTCGCGGTGAAGATGGCGTATCTGCCCCCGGTCGAAGTCGAGGGCGGTTGGGGCGAGCACCGCCGCATCGTCGACGACTCGGCGCTGGAGCTGATGGTGCGCGAGACCGCGGCCCGGGATTCGGTGCAGGCGTTCTCCGCGATCAACACGATCTCCGCCCGCTTGGTCGACGCGCAGGGCAACCAGGCGCTGCCGGGCGCCGGACGCGATCGCAGCGGCGTATGCGGCCGCGCGATCCGCCACGCCGGTCTCGACATGGTGCGCAGGCTCGCCGTGATCCGCGAGAAGCTCGGGCTCGACTATACGATCATCGGTCTCGGCGGCGTGGTGTCGCCCGAGGATTACCGGTCGTACCGCGCCGCCGGCGCCGATGCGGTGATGAGCGCGACCGGCGCCATGTGGGACGCCGATCTCGCTCTCAAGATCAAGACCGCGCGCTAGGCCTCGGCCGCGGCCTTCATGGCGACGGCGCCGACGTAATACACCGGCTTGTCGAAGTTCGGCTGGAACAGGAAGTCCACGTTCGCCAGATCGTCGATCGTGAAATGGGCCTGGATCGCCATGGAGATCACGTTCGCGGCGCCGGACACGTCGGCCTTCGCGCAGAACTGGCCGCCCTTGACCTCGCGCGTGTCGGGGTCCCACGTCAGGATGCTCGTCACCGGCGTGGTCGTCAGCATGAAGTCCGGGCGGTAGTCGTCGGTCAGCGAGGTCTCGTGCACGGTCAGGCCGCGGCGCTGCGCGCCGGCCGCGGTCAGGCCGGACGCGGCGAGCGACAGATCGTACAGCTGCACGGCGCTCGTCGCCTGCGTGCCCATGTACTTGCGCGTCGGCGTTTCGATGTTGCCTCCGACAAGCAGCCCTTGGCGCACGGCGTTGGTGGCCAGCGGGATATAGTCGTGCCGGCCGGTCGGGTTGAAGAACACGGTGGCGGAATCGCCGGCCGCGTAGACGTCCGGCACTGAGGCGCGCATGTACTCGTCGACGATGATCGCCCCGTTGGGCAGCATGTCGACCTGGCCCTTGAGCAGATCGGTGTTCGGGCGGAACCCGACCGCAAGCACCGCGAACTCGGCGGTGTATTCGCCCTTCTCGGTCACCACGGTCACCGTGTCGTCGGCGTTGTCGCGGAATTCGACCACCTTCTGGCCGAGCGCCAGTGTCACGCCGTGCTCGCGGAACGCGTCCTCGACCTGATCGGTGATGACCTTGTCGAAATTGTTCGCCAGCACGCGGTCGAGGCCGTCGACCAGCGTCGTCGTAACGCCGACCTGCGAGAACTGTTCGGCGAGTTCGGCGCCGATATAGCCGGAGCCGATCACCACCGCGGACTTGGCGTTTTTCGCCGTGGCCTTGATGACCATCGCGTGGTCCTAGTTCTTGCACAGCAGCACATGCTTGGAATCGATGCCCGGAACCGGCGGGATCACCGGCGCCGAACCCGTGGTGACGACCAGCTTGTCGAAGGACAGCTCGTGCGTGGCGCCATCTTCGGCGTCGAGGCTGCGGTAGGTCAGGGTCTTGCCGGCGACGTCGACGTCGGTCACGTCGGTGCGCATGTGCATCGTGGCTCCGGCTGCCGCCAGCGCCTCGGGCGAGGAATAGAACATCTTCTTCGGATCGGACACGTTGTCGCCGACCCACAGCGCGATGCCGCAGGAGAGGAACGACAGCGTGGCGTTGCGCTCGAAGACGTGCACCTGCCAATCGGGGTGCTCGGCGAGAATGGACTGCGTGGCGAACGTGCCGGCGTGGGTACAGCCGATAACGGCAACTGTGGTCATACAAGGCTCCTTTGCTCGTATACCGCGGGTGCCCCTTGCGCCCGCGGCTGATCCAGTCCAATCAACTGTAGCAATGAGACCCAGATCACATCCAACCGGCATGGCCGTGGCACTGTGATCTTCCCCACAGTGCCGCGCGGCCTGGTTTCGTGGCGGGTGGCTCCTCCACCGCGCGGTAATCCTTCCACGGCGTGGCTGATCTTCCACGGCGCGGTAAACGTTCCACCGCGTAGTACTGCAAATTGGCCGTATTCCATGGTTTCCGTAAATCGGCTTGCCGCGCGGTGGGGTGTTTCGTGCGCGGTGGAATGTTTGCCGCGTGGTGGGAGTCGGATCGTGCGATAAACCCTCCACCGCGCGGTAATCCTTCCACGGCGTGGTAAACGTTCCACCGCGCGGTGCTGCGGAATGGCCGTATTCCGGGGTTTGCGTAAATCGGCTTACCGCGCGGTGGGGTGTTTCGTACGTGGTGGATGGTTTGCCGCGTCGTGGATGCTGTACCGCGCGGTGGGGATGCACGGGTAATGGGCTCGTTGGAGCCTGGTATACGGAGGGAAAGTGGCCGTATGCCCGAAAAATGGCACGAACGGTACTCTCAGAGCACATTTCGGGGGCCTTTCACGGGGTCGCCACACACGGTGTGGCAAACTAACGGTAGTGTTATCCACTGATGCCATTGAAGAGAACGAAAGAGGTTAGCGTGGCCGAGGACCAGAAGGACGACATCCTGCACGTTGAGGGCGGCAAGCCGCTGAACGGCACGATCAAGGTGCGTGGCGCGAAGAACTTCGTCAGCAAGGCCATGGTCGCCGCGCTGCTCGCACCGGGCAAGTCGGTGCTGAAGAACGTGCCGGAGATCCGCGATGTGCATGTGGTGTCCGATCTGCTGCGTCTGCATGGCGTGGACGTGGACGTGAACGGCGAGAATGGCATCGTGACGATCGACGCGAGCCACGTGCAGCTCGCCGATGTGGCCGACGTGGACACGCTGTCCGGCTCGTCGCGCATCCCGATCCTGTTTTCCGGCCCGCTCGTGCATCGTCTCGGCGAGGCATTCATCCCGGCGCTCGGAGGATGCGCCATCGGCGGCCGCCCGATTGACTTCCATCTGGAGACGCTGCGCAAGCTCGGCGCCACCGTCGACAAGGAACATAAGGACGGCATCCACATCACCGCCCCGAACGGCCTGACCGGCGCGAAGATCCACCTGCCGTACCCGTCCGTCGGCGCCACCGAGCAGACGCTGCTCGCGGCCGTGCTGGCCAAGGGCAAGACCGAGCTGTCCGGCGCCGCGACCGAACCCGAAATCATGGATCTGGTGTGCGTGCTGCAGAAAATGGGCGCGATCATCTCCGTGGATGTGGACCGCACCTTCCGCATCGAGGGCGTCAAGGAACTCAAGGGCTTCACGCACACGGCGCTCACCGACCGCATCGAGGCCGCGAGCTGGGCGTCCGCCGCGCTCGCCACGCACGGCGACATCTTTGTCAAGGGCGCGACCCAGCCCGAGATGATGACCTTCCTCAACGTGTTCCGCAAGATCGGCGGCGAGTTCGACATCACTGACAAGGGCATCCGCTTCTGGCATCCGGGCGGCGACCTGAAGCCCGTGGCCATCGAGACCGACGTGCACCCCGGCTTCATGACCGACTGGCAGCAGCCGCTCGTCGTGGCCCTGACCCAGGCCAACGGCCTGAGCATCGTGCACGAGACAGTGTACGAGAACCGTTTCGGCTTCACCAAGCCGCTGGTTCAGATGGGCGCCACGATCCAGCTGTACCGCGAGTGCCTCGGCTCCCTGCCCTGCCGCTTCCAGCAGCGCAACTACAAGCATTCCGCCGTGATCTTCGGGCCGACCCCGCTGACCGGCCGCGACATCGACGTGCCGGATCTGCGCGGCGGGTTCAGCCATCTGATCGCGGCGCTGGCCGCGTCCGGTCCGTCCGACGTGCACGGTATCTCGCTGATCGACCGCGGCTACGCCGACTTCCGCGGCAAGCTGACCGCGCTCGGCGCCGACATCGACTGATCGGCCGAGGGGTGGATGGCGGCGGGGCTGTGCGGCCCCGCCGCGCGTTTTTTCGGAGCGAACGGTTCCGGCCGTACGGGTCGGAACCGTATAATGGCGTTGACATATGCCAGACCATGCAAGGAAGCAAAGGAGCGACTATGGCTGACGCAATCGTGCTGATCAACACCGAGGCGAACAAGGTATCCGAGGCCGCGCAGGCGATCGTCGAGATCGACGGCGTCAAGGACGTGTATTCGGTGGCGGGGGAGGTCGACCTGGTGGCCGTGGTCTCCACGCCGCATTTCGACGGGCTGACCGACATCATTCCCGGCGGTATCGCCAAGGTCGACGGCGTGCTCGGCACGCAGACCCTGATGGCCTTCCGCCAGTATTCGTCCAGCGACGAGGCCGCCGCCTACGATCTCGGCGTCGACTGATCGTCGGCCGTCAGCAGCCGAACCGCTTGGATAGCGGGGCCATCGCGGCGGTGAGCAGCGCTGCCGCCGCCGCGGTGGCCAGCAGTACGGCGGCCACGGAGAAGCGGTCATAGGCCCATCCGTAGATTATCTGGCCGAGGGGTTGGGCGCACATGGCGATGGCGCTGGTCATGGCCATCACCTTGCCGGTCATCGCCTCCGGCGTGCTCATCTGGATGGCCGGAATGGCGATGAGGTTCGTGAAGCAGCAGGCGATCATCGTGCCGCAGGTGAACGTCACCAGTGCCGCGAGTCTCGCCCATGCGCCGATCGGCAGCAGGAACGCGATGCCTTGCGGTGCCAGACATGCCGTGAGCGCCGCCATCGCGGCGGGGAAGCGGCGCATCGTCAGCTTCGCCGCGAATAGCCCGGCGACGAGCGCGCCGACTGTGCCGGCGACGCCGACCAGACCGTCGGCGACGCCGTAGACGGTGGCGCCGAAACCGAGCGCGGTGCGGACCGTGTAGGGGAAGCCGACCGCGGATATGCCGGTGATCAGGAAATTCAGCGCCGCCGCGAACATCAGCAGCCTGAACACGTTCGGTCGGTCGCGCACAAGGAAACGCACGCCGGCCGCGAGATCCTCGATCGGCGTCGGCAGCCGTCCCTCGCCGCGATCGGGCGCCCCCAGCCGGATGAGGCATTCCAGCGCGGCCGCTCCGGCGAAACTCGCGATGGTGACGATCATCATGGTGCGGATGCCGAACGCCGCATACAGCACGCCGCCGAGAAAGCTCGGCAGCAGGCTGCCCAACTGCTGGACCTGATTGATCACGGCCATGCCTTGGCGCATGGTGGCCGGCCCGTGGCTGCGGAACAGTTGGGGGAGCGCAGCCTGCACGGTCGGCGTTTCGAAGGCGCCGAGCACGGCGAGCGACACCTGCATGGCGGCGATGGCGGCGATGCTGAATCCGACGGCCGCGAAGACGATCGCGCTCGCCAGCACGAGCGCGGCGGAAAGGGCGTCCAGCGCCACCATGATGGTGCGTCGGTTGACGCGGTCGGCCAGCACCCCGCCGAACGGGGAGAGCAGAATGGTCGGCGCGATGGAGACGGCCAGGATGGAGGCGAACGAGGCGGCCGAACCGGTCTCGTCCAGCACCCACATCGACATGGCGAAGCGGAGCATCATGTTGCCGAACAGGGAGATGCCCTGGCCGGCGACCAGCAGCAGGAAGTCGCGGCCGAGCAGCGGGGAGTGCGGCGAATCGCCGTTGCGCGGCGCGGTCCGGCCCGCTGCGACGGCCGCCGAATCGCCCGTATTGGTGGTTGGAAGGGTCATGGCGGATACCGGTCCTTTCATTTTAATACCGACCGACGGTATGTAAATTGGCGATGATGCGATGGCGGATGATGGTCGTCGGTGACGGCCGACGGCAGATATGCGATGGATATGGGAAGCGTGCCCCCCATACGCGGTTTGTCGGTAGCGAACTGATGGGATGTGCGTCGCATGCGGCCGGGGGCTGGCCTGACGGTCCGCGAAGCGCGCCGAAAGGGCCTTACCCGGCGGTGCCGGCCGAGGGGGAGGACTGGCCGGAGCCATGCCCGTCGAGACGTGCGTAGAAGTCGGTCATCAGGTCGATCATGTCGGCGTCGAACGCGGGCACGCCGATTGCGGCGAGCATGGTGGCCAGACAGGTGACGCGCTTCTTCAGCTCGGCGCGCGTGGCCGGATAGAACTGCGTGAGCAGCCAGTAATTGGTGAGCAGGGAGATCAGCTCGGCAGCCTCGCGCGGGTATTCGGTGGGGATGGAGCCGTCGGCGATGCCCGCCTCGAGGATCGGCATCCAGTGATCGGGCAGTTCGCTGGCCCAGAAGTGCAGGTTGCTGGCCAGCGTGGTCGGATCGTTGAGGAACCGCGCCGCCTCTTGGTTGAGCTGGTTGTGATCCTCGTCTGTCATGGCCATGCTGAGCAGCGTGCGCAGCTTTTCCATGCCGTTCAGGCCGGTGTCGGCCATGATCCGGTCGCGCAGCCCCTGGCTGGAATCCCAGTCCATGCTGGTGAGCCGGTCGAGGATCGCCTCCTTGGAGGCGAAATGATGGTATATGGCGCCTTTGGACAGGTCGCCGAGCCGGTCGACGATGTTTTGGATCGATGTTTTCTCGTAGCCCTGCTCCGCGAACAGGTCCCGCGCCGCTTCGAGGATGCGCCGCTCGGTCACTTCCGGATGCGTGTTGCGTGCCATGGCCGGCCTCCTTGCGATATGTTGTGTCCAGTATACATACCGACGGTCGGTATGTATATCGTCGTGTGTTGCGGGCGCGTCGCGGCGCTGCGGGCGGCGTCGCGCGCCGGCTGCGCGCCGGATGTGCGCCGGACGGGCGTGGATCGTGCAGGGCCCGCGTGTGGCGTGCCGCCGGTACGGGGCTGGCGGCACAATGGAACGCATGGCATCCAAAGGAAAACCGTCGCCGCGCTCCGCGGTCAAGCCGTTATCCGATGCGCAGGTGGCACAGCTCGCCGCGCGGCATCGTCTCGTCGATCCCACGCACGAATTCCCGACCGGTCCGCGCAAGGCCAATCAGGCCGAAATCAACGCGCAGAACCCCAAGGCGACCAAACGATTGCTCGCCGGGGTCGCCGCCGTGTTCCGCGCCAGCTGCAGGACCCGGGCGTGGGGGCTCGAGCATGTGCCCGAGGAGGGGGTGTTCATCACCGCGGCCACGCACGTCACCATGTTCGACGTGTTCGTGCCGATGATGAGCCTGTTCCACATGGGCCGCCGCCCGCGTTACATGGCCAAGGCGGAGATGGCGAAGTGGCCGCTGATCGGCAAATGGTTCCAGCTGGTCGGCATGCAGCCGGTCGAGCGCCGGTCCGGCAAGGCGCGGGCCATCGAGGAGACCTCGATCGAGATCATCACCAACGGCAGGCCGCTGACCGTGTGGCCGGAGGGCACGGTGACGCGCGATCCGCAGAAATGGCCGATGAGCATGAAGAACGGCGTCGGCGTCATCGCGCTTGAGGCGTCGCGCCGGCTGGGTCGCCAGGTGCCGCTGTTCTGCGCGGTGACGTGGGGCGCGGCCAGCATCAACCACTGGTGGCCGTGGCCGCGCAAGAACGTGGTCATGTGCTACGACAATCGACTGGACTATGCCGATCTGCTCGCCGATCAGGAGTCGTGGGGCGACGAACTGCCGCAGGAGGCCGCCGACGAGCTGACCAGGCGCATCCGCGTGCGCATGACCGAGATCATGGCCGAGATCCGCGGCGAGCAGGCCCCCGACGGGTACTGGGACTATCGCACGATGCGGCGCGTGAAGGACGCCTGAGCGGCGTTCGCTTCGTCGCCGACCGGCGGCGGCTGCCGTTGCGGTATCTGCCGCTGCTGCCGCCGGAACGGTGGGATCCGCATCGCTCCCCTCAGCCCGCGCTGCGGGCAGCTCCCCTCATGGAGGGGAGCCATGGGGGTGGAGACGCATCGTTGAGCGGTATGGCAGGTTGTAGCATGTCACCAAGCGATGGTCGTGACGCGGGGATACGGAACCCCATGCGGAAATGGAGGCAAAACATGGGTAAGAGAATTACGGTACTGGGTGCGGGCGCATGGGGTACCGCTTTCGGCCAGGTGCTGGCCGATGCGGGCAACGCCGTGACGATGTGGGCCAAGGAGCCCGAGATCGTGGAGGGCATCCGCGACCATCACCACAACGGCGTGCGTCTGCCCAGCGTCGAGAAGCTGCCCGAGAACATGACCGCCACGGGCGATCGCGCCGAGGCCGTCAAGGACGCCGACATCATCGTGGTGGCCATCGCGGCCCAGTTCGCGCGCGTGGCGCTCGTGGAATTCAAGGACCTGATCCCGGGCGATGCGATCGTCGTGAGCCTGATGAAGGGCATCGAGCGCGGCACCAGCAAGCGCATGGACGAGGTCGTGCGCGAGGCGCTCGATCTGCCGGCCGACCGCTTCGCCGCCATCTCCGGCCCGAACCTGAGCAAGGAGATCGCCGACCGCCAGCCCGCGGCGACCGTCGTGGCCTGCGTGAACATCGACCATGCGCGCACGGTCGCCGAGGCGTGCACCACCAGCTACTTCAAGGCATTCGTCAGCACCGACGTGATCGGCCTCGAAATGTGCGGATCGCTCAAGAACGTCGTCGCGCTCGCCGTCGGCATGGCCCGCGGCGCGGGATACGGCGAGAACACCGCCGCGATGATCGAGACGCGCGGCCTTGCGGAGCTGACGGCGCTCGGCCAGGCCGCCGGCGCCGACCCGAAGACCTTCGCCGGACTCGCCGGCGTCGGCGATCTGATCGCCACCTGCGGCTCCCCGCTGAGCCGCAACTACACCTTCGGCTCGAATCTCGGCAAGGGGCTGAGCGTCGAGGAGGCCACGAAGGTCAGCAATGGCGTGGCCGAAGGCGTGCCGACCACCGACGCGGTCGTGGCGCTCGGCGACGAGCTCGGCGTGCCGACCCCGCTCGCCTATGCGATGAGCCGCGTGCTGAGCGAGGGGCTGTCCTGCAAGGAGATGCTCGCCCAGCTGTTCGGCGGCGACATCACCGAGGAGTGAGGCCGGCGCCCCGCATGTGAAGTTCTCACGGTGGGTTGCCCTACGTAACCACCCGTGACATAGGGGAGAGTAATCTGGCCAACGATGGTATCGAGCATCGGCGGCCGAAACGGCAGCAAGAGCACGCCCCATGAAGGAGCAAGGGAGAACATGGCCAAAAAGCGCGTTGTGGTGATGTACGGCGGTAAGGCGGACGAGCATTCGATTTCCTGCATTTCCGCCGCAGGAGTGTTGAAGGCGTTGGACGCGGATCGCTTCGAGGCGATCGAGATCGGCATCACCAAGGCCGGTCAGTGGATCGTCGGGGGGCAGGACCCCCGTGTGTGGGATCTGAACGGCGGCGCGTTGCCGACCGTCGAGCGCGTCGAGGGCTCGCGCGACGTCGTGCTGGACGTGGCGCTCGGCCAGGACGGGTTCTTCGCCCGCGAAGCCGATGGCACGATGACCTCCCTTGGCCACGTCGATGCCGTGCTGCCGGTGCTGCACGGCCCGTTCGGCGAGGACGGCACGATCCAGGGCCTGTTCGAGATGATGGATGTGCCGTACGTCGGCTGCGGCGTGCTCACCTCCGCCGCGTGCATGGACAAGCACTACACCAAGGTGCTGCTCGCCGCGGCCGGCATCCCGGTCGCCCCGGGCATCACGCTCGACACGCGGTCGTTCGACAAGGACGGCGAATTCGCCGCCGACGCGGATGCGGTTCTCGCGCAGGTGGAGGCCGCCGGACTGAGCTACCCGCTGTTCGTCAAGCCTTCGCGCGCCGGCTCCAGCTTCGGCGTCACCAAGGTCGAGCATGAGGGGGACGCCGCCGAGCTTGCGGCCGCGGTGTACGAGGCGAGCCACCACGACTGGCGCGTCCTGATCGAGCAGGGCATCGACGCGCGCGAGATCGAATGCGCGGTGCTGTGTCCGAAGGCCGGCGAGGAGCCGCGCGCCAGCTGGCCGGGCGAGATCGTGCTCGACAAGCGTGCCGGCGGCGACGACCAGTTCTACGATTTCGACAGCAAGTACATGGATGCGACCGCCAGCCACGTCGAGGTTCCGGCCAAGCTGCCGGCCGAGCTGCTTGAGCGCGTGCGCGAGACCGCGGTCAAGGCGTTCAAGGCCGTGGACGGCACCGGTCTGAGCCGCGTCGACTCGTTCGTCACCCCGGGCGGCGAGGTCATGGTCAACGAGATCAACACCATGCCCGGGTTCACCCCGATCTCCATGTACCCCAAGGCGTGGGAGGCCACCGGCATCACCTACACCGACCTGATCACCGCGCTCATCGAGGGCGTGCTGCGCTAGGAGCGGTGTCCGGCGTTGAAAACGTCCGAGTACCAACGTCGTTACTCGGACGTTTTCGACGCTATAAGGCGTCTCGGCGTTGAAAGTGTCCGAGAACCAGTTTGTTACCCAAACTTTTTCGACGTTCCAAGGTGTTTTAGCGTAGAGAACGTCCGAGAACCACTCTGTTACCCAACCGGTTTCTACGCCGGAGGCCTCATACGCGTTGAAAGTGTCCGAGAACCGCTCTGTTACCCACGCGCTTTCCACGCCAGCAGGCGGTTCAGCGGCAGTTCACCATTGTTCATATGGGATCCTCAAAAGACAAGATACTGTTCATCCCGCGTCCAGAGTCGCGTTAACTCGCACCCGTAGCCTCGATTCTTGGATGTGCGGGCGCCGCGGCATGCCCGGGACTCTTCCCGGGGCCGGCGCCTCCTGCGCAACGGAACGATGAATCGGCTTGTTGGAGCGGTTCGGCGGATCAGGCCGATGAATCGGCGTGAGGGATCGGACGGACGGAATGGGCCGACGGGGCGATCCGGATGCACTGCAGGGAACCGGACGGTCCCACGCCGGGCACGGCGCGGGACCAAGTCGCGGCATGGCCCGCATCCGTAGCATATGAGGAAAGGAATAATCCTGATGAATTCCCTGCAGAAGCTTGCGGCCGGCTCCCTTGCCGCCGTTCTCGCCCTGTCGATGGCCGCCTGCGGTTCGGGCAGCGGCGGCACCGCGGCCAGCGGCGACTCCGCCTCCGGCAAGGCCGTGAAGGTGAACGAGAAGTCCGCGGCCGCCACCTCGCTCGCCGACTTCGGCACGATGGCGGATCTGGAGAAGGCCGCCAAGGAAGAAGGCGCGCTCAACGTCATCGCCCTGCCGCACGACTGGTCGAACTACGGCGAGGTCATCGACGGCTTCAAGAAGAAGTACCCGGAGATCAAGATCACCGAGCTCAACCCGAACGCCTCCTCCAAGGAGGAGGTCGACGCGGCCAAGACCAACAAGGGCACCGACGCCGCCCCCGACGTGTTCGACCTGGGCCTGTCCGTGGCCGACTCGAGCACCGACTACTTCGCCCCGTACAAGGTGCAGGCGTGGGATTCGATCCCCGAGAGCGCCAAGAACGCCGACGGCCTGTACTACGCCGACTACACCGGCATCATGGCGATCGGCTGGAACAAGGGCAAGTACGGCGACATCTCCTCGCTCGACGATCTGCTCGACCCGAAGTTCGCCGGCACCGTCGCGCTCAACGGCAAGCCCGCCGAGGCCGGTTCCGCGTTCAACGGCTTCCTTATGGTCAACGCTCTGTCCGGCGGCGACCTCGACAACACCCAGCCCAGCCTCGACTTCTTCAAGAAGCTCAAGGACGCCGGCAACCTTACCCAGATCGACGTGACCAACGCCACCATCGACTCCGGCCAGACCGGCGTCGTGTTCGACTGGAGCTACAACCAGGCCTCCTACCAGTCCTCCCTCAAGGAACAGGGCGTGAACTGGCAGTACAAGACCTTCCCGAAGGCCCAGGTCGTGAGCTACTACAACCAGGCCATCAACAAGGACGCCCCGCACCCGGCGGCCGCCCGTCTGTGGGAGGAGTACCTGTACTCCGCCGACGCCCAGAACCTGTGGCTCAAGGGCGGCGCCACCCCGGTGCTGCTCGACGCGATGCAGCAGGACGGCACGGTCGACAAGGACACGCTCGCCAAGTCCGTCAAGCTCGAGGGCGACCCGATCAACGCCACCAGCGAGCAGGCGGCCAAGATCACCGAATGGCTGCAGAACAACTGGGACTCCACGATCGGCAACTGATCGCGCACCGGTCGAACCCGAATCGAAAACACCATCATGAGTAGTGCAGCATCTGCACCATCATCTCCGGCCGCCCGCGTCAACCGCGGGCGCGCCGCGTCTTCCCCCGCGATCTCGGCGCATCGCAAGGCGCTGGGCACCATCGGCGTGACCATCCCGTTCTTCGCCTACACCGCCTGCTTTCTGCTCGCCCCGACCCTGATCGTGGTGTTCGGCGCGTTCACCTCGGCCTCCGGCGGCTTCACCCTCGCCAATTTCGCCAAACTGCTCGAGCCGAACACGATCTCCAGCTTCGTCACGTCGCTGGTCGTCTCGCTCGCCTCCGCCTTGATCGGCGCGGTCGCCGGCGCGCTCGCCTCCTACGCTCTGGTGATCGGCTCGAAGCCCAACGGCCTGCTGCGCCGCATGGTGTCGGCCGTCTCCTCGGTGCTCGCCCAGTTCGGCGGCGTGATGCTCGCGTTTGCGTTCATCGCCACGCTCGGCATCAACGGCGTCGGCACGATGCTCATCAAGACGCTGTTCGACTACACGCTGAACCCGAACTGGCTCAGCTCCCTGCCGGGTCTGGTCACCGTCTACTGCTACTTCCAGATCCCGCTGATGATCATCATCTTCCTGCCGGCGGTCGATTCGATCCGCCCGCAATGGCGCGAGGCCACCGAAAGCCTGGGCGGCAACACCTGGCAGTACTGGACGCGTGTGGCCGGCCCGATCCTCGCGCCGCGCTTCATCTCCTCGTTCCTGCTGCTGTTCGCCAGCGCGTTCTCCGCGTACGCGACCGCCGCCGCGCTCTTCTCCCAGCGCTCGATCCTCGTGCCGCTGATGATCCAGGGCGCGATGCGCAACGAAATGGACCCGAACCAGCAGGGCTTCGCCCAGGTGCTCGCGTTCGCGATGATCGTGGTCGTGGCGATCGTCATGATGATCAGCCACGCCGTGGAAAAGAGGGCCGGACGATGGCAGTGATCATCAACGATGCCGGAGTCGTCAACGAATCCGGCGAAACCCTGACCCCGCTGCAGGCCGGCGCCCCCAAGCCTCCGCAGCTGCGCGCCCGCCGCGTGCGCCGGCAGGGCGAGATCAAGGCGGTGATCCTCACCGTCACGCTGCTGTTCCTGTTCCTGCCCTTGCTGTCGATGCTGCTGTTCACCGTGCGTCACCCGCTGTCCGGCAAGTGGAGTCTCGCCGCATGGCAGGCGATCTTCACCGGCAACGGCGAGGCGATGGGCACCGACATGGCCGTGCTCTGGCAGGGCCTCGGCTCGTCGCTCGGCCTGTGCGCGGTGACCGTCGTGATCATGCTGCTGCTCATGGTGCCGACCATGGTGATCGTGCACATCCGGTCTCGTCAGCTGGAGCGGGCGATCGAATGGGTGGCGACCCTGCCCCTGACGATCCCCGCGATCGTACTCGTCGTCGGGCTCGGGCCGATCTACCGCTGGCTGAGCGCCGACGTGCTGAGCACCGATCCGATCTGGCTGTGCTTCGCCTACGTGATTCTGGTTATGCCGTTCGCCTTCCGCGCGATCGCGGTCGGGCTGAACTCCATCGACGTGAAGACGCTGTGCGAGGCCTCGCGCTCGCTCGGCGCCTCGTGGCCGCGCGTGTTCTTCCGCGTGATCATCCCGAATCTGTGGCAGTCGATCCTGTCGGCCTCGTTCATCTCCATCGCCGTGGTGCTGGGCGAATACACGGTCGCCTCGTTGCTCGGCCGCATGAACCTGCAGGTCGCGCTGTTCCAGATCGGCCAGTCCAATTCCCAGATCTCCACCGCCATGTCGTTGCTCGCATTGCTCTTCGGCGTGATTCTGCTGGTGGCCTTGGATCTTATCTCCAATGCGATGCGCAACCGTAAGGAAGGCACACAATGACCATCGCCGACCAGAAAGCCGCCGTCGCGTCGGCCGCCGAATCGTTCCGTTCCGGCGCGCGGCACGGCGGTTCCGCTACCGGTTCCGTCACCGAGGCCGCCAAGGCCGTGCTCAGGGATTCGTCCGGGCGCGGCGGCATCCAGATGCAGAACGTCGACAAGATCTACCCCGGGGCGTCGTTCAAGGCGCTCGACGACTTCAACCTCGACATCAAGCCCGGCGAGATGGTCGTGCTGCTCGGCGGCTCCGGCTGCGGCAAGTCGACCGCGCTGCGCTCGCTCGCCGGCCTCGAGGACATCCAGTCGGGCCGCATCATCGTCGGCGGCCAGGACGTGACCGGCGTGCCGGTCAACAAGCGCAATATGGCGATGGTGTTCCAGGCGTACTCGCTGTTCCCGCACATGACCGCGCTGCAGAACGTCGAATTCGGCCTCGAGGTGCATGGCGTCGGCAAATCCGACCGGCGCCGGATCGCCATGGAGAAGCTCGAACTGGTTGGGCTGGTCGATCAGGCCGGCAAGTTCACCCAGCAGATGTCGGGCGGCCAGCAGCAGCGCGTGGCCCTGGCCCGCGCGCTCGCGGTGTCGCCGCGCGTGCTGCTGCTGGATGAGCCGCTGTCCGCCTTGGACGCGAAGGTGCGTGTGCAGCTGCGCGACGAGATCCGCCGCATCCAGCTCGGCACTGGCACCACCACCGTGTTCGTCACGCACGATCAGGAGGAGGCGCTCGCCGTGGCCGACCGCATCGGCGTGATGAACCACGGGCGCATCGAGCAGATCGCCGCCCCGCAGACCCTGTACCGCAAGCCGGCCACCGAATACGTGGCCACGTTCATCGGCCTGACGAACCGTCTGCCGGGCATGTCCGACGGCAAGGAGGCCATGGTGTTCGGCCGCCGCGTGCCCCTGCTGGAAGGGTCCAGGCGAGGGGACGACGCCACCGTGCTGGTGCGCCCCGAAAACCTGACGCTGCAGGCCGCGGACGCCTCCGCCGCGGCCTCGGGCGGCGCCTCGGGCGTCGGGGAGCGTGCGCGCGTCGAGGTGATCCACTTCCTCGGCGCGCTGGTGCGCGTCGACGTGGCGCTCTCCTCGGCGCACTGGCTGCGGCGGAACGACGGCGAGCAGCCGAAGGTCACCGTGCAGCTGCCGGCCAACGAGCTGCCGGCCGGCCTGGCCATCGGCTCCGACGTGATCGTCGCGCCCCGGCCGATCCCCGCGCTCGCCGTCTGACCGGCCACTGGCCACTGGCCAACGACTGGCCGCGATCGGCTACGCGCCGATCGCGGCCCGCTGTTCGAGGTAGTCGGCGTCGGCCAGTGCGCGCACGGCCGCATCGCGCACCGTGGACAGGAAGACGCCGGGCTTGGCGAAGATGAGCACCTCGCCTTCGATGCCGTACGGCGAGAATCCGGTGAATTTGACCAACGGGGTCGAACCCGGTTCGGCGAATTCGGAGGTCGCCTCCTGCACGCGCGCGATGATCCGCCGCGAGATCAGGTCGGTGTCGCCGCCGCCCTTCGCGGTGAACCGCACGCTGACCAGTCCCTCGTTGCCCGGCGTCAGCCGTTCCAGCGAGGCGGTGTTGAGCACCGAATTGGGAATCACCATCTCGTTGCCGCTGCGCTCGCGCACCACGGTCTGCCGCCAGGTGATGTCCTTGACCACGCCGGTTGTGCCGGAGACGGTCACCAGATCGCCCGGCTGGATCACCCTGCCGAGCATGAGGCCGAAGCCGCCGATCACATTCGCTATCGTGTCCTTCAGGCCCAGCGACACGGCGATGCCGCCGACGCCGAGCGCCGTCATCAGCGTGGTCGGGTCGATGCCGAACACCGGTTTGAGCACGATCGCCACCGCGACGACCCAGACCAGCACGCGCATGATGTTGATGAAGATCGAGGCGCTTGGCATATTGGTGCTGTCCAGCACCCGCCGCAGCAGGCCGCTGAGCGCCTTGGTGATCAGCGCCGCCGCCACGAGCGTTATCGTGAGAAAGATGATCTTGCCGGCGTTCGCGCCGAACCACTGCAGTATCGCGTCCATATCAGCCGTATCACTCCTGATCGGTTCCGGGGTTGGTCTGGTCCGATCCCATCCTACCCAGCGGCTGGTCCGTGGCGGGCCCGTGCGCGCTGGGAATTCCCCCGGATGATCCGGGGAAACCGGAAGGGGCTGGCTTGGCGGCGCGGCGCGGACCGCCCGGAGCGGGTCGCCCGTTATTCGCTGCGGCCGGTGCCCTCGTCGGGCGACCCCTGTCCGTCGCTTCCGTCGCTTCCGCCGATCTCCCGCACATCGTCGCGGAAGATGCGGTGCCAGTAGCCGCGCATGTCGGTTTTCGACATCGACAGGTACAGACCCATCGCCAGTACGGCCACATCCTCCTTGAGCAGGTCCTCCAACTCGATGCTGTTGCTCAGTTCGGGCCAGCGGCGCAGCACGCTCAGCATGCCGCCGACCGTGAAGTCGAGCATCAGATCGGTTTTCAGGTCGAGGTGATCTGGGTCGAGCTGCAGCGTGCTGATCATGGTGAGACGGCCGAAGTCGCGCAGCGAGTCGATGAGCGCCGGCGAGCTGTGCGGGCCGGCGAGCAGGGCGAGACGGTCCAGACGCTCGCGCGGCCCGGACGTGCGCAGCATGGTGATCACGTTCTTGCGCCACATCTCATCCGGATCGGAGTTCGGCGTGGGGAAGGCCAGATGCGTGTTCTGCACCGTATGCATGATGGCCGAGTCGGCGAGTTCCGGCAGCCCGCTGTAATGGTAGTAGAACGAGTTGCGGTTGACGTCGGCGGCGCGCACGATGTCGGTGACGGTGATCTTGCGGTACTCGCGATCGGCGAGCAGCTCCCAGAACGCGTTTTCCATGCGCTCCTTGGCCGGCAGGATCTCCGAATCTCGGCGTGGGCGTGGCATGGTGGCCTCTCTTTCGTTGGCGCTGCGGCAGGCGGCGGTACTGGGCTATTTGTCCATTATCGTTTTTTATTGGACAACGTGCCTAGCATCATCGGGTGGGTGCCCGTTTCGCGATGGGGGGGGGATTATCGCCGGCGGGCCAGCGACGCCGATACGAACAGATTCACGGCCTCCAGCAGATGCCGGCGATCCTCGTCCGACAGGCCGACGAAGGTGCCGATCATATTCGGCACGGCTTTCAGACCGGCGTTCATCAGGCCGGAGATGCTGTCGGTGTTGCTGGCGTGCAGGATCGAGAACAGCGCGTCGACCGTGCGCTCGCGCTGCTCGGTGCTCATCGACTCCAGCCAGCTGTTCAGCGACTGGTTGAACAGCTGCGAGCTGTGCGCCACTTCGGACAGATAGTCGAAGTCGTCGCCGTTCACCTGCCACGAGAACGCCAGATGCTGCATCGGCCCCTGCTGGTCGGAGCGCACCACGCGGCACGGCTCGGGGGTCTCGAAGATCATGCCGACGATCGACGAATCCGGCACGATCTTCTCGATGCGGTCCATCATGGCCGCATACGCCGGGCTGTTCACCACCGATGACGGGAAGCCCGGGCCGTCCAGCGAATACACCTTCGTGATGCGCTCGGCGACCTTCTCCGGCGCGTTGAGCGCGGCGTACACGGCCAGATTGCCGCCTTTGGAATGGCCGAGCAGCACCAGGGGGCCGCGCCACAGGCACGCGACCCCGTTCACGTACTCAGCGGCGGCGTGCTGGGCCGGGACCGGGTACTGGAAGGCCATGTTGAAGTCCTCTTTCCAGCCGACGAAAGTGTCGTCGGTGCCCCGGAACACGACCGCCAGCGTGCCGTCGGGCAGCAGCATCGTCACCGCGGCGAACTGCATCTGCCGCTCCCTGCTGAAACGGTCCGCGTACCCGTCGAGGCGGATTGGCGCGAATCGGGGGGATCGGGCCACGGCCTCGTACAGGTGTTGGGTGAGTTTCGGATCGGCCAGCCCGGTGTGCCCGGTGGCGACGTCAAAGTCCTTGGGGTCGAGTTCCTCGGCCACGTCGCCGAGCGTCACGTCGCTGAACGGGGCGCGGAACGGGAGCCCGCGCATGCGGTGCCGGTGCGGGGTGCCGGTCCGGGGCTGCGGGGGCTGTAAAGACTGTTGTACCACGCCGGAGTCCTGCGGGCCGGAGAACCACGAGCGCATCCTGGCCGTCAGCGTGCCGTAGCGCGCCGTGGCGTCGTCGAGCGTCTGCACGGTGGCCGGCATCTTCTCGTAGGCGAGCGAAGCCAGCACCAGCGCATCCACCGCGTTGAACGGCTCATCCGTGAACGACCGCGTTTCGCGTGACGCGTACTGCGTGATGTTGCCCAACTCGCTCCTCCTTCGGCGTGCCGGTGTCGTGCTCCCCATTGTACGAGCGGGCGCGCAATGCGCTGGTGCGCGAACGGGCGCGCAATGTGCTGGGGCGGTGGTAGAAACGAGGACATAGGGTGAGAATGCCAACAGGGAGGTTGCCCATGATCAACGAAGGCTACAAGGCGATGCTCGGCGGCAAGTCCGTGATCCGTGAGCTGAGCGAATACGCGACAGCGCGCGGCTCCGAAATCGGCTACGACAACGTGTTCGACTATTCGCTCGGCAATCCGAGCGTGCCGTGCCCGCCCAGCTTCACCGAGGCGATGATCGACCTGTACCGGACCGCCGAACCCGTCGCGCTGCACGGCTACAGCCCGTCGCTCGGCATCCCGAGCGTGCGCGCCACGATCGCCGACAGCCTCAACCGCCGCTTCGGCATGGACTACACGGCCGACTACATCTTCCCGACGTCCGGTGCTGCCGGCGCCCTGGCGCACGCGCTGCGCGCGGTCACCAAGCCGGGCGACGAGATCATCACCTTCGCGCCGTACTTCCCCGAATACCAGCCGTATGTCGCGGGCACCGGCGCCCGGCTGACCATCGTGCCGGCCGACACCGAGAACTTCCAGATCAACTTCGCCGCGTTCGAGGCCGCGATGAACCCCGGGGTGACGACGGTGCTCATCAACACGCCGAACAACCCCTCCGGCGCGGTGTATTCGGAGGAGACGCTGAAGCGTCTGGCCGGCATCCTCACCGCCAAACAGGCCGAATACGGCCACGACATCTTCCTGATCAGCGACGAGCCGTACCGCGAGATCGTGTTCGACGGCGGCACGCAGCCGTACCCGAGCAGGTTCTACGACAACACGCTGAGCTGCTATTCCTGGTCGAAGTCGCTGAGCCTGCCGGGCGAGCGCATCGGCTACGTGGCCGTCAACCCGCGCGCCACCGACGCGAAGCTCATCGTGCCGATGTGCGGCCAGATCAGCCGCGGCACCGGCCACAACTGCCCGAGCTCGAGCATTCAGCTCGCCGTGGCGAAGGTCGTCGACGAGACCAGCGACCTGAGCGTGTACGAGACGAACATGAACCTGCTCTACGACGCGCTCACCTCGATCGGCTTCGACGTGGTGCGCCCGGGCGGCACCTTCTACATCTTCCCGAAGGCGCTGGAGGGCGACGCGAACGCGTTCTGCATGAAGGCCAAGGAATACGACCTGATCCTCGTGCCGTCCAACAGCTTCGGCGTCCCGGGCTATTTCCGCATGGCCTACTGCATCGACACCGACAAGGTGCGCCGTTCGATCCCCGTGCTCGAGAAGTTCGCGCACGAGGTGTACGGGCTGTAACGGGGCGCGCCGACCCGGGTCGATTCCGGTCGAATCGGGGTTGACACGCGCGGATGTTGCATCCGTGCGCAGTTTGGCGTACATTATCCACCTGTTGCCTCTTGCAGGCGGCAGAGTGCGGACATAGCTTAGTTGGTAAAGCGCAACCTTGCCAAGGTTGAGACCGCGGGTTCGAGTCCCGTTGTCCGCTCGCACGGGGGAGTGTCCCTCCCTCTGATGCTTCCGGTTCGCGGGCGTTGCCCGTGCGCCAGGAGGCTGACCCGGGCGGTTGGCGCAGTGGTAGCGCACTTCCCTGACACGGAAGGGGTCACAAGTTCGAATCTTGTATCGCCCACCCGAGAGTGCCTGACCGGCAGGCGAGTGCTGCCGCAGGCGCCGTTCTCGATGGTTTTCCGGGCGATTGGCGCAGCGGCTAGCGCACTTCGTTCACACCGAAGGGGTCGTAGGTTCGATTCCTACATCGCCCACCCCTGCGTTGTTTTTCCGACATGTCACGACAACAAGGCCCGGCGAACGGGAATGTTCGCCGGGCCTTTCGCGTGTCCGATGCGTGTGGTGCGCACGATGCGCGCGCACCGCCGAGGCTCGTCTACTTGGTCTGACGGTCCTTGAGATAGGCCTTGACGCTGTACGAGAGCAGTGCCAACGCCAGGATCGCGGTGATCGACAGGGTCAACGCCGGCATGCCGATGCCGGTCGAGGCGAGCAGTCCGCCCTGGTTGGACTGGCTCGCAGCCCCGGTCGCCGTGCCGTCGCCCGTGGACGAGGCGTTCGTGCCGGACGCGCCGTCATTCGCGGACTGGGTGCCGGATGCGTTCGTGGAGGTCGTGGTGGTCTTGCCCGTGGTGGTCGATCCGGATGTGGCGGATCCCTGCTTGCCGTCAGAGGTCTTGTTGTCGGTGCTCTTGCCGTCCGTTGCGGTGGTGCCCTTCTGGTCGTCGCTCTGATTGTGCTTCGACGCGTTCGCCAGCGCCTGCTGGAAGTTCTTGTGCGCCTGGTTCTGGGCTTCCACCAGCGACTCATGCTGCTGCTTGAGGGCGTCGTGATCGGCCTTGAGGTTGTTGTGCGCCTGGTCGAGGTGCTGCTGGGCGTCCTGAGCGTCCTGATGCAGGGTCTGCTGGGTGTCGTGCGCGCGATCGTAGGCGCCGTCGACCGCGCCCTTGATGTCGTCGTGCGTCTGCTGCGCATCCTGCCATGCCTGCTCGTGGTGCTGGCGCAGGCTGTCGGCATCCTGGTGGGCCTGCTCATGCAGCTGGTCGAGGTGCTGGGCGGTGGTGTCGATGTCCTGCTTGATCTGGTTGTTCGTATCGTGCAGATGCTGCAGCACGTCGCTGTTGGGCAGCGTGCCCTCGACGGTGGTCTGGTGTTCGATCTCCACGCCGACCTCGGCGGCCATGGCGCTGGTCGGCGCGGCCAGCGCCAATCCGCAGGTGCCCAAGGCCACTGCCACTGCGGTGATGATCTTCTTCATATCTACCTGAACTCGATTCTGTGGCGTTTGACGGAAAGTCGCCCATCGGCGGCGATCATGTGCAACCAGCCGTCATTGTAGGTTCGAATGGCCGAAGCGTAAAGCAATACAACCGGGTGAGGTGTCTATTTAGCGGGGCGGATAGGGGGTATTCGCCGTTCGCCGGCGTTCGCTGGCGCCCGCCGCAGACGCCTTCGCCGTGATTCGTCCATTCGGGCCGCATCGGGTACTATTGCGCACATGTCGAATCATCTGTCTCATTATGACGGCGCCGATCCGGCGCATGCCGAGGGGAATGCCGCGCCGGAAACGCCCGAATCGTGGGCCGGCCTGCCAAGAGAGGAGTTCGCGTTCCCCGGCCCGCTGCGCGACCGGCTGGTCGCGGCGATTCTCGAGGGCCGCAAGACCTCCGGCACGGCGTTGCTGACCGAATACCTCAGCGCCGGGGAAACGCTGCCCCGGGCCGGCGACCGTTCCGTGCTCGTCGATTCCGGGAACCGGCCCGTCGCGGTGCTGGAGCGCACCGCGGTGCGCATCGCGCGGCTGGCCGATGTCGACGAGGCCCATGTCCATGCCGAAGGCGAGGGCTATGAGGATGTAGCCGCCTGGCGTGCGGCCCACGAGGAGTTCTGGGATTCACCGGCGTATATCGAGGTGCTCAGCGATCCGACATTCCGCGTGGACGACGACACCTTGGTGGTGCTGGACCAGTTCAGGGTGTGCGAACGGAGGCCCGATACCGGCGCGTAGGTACGGTAACCGCGAGTTGTCGGTGCGCGGCTGCGGAGACAACACCGAAATAGTTGGCGTGTCGGGGTGAAAAACCGGGTTGCAACCGGTTCCACTACAATGCCGTGCACCGACAACTCGCATATTGCGTACCAAAGCGGGGTGATGCGGAGTGATATGGGCCTCCGGAAGCCCATTCCTCGCATGCCGTCACAGCCGTTGTGGTGCGATCCGGTCCCCGGAAGCCCTGTTGCCCCCAGAAATACGCTTTTGCCGGCGTGACGGGGGCTTTTCTTATGGAAACAATGCGCGGGGAACGGGCTGACGCCCTATGCTGGGAGCCATGGAGAACACGAAATTCCACGGCAAGGCGCAGGCCTATGCCGCCGCGCGCCCGGGATACCCCAAGGAGGTGATGCGCTACATCGCCTCATTGATGCCGTCCGATGCGGTGGTGGCCGATATCGGCGCCGGCACCGGCAAATTCACCGTGCCGCTGGCCCAAGCAGGATTCGAGGTGCTGGCGGTGGAGCCGGATGCGGACATGCGCGGCGAACTGGCCGTGCAGACGGCCGCATACCGCCGGGTGACGGTGATCGACGGATCCGCCTCGCATACGGGGCTGCCGGATCACAGCGTCGACGCCATCACCTGCGCCCAGGCGCTGCACTGGTTCGACCATGACGAATTCCTCGCCGAATGCCGCCGCATCAGCCGGGGCGGCACGTTCCTGCTCGTCTCCGTATACAACAGCACGTCATTCGATTCGGCCATGACCATCGGTCATGACGGCGACCCGTCCGGGGCTGCCGACGGGGCGGCTTCCGGGGACCCCGCACACCAGCCGGATCCCCTAGCCTGCGACCGGGCCGACATGGGCGTGAGCGCGCGGCATTTCAAGGAGACCACCGCCGAGTTCTTCCGGCATCCGCAGATCCGCGAATTCCCCAACCCGATCCACTACACCCGCGACAGCTGGCGCGAGTACATGGACTCGCATTCCCACAGCCCGCTGCCCACGGACCCGGCGTATCCAGCCCATCGCGCGTGGGTCGACGCCATCTTCGACCGACACGGCGTCGACGGCATCATGACCGACGACAACGTCTGCATGGTCGCCAGCGAAATCCTCTGACACGGGTCGACTCGGCACGGAAAGGATCGTGATGGCACACATCGAACAATCCGAACAGGGCGATGACTGCGTGTTCTGCGTCATCGTCCGCGGCGAGGCGCCATGCCGCCCGGTCATGGAATCCCGCCTGGCGCTGTGCTTCCTGTCCAATGACGATCAGGCCGATTACCATCTGCTCGTCATCCCCAAACGCCACGCGGTGAACGTGCTCGACTGCGACGCCGAGTCCCTGCACGCGGTGGCGGATCTGGCGCAGCGGGTCGGCCGCCACCTGGTCGACGACTGCGGATTCGACGGGGTCGACCTGCTCAACACCTCGTTCGTCGGGGACCAGTCGGTGATGCATCTGCATGTGCATCTCATCGCGCGCAAGTACGGGGATGGGCTGGACACCTGGCCCAAGCTGCCCGGACGCTCGCTCGGCCTCGATGCGGCCTGGCGGGCGTTGCGGTAGCCGCCGGTCGGGATCGGGCAAGCTCGCGGTCATCCCGCGATCGACGGTCGCCCGTCGTGGGGAGCGCGGGAAACGGTCGGAACGCATCCGGCGGAAACGGCGGTGAGGAAGCCGGAAAACGGCGGAATCCCGCCGATGCAACCTGAGGTTGCGCGCGGTTTCGGTTGCGACCGGCAATCGCAACCGCAAGATGGTGGCGGGCGGCGGCCCCGACATGCCATAGTGGGGCCAACGGCCGAATACGGCATGATGGAACCACACGGCAAAAGGACGGCGACGATGAGCTTCCGCACCAATCTCCAGTATCTGCGCTCGCAGCGCAACATGACGCAGGAGCAGCTGGCCATGCTGCTCGGCGTCTCCCGTCAGGCCATTTCGAAATGGGAATCCGAGAAGGCATACCCCGAGATGGACAAGCTGCTTATGATCTGCGACCTGTTCGGCTGCACGCTCGATGACCTCGTGCTCGGCGACGTGAGCGTGAGCCGGCCGGCTGCGCGCGAGGCCGCGGCGGCGGATGGCGAAACCGCGGCGACTGGGCCGGCGGCGGGGGAAGGCCCCGGCGCGATCGCCCCTGCGGCCGCCCTGCCGCAGGATCTGACCGGCTACGACAGGCATCGTCGTCGGTTCGCGCTGCTCGTCGCCGGAGGCAGTGCGGCGATCGTGGCCGCGACCGGCATCGGCTGCCTGTTCGATTCCGGCAATTCCATTCTCGGCGCGACGCCGCTCAACGGTTTCCTGACGTTGCTGTGCATCTGCGTTGGCGTGATCGTCGGCTTGGCGGCGCTGATCCCGGGCGGAATGTCGCACGCCGATTTCAAGCGGCGTCACCCGTATGTCAAGGATTTCTACACGGAGGATGATCGCAGCCGCGAGATGCGCGTGTTGGTGACCGGCATCGTGGCCGGGATCGCGATGATCCTGATCGGTACGGTTGTTCTCGTGTACGCGGACGATGTACTGGGCGTCAGCGATGGGTGGCCGGTCACGATCATGCTGGTATTGTGCGCGGCCGCCGTCTTCTGCTTTGTCTACTGCGGGATGCGATACGGCATGCTCGACATCGACGGCTACAACAAGGAGGCCGAGTCCGACCGCAAGGAGCGTGCGGGCGAACAGGATTTCTATGCCAGGCTGACCGGCACGGTGTGCGGAATCATCATGATGGTGGCCACGGTGATCGCCCTGTGCCTGCTGTTCCTGAGCCCGGCGGCCTTGCGCGGCGATTGGTCGTCCATCGGTTCCGGCGTCTCGGAGGACTCGATGTTCTGGTTGCCGTGGCCGATCGGCGGCATATTGTGCGGCATCGCGGCCGCCATCATCCGATTGGTCAAGGATTACCGCGAGCGATGACCGATATGATTCCGGATGATGCCGGATGCGCGGAATGAGCGGAAAGGACGACCGATGAACGATCTCGCCGATTTTTGCAGACGATACCCGCGGCGAACTATGCGGTTGCCGGGCGGCGAGACCTTCTCGTACCGGTACCACCGTCATCCGGGCGCCCGGGCCACGGTCGTGCTGCTGCCGGGCGGCATCGGATTGTCCGACCTGTTCTACCTGCATTTCGAACGGTTCGCCGAGGACTGCTCGGTCATCACCTTCGACTATCAGGAACGGTTCGCGACGAATGCCGAACTCGCACGGGCCATCGCCGGGTTGCTGGACGGGCTTGACGAGCGGGTGTGGCTGGTCGGGCAGTCGCTTGGCGGCGTGATCGCGCAGATCGTGGCGAAGTCCCATCCCGGGCGCATCGAGGGGCTGGTGCTGTCCAACACCTGTTCGCTGGCGCGGGATATGGGCCGTGAGGCGCATGACGAGCTGATGGGCATGGTCGCGGAGCAGCGCAAGTGGAAGCGGATGCTTCGCCTGGTGCCGATGCCGCTCTACCGGCGGCTGATGGCGTGGGCCGTCATGCGCAAGACGCGGGATCTGCAGCCGAAGGAGCGGCGGCTGATGCAGGGGCTGTGCGATGCCTTGCGGCAGCTGCTCGACAAGCCGTACCAGCGCCATATGGCGGATCTGCTGATCGACGCGGCATCGCATGCCGACATGGTGCCGGCGGATTTCGCGCAATGGGGCGGACGTGTGCTGCTGATCCTTTCCGAGGACGACCACACCTTCAATCAGGCGAACAAGGACGCGCTGGTGCGTCTGATGCCGGATCCGACCGTCGTCACCGATCTTGCCGGAGGCCATCTTGCGCTGATGGCGCGCATGGACGAGTACGTGGACGCCGTGCGCGGCTTCATCGAATCGCGCGCGTGCCGTGCGGATCGATGACTGTTCGGCGCCTTGAACCGGCCATAGCTTCTTGATATAGGTCGGGTCTCGTGTCGCCGACGGCGGTGTGCTTCCATAGTGGTCATGGCGGCGGAAGGGGAGCCGTCATACCGACTCGTCATACCGGCTTGTCGGGGAACGCGCACGGCATAGGGGGCGATGGTGCGCACCACGCTGGATTTCGCGGAAAAGTACCTGCTGAAAACGGAGATCATATCCGTTCCGGTCTCACCCGACGGCGCCGATACGACCGGGGCTGATCCGGAGCGCGGCGCGGCCGCCGGCGACCGCTATGCCATCGGGTATCGCACTGATGGATACCGATCTGACGGATACCGCGCCGGATCATACTGATCGCTGATCGCACCCGACTCGGTATCCGGCCCGGGGCTAGCCGCGTCAGGCCTTGGTCGGATCCTTCTGCAGCAGCAGGAACACGAGCGCCACGACGAGCAGGATCGCGATCGACAGCACGCCGATCGAGGCGTTGCCGGTCAGCGACGTGGTGGTGGCCACGATGAAGGTGCCGAGGATGCTCGCCGTCTTGCCGAAGATATCGTAGAAGCCGTAGTACTCGTTGGCGTGGTCCTTGGGGATGATCTTGCCGTAGTACGAGCGCGACAGGGCCTGGATGCCGCCTTGGAACATGCCGACCAGAATCGCGAGAATCCAGAATTCCACGGCCGAGCGCAGGAAGAACGCGGCGAAGAACACGATGCACATGTACGCCACGACCGCGGCCACGATCATCGGCTTGCAGCCGTACTTTCCGGCCATCCGCCCATACAGGATCGCGCAGGGGAACGCGACGAACTGCGTGACCAGCAGCGCGATCACCAGCTGCGTGGAGTCGATGCCGAGCTGCGTACCGTATGAGGTGCTCATCGAGATCACCGTGTTCACCGCGTCGATGTAGAAGAAGAACGCGATCATGAACATCCACAGCGGCTTGTTCTTCACGATCTTGCCGAAGGTCGAAGCGAGTTCGCTGAAAGTGCCGTGCACGGCCTCGCCCAGCTGGTCGCGGGTCGCGCGGTAATGCACCTGCCGGTAGCTGGTCAGCAGCGGGATCGTGAACGCCACCCACCAGATGGCCGTGATCACGAACGAGGCCCGCGTGCAGGCGGCCGTCGACCAGCCGAAGAGGGACGGACCGCCGAAGATCAGGGCGATGCATGCGATGAACGGGACGGTCGAGCCGACGTAGCCCCAGCCGTAACCGTGCGACGATACGCGGTCCATGCGTTCGTTGGTCGTCGTGTCGATGAGCATCGAATCGTAGAACGTGAGCGAGCCGTTCAGGCCGATCGTCGCCAGCACGTAGATGATCAGGAACGGCAGCCAGCCGAGCGGCAGCGCCATCGCGCAGCTCATGACCACGCCCGTGCCGAAGAAGCCGAGGAAGAACTTGATCTTCATGCCCTGCACGTCGGCGATCGAGCCGAGCAGCGGCATCAGCACGGCGATCACCAGCGAGGCGATCGTCTGCGCGTATCCCCATGTCGACACGATGTTGTGCTGCCCGGCGGCCTCGAGCAGCGAATTCGCGTAGATCGGCACCACGGCGGTGCTCAGCAGCACGAACGCCGAATTGCCGACATCGTAGACGATCCAGCGCTTTTCGCGCGAGGTCAGCTTCCCGGTCGCTCCGGTCTCGCCCGTCTCCTCGGTCCGAGGCGACGGGGCCATGGACGTTGCGTTCTCAGCCATACATAACTCCTGACGTCAGCTCATCCTCCATCCTACGGTCTGGCGCAGGCGGGAAGGCCACGCTATCCGTGAACAGAGGATGAATTCGCCGCGGCGCGGAAAACCGGTGCCGCGGCGGGGGAGTCCAGGCCGTGGCGGTTACTTCACCGGCGTCGGGTCGCTTTCCTCGACCTTGGCGATGGCCTCGTCGTAGGTCGGGCAGTCGGGCACGCCGCTGATGCTGCGCTGGATGGCCAGCGACGCCGCGGCGTTCGCGATCTGCACGGCATCGGTCAGCGACCAGCCGCGCGCCAGCATCGCGCACATCGTGCCGGTATGGCATGACCCGGCCGAGCGGGTGTGCGTGGCCTTGGTCGGATACCCCTCGATATGGATGACGTCGCCGCCCGGCGTGCGCACCCATGCGCCGCGCGATCCGGCGCGCACGACCAGCGGCGCGCGCAGCGTGGCGCCCAGCGACTCGCACAGCCGCGCCATCGCCTTGTCGAATCCGCCGCCAACGGTCAGCCCGTCGTCGGATTCCTGCGGCACGCCGAGCCGTTCGGCCAGCGTGATGGCCTCCTGCCGGTTGCACGACCATGTCGGGCGAGCCAGCACAAGGTCCTCCAGCAGGTGGTCGTTGACCAGCGAAAGCGTGTTCGTCGGGTTGAGGACGATCCGGTAATCGCGGGCGTTCGGGTCGGTGCCTGCCCGCTGCACGAATTCGTCGATGCCGGCGGCGGTGTGGTCCATCAGCGTGTTGCCGCTGATGTGGATGATGTCGCCGGCGGCGGGCTCCACGCAGTCGAAGGTGGTCTCGTCTCCTTGGGCCTCCGCACCGTATGTGGCGATATAGGTCTTGCGATGGTCCTCATCGCCCAGCACCAAGCGGAAGCCGGAATCCGTGTCGAGCCGGTCCTGGCCGATGTGCGTGATCTCGTGGTCGCTGAAGGTCTTGCGCACGATGCTGGCCCATGGCCCGGTGCCGATGATGCCGGCGTGATCGGCCTCGACGCCCATGCGACTGACTGCCTGCAGCACGCGGTAGCTGCCGCCGACGGCCGCCGTGGTGTGGTCGGACACCGCGAATCCGCCGGCCTTCGGCACGCCGTTGACATCCATCATGATGTCCACCCAAACGTGGCCGAGCGATATCACCGCATGATTGGGTTTGCGCGCCTGTTCCTCGCGCTGGTGTGCAAAATATTCACCGATGCGACTGAGCATGGCATCCTCCTTGACAGACCCTCAGATATTTTGAGTTGTACCGTGAGTTTATGAATGTTTGCTGAAAGCGGCAATAGGCACAGCGGATGATTTTGCGGGGGTAGCGCCGATGCTACGCCTTCAGCTGAGCGTCGGGGAAGCCTGGGTCTATCGGGTGCGGGCGCGTGCACCCGTGCCGGCCACCCCACATCCGCGGCGTCCCTGATTCGCGGCGGCCGCCGGCGAGGTCTCGGGGCGGGTCGCGCGTGTGCCTTATAGTGAAGGAACGCATATGCGGCAACGTTTTCCGGCGTGTGCCGCCGCCGTATGATACACGCTTGTGTTGCATTGTCCGGTATTGCGCGGTATATTAGTGAAGTTGTGTGTTCTGCCGTACCCCATGGTGCGGTGCGAATAACGCAAGACTTGCAAGTCTAAAGAATTAATAGGGAGTCCAACATGGCAGCTCGTTGCGCAGTGTGCGGCAAGGGACCGCAGACCGGTTTCACCGTTTCGCATTCGCATATCCGCAATAAGCGCACCTTCCGCCCGAACCTGCAGCCGGTTCGCACCACGATCGACGGCGAGAACGTTCGCGTTCGCGTGTGCGTCAAGTGCCTCAAGGCTGGCAAGGTTCAGCGTGTGGCCGCGTGAATCGCGAGATAGCAAGCTTAAGCCCCGGTAGTCGCAAGACCCCGGGGCTTTTTCTTTGCGTTGCGCTGTGCGGTGCGCGTGTTCCGCCGGCATGTTTATGCCGCCGGCGGCGCCGGAGGTGTCGGCGTGGTCGGCCACAATGAGTACCCATGAGCATTACGTTGGAAACCCCGATTGCGTCGCTGATGACGAACAAGAGGCGTGCCGGCGCGCTCAAGTCATTGGGCATCGTCTCGGTCGCCGATGCGCTGACCTATTATCCGTTCCGCGTCACCGATCCGGTGCCGCTGCGGGCGATCCGCGAGGCGCGCATCGGCGAGACGATGGCGTTCGCCGGCGTGATCCGCGATCTGCGCGTCGTGCCGATGATTGCGCGCCGGGGGTACCGGCTGGAGGCGCTGATCGACGATGCGGCGTTCGCCCGCTCGCGCCATGTGGCCGGATCCGTGGCCCGGCTCGTGTTCTTCTCGTACAAGAAGCAGTATGTCGACTGGCTGAGTATGCGGCTGCGTGCCGGCGCCGGCGCGGTCGTGTCGGGGCAACCGAGCGAGTTCAACGGGCAGCTGCAGTTCACGCATCCGGAAATACTGACTGTCGCGCCCGGGGGAATGAGCGAGCCGACGGATGCCGGCGCCGATGACGCCATGTTTGTTCCCGCGTCGTCCGCGCTGCGCTACGATGCGGACACGATGGAGGCCGGCCTGCGCCGCGTCTGCCGGCCGCGCCCGGTCTACCACGCGACATCGCGCATCTCCAGCGAGCATATCCACGAATCGATTCTGGGCTTTCTGCATGCCTTGGCCGGCGACGAGGAGCCGGCAGCGCCGGATGACGCGCATGCGCCGGAAACGGGCGTTGACGGGAACGACGGCGAGGCGGGCGTTGCCGCCGCGCGCGAGACACTGCGCCGCATGATCCCCGACATCCTTCCCGAATCGGTGCGTGCCGATCGGCAGCTGATGCACCGCGCCGATGCGTTCGCCGCGATCCACGAGCCCGACACCACCGCCGCGTTCAAGCGCGCCATCGACACGATGCGCTACGAGGAGGCGTTCGTCTGCCAGGTCGCGCTGCTGCAGGCCCGGCAGCATGCGCATAAGGCCGATGCCGCGCCGTGCGCGGACCTGTCCGTCCGCGATCGGTTCATTGCGTCATTGCCGTTCGCGCTGACCGCTGGGCAGCGGGAGGTCGTCGACGACATCGGCGCCGATATGGCTCGCGACTATCCGATGCAGCGCCTGCTGCAGGGCGAGGTCGGCTCCGGAAAAACCGTGGTCGCGCTGGCGGCGCTGCTGCAGGCGGTCGGCTCGGGCCGTCAGGCGGTGCTGGTGGCTCCGACGCAGGTGCTCGCCGAGCAGCATCACGCCACGATCGGCGCCATGGTTGGCAAGGTCGATCCGAAGATCCCGGTCATCCTGCTGACCGGCGGCATGAAACTGGCCGCGCGTCGCCGCGCGCTTGCGCAGGCCGCCAGCGGGGAGCCGTGCATCATCGTGGCCACGCATGCCGCATTCTCCAAGACCTTCCAGGCGCCGAACCTGGCGTTGGCGGTGATCGACGAGCAGCATCGCTTCGGCGTCGAGCAGCGTGAGTCGCTGCGGACGAAGGCGGATATGGCGCCGCATCTGCTGGTCATGACCGCGACGCCGATCCCGCGCACGGCCGCCATGACCTGGTTCGGCGATCTGGACATCTCGTGGCTGACCGAGCTGCCGGGAGGGCGCAAGCCGATCCGTACGTTCATCGTGCCCGAGGCTGACGGGCGCACGATGGCCAACATGTTCGCGCATCTGCGCCAGCGCATCGACGCGGGGGAGCGGGCCTACGTGGTCTGCCCGCGCATCGACGCGGACGAGGACGAGTCCGGGGACGCGTCCGGCGACACCGGCATCGGCGTATACGACGAGTCCGACGCGTTCGCCCGCGAGCGTCGACTGGCCGTTTCCGGCGCCGCGGGAGGTGCCCCGGCGGCCCGGCAGGCCGGTGGCGGCCCGTCGGCCGACCAGCAGACGGACGACGAGCGTGAGCAGCGCCCGCCGCTGCATTCGGTGCATGAAATCGTCGATCGGCTGTCCGGGTTGCCGCAGTTCCAGGGCGTTGCGTTCGCCACGCTCACGGGGCGCGACGACGATGAGACGAAGACCCGGGTGATGGAGGAATTCGCCGATGGCGCGACGCCGATTCTGGTGGCCACCACGGTGATCGAGGTCGGCGTGGACGTGCCTCAGGCCAGTTGCATCGTGATCTTCGACGCGGACCGTTACGGCCTGTCGCAGCTGCACCAGCTGCGCGGCCGCGTCGGGCGCGGCGGCACCAACAGCTGGGCGTTCCTGATCTCCCGCGCCGAGCCGGGGTCGCCGGCCGAACAGCGGCTGCAGGTGATCCAGGGCACGCTGGACGGTTCTCAAATCGCGCAGGCCGATTTGGAATTCCGCGGTGCCGGCGATGTGCTCGGCGACGCGCAGTCGGGCGGCAAGTCCAGCCTAAAGCTGCTGCGCGTGGTCAAGGACGCCGACATCATCGCCGACGCCCGCGCCCGCGCGGAACGGTTGCTGCAGGCCGATCCGTCGTTGTCCGGTGAAGTGCAGCTCGCCGGTGCCGTGCTGGACTTCACGCGGGGAAACGAGACCTTCCTGACATCGTCGTGATGCCGTAGCGGCGCCATCGACAGACCGGATGTCCAAGCATGCTCGGGATCGCGAGAGTCATCGTCACCGGTGCCTGAGAACATGGTGCGCATGCGCGTGATTTCCGGACGATTCAAGGGCGTGGCGCTGACCACGCCGAAAAGCGGTACGCGGCCGACCACCGACCGCACCAAAGAGGCGATCTTCTCCCATCTCGATTCGTTGGGTGTGCTGGATGACGCCCGGGTGCTCGATCTGTTCGCGGGCACCGGCGCGCTGGGCGTCGAGGCGCTGAGCCGCGGCGCCCGCGAGCTTGTGGCCGTCGAGGCGAACGGCCCGGCCGCCTCGCTGATCGCCGTGACGCTGACCGCGCTCAAGCGCCACCGTGCGTGGGAGCCGGGCATGAATGCCCGCGTCATCAGGGCGAAAGCCGAAAAATACGCGTCGGTCACCGCGCCGCAGCCGTTCGACGTGGTGTTCATCGATCCGCCGTATGTCTTCGCGACCGAAGTGTGCGACCGTCTGCTCGCCGATCTGGTCCGGTCCGGCGCGGCCGGCGACCGCACGCTGATCGTGCTGGAGCGTTCCGCCCGGTCCGATGACCCGACGCCGCCGGCCGGCTGGAGCGTCTCCGAGCAGCGCGACTATGGCGAAACCGCCGTGTTCTACATCGAATTCAACGAGGACGCGGGCTGACCGGGAGATGTTTGGACACGGTGATCAGAATAGTGTGAGATAGCTCACAATATTCTGATGGTGAATGTCGACGTGGGGCGCAGACGAATTCAGTACCGTAGATCTTGGCAAATATATCGAATCGAGATATCGCGATAAGGGGTATATCCGCTCCGTCGATGCTCCGATCGTAGAACCGCAACAGAAAGGCAGATGTCATGTCGAATTTTGTCGAGGACCTGAAGGCCCGCCGCTCGCAGTACGCGCTGACGAGTGATTCCCCGATCAGCGATCAGGAGATCGTCAAGCTGGTCGAGGACGTCACCGTCGAGGTGCCGAGCGCCTTCAATTCGCAGCCGCAGCGCGCCGTCGTGCTGTTCGGCGATGCCAATCAGAAGCTGTGGGGCGTCGTCAAGGAGACGCTGCGCGCCGTCGTTCCCGACGCCGAGGCCTTCAAGTCCACCGAAGCCAAGATCGATGGCTTCGCCGCGGGCCACGGCACCGTGCTGTTCTACGACGATGCCGACGTGACCGCGCAGCTGCAGAAGAGCTTCCCGGCCTACAAGGACAACTTCCCGGGCTTCGCCCGCGATGCGGCCGGCATGCTCCAGCTCGGCGTGTGGACCGCGCTGGCGGAGAAGGGCCTCGGCGCTTCCCTGCAGCACTACAACCCGCTGATCGATGAGGCGGTCGCCGCCGAGTTCGGCCTGCCGTCCAACTGGAAGCTGCAGGCCCAAATGCCGTTCGGCGCCGTCGCGCAGCCGGCCGGCCCGGTCGACAAGCAGTCTGTCGAGAACCGCGTCAAGGTCTTCGGTCTGTAAGCCGAACGCGTGCCATCGCCGATGAGGGCCGGTCCCAGATGGGGCCGGCCCTCATCGATTGTTGCCTTGTGCCTGGAACGGCTCGCGGGAACGTGGCGGCGTGAGCCTCTACGCGAGACGCCGCGGATGCGCGGCGGAAACCTCCCAGCCGAGTCCGATCAGCGTTTTGCGGTCGGCCTTGTCGAGTGCCGAACAATCGAGCCGTTCGATGAGATCCGGGCGGATCGCATCGGTGCGCGCCAGCGCCTCGTCCCTGCGGAACCGGTCGACCTTGCCGTGGTCTCCGGACAGCAGCACGTCCGGAACCGCGATGCCCCGCCACTGGGCCGGCTTGGTGTACTGCCGGTGCTCCAGCAGCGCGTCTTCTCCCGTATACGATTCCTCGACGGTCGATTCGGGGTTGCCCATGAATCCGGGCAGCAGCCGGGTGATCGCCTCCAGCATCACCGATACGGCCACTTCGCCGCCGTTGAGCACGTAATCGCCGATCGAGTACTCGCGCACATCGACGCCTTGCGCGCGGTAATACTCGGGGATGCGTGCGTCGTACCCCTCGTAGCGCCCGCAACCGAACAGCAGATGCCCGGCGTGGGACAACTCGGTCGCGTCGCGCTGGGTGAACAGCGGCGCCGACGGATTCGGAAAAATCAGAATGGGGGAGACCTCCGTTGGTTCCGCGGATTCCGGCACCCTCGTGGCGGCCTCGCCGGCGGCCGGATCGGCGGGTGCGGATTCCGATGCGGCGCCGTCCGCGCCGTTGCCGTCCGCTCCGCCATCGTCCGCGGCGGTGCTCTTCGCGGCGGGCGGGCCGAGCAGCTCATCCAGGCACTCGGCCCATACCTCCGGCTTCATCACCATGCCGGCCCCGCCGCCGACCGGCGTATCGTCCACCGAATGATGCACGTCATGCGTCCAGTCGCGCAGGTTGTGCGCGGACACGTCGATAAGTCCCTTGGCCTGCGCCTTGCCGAACAGGCTTAGGTTCAGAACCTCGAAATACTCGGGAAACACGGAAACGATGTCGATCTTCATAGTCCCATAGCCTAGTGGATGGCCCTGTCGGCATTCCGTGAACCGGCCGTGGCCGGCCCGGCGCCCGGGCAGCGAATGTCGATGACGGACGCGTTGTGGTCAGCCAATGCCTGCCGTTGCTCGGTGTCGAAATCCGCGTCGGTGACGACGTAGTCGTAGTCGTAGACGTGATTGATGTCGAGCAGCGCGGTCTTTCCCATCTTCGACTTGTCGAGCAGCAGCACGCTGCGGCTGCACTGACACATAAGCGTGGTCTTGAACGCCACGTCGTCCTCGACGAATCCGGTCACCGCCAGCGCGCCGCTGACTGCCGCCGGGCTGAGAAACGCCATGTCTCCGTGCATGCGGCTCATTTGGTCGATGGTGGTCGAACCGTAGGTGTTGAGCTGCCCTTCGATGAAACGGCCTCCCAGAAATACGGTGCGCATGCGGCTGTGGCGTTCGATGAGCAATGCGATGATGGGGAACGAGTTGGTGATCAGTGTGATGGTATCGCTCAGCTCGGGGCGGTCCACAATGGCCTCCGCCAGCATGCTGCCAACGCCGCTGTGCTCGATGGCTACCGTACTGCCTGGGGATATGAGCTCGGCCGCGCGGTTGGCCAGATGCGTTTTGATCTGCGTGTTGACGGACCGCCGGAATTGGAACGGCACGCCGGTTCCCGCGGAGGAGGCGCCGAGGGCCACGCTGCCGTGTGCTTGGATCACCTGATCGCGCAGTTCCGTGGACTTCAGATCGGTGCGAATGGTCTCGTCGGACACGCCGAGTTCCTGCGCCAGCTGCGCGATGGAGCTGAGCGGTGTGGAGGCGAGCAACTCCACGATACGTTGGCGGCGCACTTCTTTTTTCCCAAGAATCGATGGAGTTCCCATGCGAGCGCCTTCCTCGGTGGTGTGTGCTGTCCTATGCCAGAATACTGGTGATTCTGCGGTGCTGATGGTTCTTTGCTGTCGGCGTGTCGCTCGGTTGACTATTTGGGATTGTCAAGATTATAATTTGGAATTATCCAAATTTGGTATGGATATCCCACAACATAAGGCATCGACGAAGATAACTTGAGAGAAGGTCTGACGATGGGGCACTATGACAAGCTGAATGATTTCATACTCGAACACATCGGCGGCGCGGCCAATGTGAACGAAGTCGCGCACTGCATGACCCGCCTGCGCTTCACGCTTCACGACAATGCGCTGGCGGATACGCAGGCGCTGGCCTCGGCTCCCGGCGTGCTGGGGGCGCAGTTCTCCAACAATCAGCTGCAGGTCATCATCGGCACCACGGTCGGTGATGTCTACGACGAGCTGCTGCCCAAACTGGCGGCGTCAGGCGCCGAAGATGCCGGGGTCGGAGCGAATGCCGGGCAGCAGCGGAACGCCGAGACGCAGCCGGCGTCCGGTTCCGCGGCGGCTGCGTCCCCGATCGCCGACGCGCCCGTCGAGGACAGGACAAAGCAGACCCTGCTGAACCGCATCCTCGCCACCATCACGAAGATCATCACGCCGGTCCTTGGCGTGCTGATGGGCTGTTCGCTGGTGCTCGGCTTGCAGTCGGTGCTTGTCGCCACCGGTGCCATCCAGTCCGGCGACGGCACATATGTGATCCTCAATGCCATCGGCAACGCCATCTTCACCTTCTTCCCGGTCCTGCTCGGCTACACGGCGGCCAAGGCGTTCGGGTCGGACGGATTCATCGGCATGATCGTCGGCGCGGCGCTGGTCTTTCCGAATTTCGCCGCCGATCTGGGCAAGGGCGACCCACTCTTCACCCTATTCGCCGGCACGCCCTTCTCCACCGACGTGCACAGCACATTTCTGGGCATCCCGGTGATCTTCCCCGAAAACGGCTACACCTCCACGGTGATTCCGATCATTCTGGCGATGTTCTTCATCTCCAGGTTCGAGCTGTGGCTCAAGAGCAAGTTGCCTCACGCCACGCAGTTCACCTTCGTGCCGTTCCTGACGATCCTTGTCGGCGTGGTCGCCACGCTGCTCGTGCTTGGCCCCATCGCCAATCTGCTCTCCGACGCCATCACCGTGGCCCTGCAGTGGCTGTATGCGCTGTCTCCGGCCATCGCCGGCGCCGTCGTCGGCTTCTTCTACACGCCGCTGGTGATCCTCGGCCTGCACTGGCCGCTCGTCGCCATCGGCATCAACAACCTGTCGACCCTGGGCAGCGACTTTATCATGCCATTGATCTACGTCGTTCCGCTGGCGCAGATGGCGGTCGTCTTCGCCGTGTGGCTGCGTTCCCGCAACACCGAGACGCGCCAGATCTGCGTCACGGCGATGATCTCCGATTTCTTCTGCATCATCGAGCCATCCATCTATGGCGTCACCCTGCCGGTCAAGCGCCGTTTCGCGATCACCTGCCTCGGATCGATGATCGGCGGGGCCATCGTCGGGGCCTTCCATGTGGTGAACTACGCCTCCACCATCGGCGTGCTGGGCATCGTCGGGTTCGTCAACCCGAAAACCGGCGACGTGACGAACATGCTCATCGTCATCGCGGCATCGCTGATCGCCATGGCCTGTTCGTTCGCGGCGGCGTTCCTGACCGAGAAGAAGGATCCGTCCGCGGCCTGAACTCCCACCGCGCGATTCCGGTCACGCCGGCCCCGCCGGTCCGCCGGGTCCATATGACCCGATGGACCGCGGTGGATCCGTCACGGCCAATGCCGATATTCTCGTAAGCATCCACGTTTCCTGCGGAACGTGGAATCCAAGGAAGGAGCGGCCGCTATGGCCATGGACAAGACCTTCGCGGGGCATGATCCCGCACTGCTGCGGCGCGGCGCCGATTCATCGAACTCCGTGCAGGGTGATATTCCCCGGCGCATCAGAGGCATGCTCATCGGCTGCGCGTACGGCGACGCGATGGGCATGCCCACGGAATTCATTCCTCGTGAACGCATGCGCGAGTGCTTCCCCGACGGCATGACGACTTTTCGCCCGTCGACGCGGTACGGGATGTATCCTCGATCACTCGCCGCGGGCGAGGTCACGGACGACACCATCAATACGATATTGATCGCGCGGATGCTGATCGCCGCACGGGGCCACGTCGACGCCCACGCGTACGTCGAGCATCTGCTTGACTGGATACGGCGCAATCCTGAAAAAAACGACGTGGTCAGCGGGCCAAGCACAAGACGCGCATTGGATGCGATCCAGCGCGGTGTGCCCTTCGACCGTGCAGGCATCGGCGGCACCACCAACGGATCCTCGATGAAGATCTCGCCGATCGGCGCGATCTCCTCGATGAACGATCTTTCGGCGCTGGTACGGCGCGTCGAACAGATCTGCCTGCCGACGCACAACACGTCCATCGCCATTGCCGGAGCCAGCGCCGTCGCGGCCTGCGTGGCCTACGGCATCGAGGGAGGTGCGGATACCGGGGAACTGTGGCGTGTGGCCGATCGCGCCGCACGTCTGGGCAGTGAGCGTGGATACCGGACACCGACCGTGGACCTGTGCGCCCGGCTCGATGCCGTGTACGCCGCCGTGCACGGCGTGGACGGGCAGGAAGCGCTTCGTCTGTTGCGTGATGTGTTCGGCACGGGCGTGGATACGGCGGAGACGATTCCGGCGGTGCTGGTGTGCGTGCAGCTGGCCGGCGGCGATCCCACCGTGGCGACCCGGATGACGGCCATGCTCGGTGGCGATACCGATACGATCGGGGCCATCGCCGGCGCGATCTGCGGGGCGATGCATCCGGAGCGATTCCCCGCCGAGGATGTCGGATTGCTGTCCTCCGTGAACGGCATCGATTTCGCCGATCTGGCCGAAGGATTGGCGGAAGCGCGCACTGAGGCGGCATCCGTACTCCCGGTTCCCTCGCCAAGGAATGTTGTCGTAGCGCACTAGTGGCCTGTCTCGTACATAATGAAGTGGTTCATGCCCCCGCTGGCGGGGGCTGTCGGCGAAGCCGACTGGGGGTGGTCGAGAATACCGCGGCGTCAAGCATTCGACCACCCTCCGGCGCTACGCGCCACCTCCCGGCGTTACATGCGACGTGCACTTGCGTGCACTGCTATGGATAGCCCACAGGGCTATCCATCCAGCGGGAGGATCAACCGCTCAACCATGTGCGGGGCAGACCGCTGGAGCTTGTCCCGCGTCAGTGGCTGCGGGGATGATGATACATGGATAGTGTGGCGACCCTGAAGGAGTGCAAGCCCATGAAGAAACTGATTTTGGATCTGGATACCGGCATCGACGACACGCTGGCCATCGCGTATGCGCTCGGCAGCGCCGACGAGGCCGAACTGATCGGCATCACCGGCACGTACGGCAATGTGGCGGTGCCGCTGGGCGTGCGCAACTCGCTGGCCGTGCTGCACCTGTTCGGGCGCGACGACGTGCCCGTGTACCCCGGTGTCGATCATCCGCTAAGCTATGCGGCGGACGCTCCTTGGGCTCCGTCGGCAGGGTCGGTCGCCGTGCATGGGGCCAACGGCATCGGGGGAGCGGTGCTGCCCGATTCGCCGCGTGACCCCGAAACCCCCGGCTCGGCCGTCGATTTCATCATCGATGCGGCGCGCACCTACGGCGAGGATCTGGTCATCGTGCCGACCGGCGCGATGACGACGATGGCGACCGTACTGCGCGAGGCCCCGGACGTCAAGGATTCCGGCGCCGCGATCACGCTGATGGGTGGCGCGCTCACCGTGCCGGGCAACGTGAGCCCCTGCACGGAGGCGAACATCTCGCAGGACCCGGAAGCGGCCGACTATCTGTTCCGCTGCGGCGCGCGCACCACGATGATCGGGCTCGACGTGACGCACCAGACCGCCCTGACCCGCGAAGGCACGGCGCGCTGGCGCGCCCTCGGCACCAACGCCGGCGATTTTCTGGCCGACATGACCGACTACTACATCGACTTCTATCTGGCGAACCAGCCCGAGCTCAAGGGATGCGGCCTGCACGATCCGCTTGCGGTGGCGGCGGCGCTCGATCCGGACCTGGTGACCACGCTCGGCGTGAATCTCAAGGTCGATCTCGACGGCGCGTTCCGCGGGCGCACGATCGGCGACCGCGACCGCCTGCAGGACCCTGACAAGACCACGCGGGTGGCCGTCGGCGTCGATGTGCCGGGCTTCCTCGCGCGCTTCATGGACCGCGTCACCGCGCTCGCATCGCGGCACTGACCCGTATGGAGCCGTGTGGATTCGCACGGAACCGTCCTGATATGCGGGTGGCCCCTTCCGATCACGGAAGGGGCCACCCGCATATCAGGACGGTTCGCGGATCTACAGTCCGGGGATCAGCCCGCCGGGCGGGTCGATGGTCAGATACCGCTCATCGAGATCGATGTCCGGCACCAGCGCCTCGACGAACGGCACCAAGGCGCTGGTGCCGGTGGCCTCGCCGGTCTCGGCGTCGCGCACCGGATTGGCCAGACGCACCTTGAGCAGCGACTGGAATCCGTCGAGCACGTCGACCACCTTGCCGACGACCTGCCCCTCGGGCAGACCGAGCCCGTTATCCGGAGCCAGCCGCACCTCAAGCCCGATGAGATCCTTCGGATACCATGCGTCCTCTTCGAGCATGTCCTCGGAATCATCGGCTTCGCCGTACAGCTCGGTGCCGTTGGCGGCCTCGGCGTCGTCGCGGTTCTCGATGCTCTCGAATTTGATGATCCAACGGTTCTTGAACGTGCGCGCATGCTCCACGACGTACTCCTCGGAGCCGTCACGGGCATACAGCACGGAACCGGCAGCGAACCGGTACTCCGGTTCGTCCGTGAAACTCTGAACGGTGACTTCGCCCTTGAGCCCCTGCGCGCGGCCAATACGACAGACCCTCAGCAGCTCGGGCTGCTGAGGGTCGTCGGAGTGTTGTTGACGCACCACGTTGGGGTTCACCTGCGCACATCCATGATGTCGACGCGCACCTTGTGATCGGACAGCGCCTGAATCACCGTGCGGATCGCGTTCGCGGTCCGGCCGCTGCGGCCGATCACTCGGCCGATGTCCTCCGGGTTCACGCGCACGCGAAGCAGTTCGCCGCGCGGGTTCTCGTGGGACTTGACCGAGACATCGTCCGGAAAATCAACGATGTTCTTGATGAGGTGTTCCACAGCCTGTGCGAGCATGATCACTCAGCCTGCGCTTCCTCGGCCGGAGCTTCGTCAGCGGCTTCATCGGCGGCAGCGGCGGCCTCAGCCTCGGCCTTGGCCTTCGCCTCGGCTTCGGACTTGGCGGCCTTGAGCTTCTGGGCCTGCGCTTCGACGGCCGCGACGCGAGCCTCGGCGTCCGGGCCGGACTCGGCGGTCTTCAGGGTGCCCTCGGCACCGTCGAGACCCTTGAACTTCTGCCAGTCGCCGGTGATCTTCAGCAGGTTGAGCACCTGCTCGGTCGGCTGCGCGCCGACGCCCAGCCAGTACTGAGCGCGATCGGAGTCGATCTGGATGGTCGAAGGCTGGGTGTTCGGGTTGTAGGTACCGATCTCCTCGATGGCACGGCCATCGCGCTTGGTACGGGAATCCATGACCACCACGCGGTAGTACGCGTAGAACTTCTTGCCCAGACGCTTCAGACGAATCTTGGTTGCCAAAATGGCTCTCCTTGTTAACTAGGGGTGTGGTTTCGGTTTGCAGTGTGGGGCACAGCTCGCCGAGCCCACGTGTTCCTCGCTGCGTGCGGCAGATAGAGGGCTCCGCGCGCGCGAATAACTGGGAAATTATAACACCGGGGTCTGGATTTTCCGGTGATCGGGTTTTGGCGGCCGGATGCGCGCCGCCGTTGGCTGCGCAGCCGGTTACACCGTGAGCGTGGCGACCAGCGCCAGATGATCGGTGCCCGCGATTTCGAAGGACTCGACATTGCGGAACGCGACGCCGGGCGTGGCGAGGATGTGATCGAGTTCGATGCGCGGCCAGGGGGTCCATCGGGGGAAGGTGGAGGTCGGGCCGCGGCCCTGCGACAGGCTCGCGTCACGGAAGCCGGAGCGCAGCAATGCGCGGAAGCTCGGGTGATCGATGCCCGAGTTGAGGTCGCCGAGCACCACGGCGATGTCGCGGTCGCGCCGCGCGGCATCCGTGGCGAGACGGCCAAGCCCGATGATGCCGGCCGACCATTGCGCGCATCCGCGCATCGGGGACTTCGGGTGCGCCGAGGCGAAGGTGATGTCGCGCATCGCATCGACGGGAACGGTGATCGAGGGGACGTCCGCGGCTGGAATCGCGACGGACGCCGGCGACGATGACTTCGGCTCGACGCGTATCCAGATGCCGTTGAAGCCGCCGTTGTCGGTGTCCTTGCCCTCGCCGAGCTGACGATACGGCAGCAGCGCGTCGAGCCCCGCGGAGTTCAGCGCGTCGACGAGCTCGTCGGTCGCTTCCTGCAGGGCGAGCACGGCGACGTTCCTGGCCAGCACCGCGCCGACGATCGATTTGGCGTCGGCCTCGCCGTACCGGCAGTTGAGCGTCATCACGGTGAAGGACGCCGCGGACGAGAACGACTGCTGCTGGTCGAGCACATCCTGCGCCGTTTCATGTTCGGTATCGCGCAATGCCCGGGCCATGGCTGCGGTCTTCGCGGCGCCGTCGCTCGACGATCCCGCCGTCGCCGCGTGGCTTCCGCGGCGGCCGCGGCTTTTCAGCGCCGCCGCAAGGTCCTTCGGCGAGGCGATGCGCGACCAATAGCCGGCCTGGCGGATCCGCGAGGCGATGCCGACGCCGATGGCGCAGCACGCCAAGGCATACTCGCGCATGGCCAGAGCGGCCAGAGCGGTCGCAAGCGTCGGTATCCACAGGAACTGGATCAGCGCGATGAAGTAGGGCAGCGGTATGCGCCCCTCCGTACCGGCGGGCAGCGCGCCGAGCGTGACCCACACCGCGCAGATCAGCACCACGATCCACAGGAACCAAAGCATGAAACCTCCGTAGGAATTGCAAGGATGAGCTGCCGGCACAGTTTATTGAGGGAAGAAGAAGAGGCAGTTAATCACGAGTCCGTGGCAACGCTCCCCCTCAGTCCGCTTTGCGGACAGCTCCCCTCCGAGAGGGGAGCCAACACTTGGTGCGGTCACCGCAATCGGTTCACTCGGCTGTCGCCTCGCAACAGCTTCGCTGTTTGTCTGACGGCTCCCCTCGCCGAGGGGAGCCGTCAGACAAACAGCGGTCCGTCAGAACAGTCCGGACAGGCCGCCGCCCAGGTTCGGGGGAAGCTCGCCGTTGCCGTCCATCATGTCCTGCAGGCCTGCGGGCAGTGCGGGATTCTGCGGCTTCTTGGCGAACGCGGAACCGCCGGAGCCCGAACCGGACTTGCCGGACAGCTTGTCGCGCAATGCCTTTTCCTCGGCCTCGCGCTTCATCGGGTTGCCGGACTTGGAGCCCTTCTTCTTGCCCTTCTTGGCGTTCTTCTTGCCGCTGCCCATCGAGGGGCCGCCGAAGCCGGGGATGCCGCCTCCGGCCTTGTTGGTCATGCGTTTCATCATCTTCGCGGCCTGCTCGAACCGCTGCAGCAGCCCGTTGACCGCGGAGACGGTGTTGCCCGAACCGTAGGCGATGCGCGCGCGGCGCGAGCCGTCGATGATCTTCGGGTTGCGCCGCTCCTCGGGGGTCATCGAGCGGATGATGGCCTCGGTGCGGTCGATCTCCTTCTCGTCGAACTGCTCGAGCTCCTTGCGGTGCTGCGCCATGCCCGGGATCATGCCGAGTAGCGACTTCATCGAGCCGAGCTTGCGCACCTGTTGCAGCTGGTCCATGAAGTCGTCGAGGCCGAACTCGCCCTCGGCCATCTTCTGGGCGGCCTTGCGGGCCTCCTCCTCGTCGAACTGCTTCTGCGCCTGCTCGATGAGCGTGAGGATATCGCCCATGTCGAGGATGCGCGAGGCCATGCGGTCGGGGTGGAAGACCTCGAAGTCCTTGAGCCCCTCGCCGTTCGAGGCGAAGAGGATCGGCTTGCCGGTCACGGACGCGACCGACAGGGCCGCGCCGCCGCGGGCGTCGCCGTCGAGCTTGGAGAGCACCACGCCGGTGAAGTCCACGCCCTCGTCGAAGGCCTTGGCGGTCTGCACCGCGTCCTGGCCGATCATCGCGTCGATGACGAACAGGATCTCGTTGGGGTTCACGGCGTCGCGGATATCGCGCGCCTGCTTCATCAGCTCCTCGTCGACGCCCAGTCGGCCGGCGGTATCGATGATGACCGTATCGTACAGCTTCTGCTTGGCCAGTTCGATCGAATCGCGGGCCACCTTGACCGGATCGCCGGTGGTCAGGCCCGGCGCGGACACCGCGTCGCCGCCGTCGGACTGCACGCCCTTCTCGGGCGCGTACACGGGCACGCCGGCGCGCTCGCCGACCACCTGCAGCTGCGTCACCGCGTTCGGGCGCTGCAGATCGGCCGCCACGAGCAGCGGCGTATGTCCCGAATCCTTGAGCCAGTAGCCGAGCTTGCCGGCGAGCGTGGTCTTGCCGGCGCCCTGCAGGCCGGCAAGCATGATGATCGTCGGCGGGTTCTTCGCGAAGTTCAGCGGCCGGTCGACGCCGGCGCCGAGCACATCGGTCAGCTCCTCGTTGACGATCTTGACCACCTGCTGCGCGGGGTTAAGCGCCTCGGAGACCTCGGTGCCGAGCGCGCGCTCGCGCACGCGGCCGGTGAAGGAACGCACCACGTCGAGCGCCACATCGGCGTCGAGCAGTGCGCGGCGGATCTCGCGGATCGTGCCGTCGATATCCGCCTCGGAAAGCTTGCCCTTGCTCTTGAGATGCTTGAACGCATTCGAGAGCCGGTCTGTAAGAGAACTAAATGCTGCCATAGTGGGCACCAGTCTAGCCGCCACGCGGGAAAACGACGTTTGCGCGGCGATCGGGGCGCAGCGGGGAACGACCGGATGACGGGTGCGCCGGGGAGTGGTTTCCGTCATCCGCCGCCCGCGATCCGGCGCCCGCCATCCGGCTAATCAGGGCATGTCCCGCTCATCTGTCTGTCCGACACGGGGCATCCGCTCTCGGTGAAGGCAGTCGGGGGGTTTCCGTTATCATGAATAACGACCAAAGCGCCGTGGATTTTGGATGCGCATGGACTTTCTTCATGCTGTTTGGAACTCCCTGGACACCACCTATACGCAGACTGCCGTGCGCCCTGGGCCAACAGGCGAACCATGATGGTTCGGGCCAACGCAGACATGCCGTGCAATGTGGAAGGCCCGCCCTATGCCTCAAAAAAGAATAGAACGCAAAGCCCTGATCGTTGGCATCGTCGTCAACGTGCTGCAAGTCGCGGCCGGTCTGGCCGTGTTCTTCATGACCGGCCTCAAGGCCATGTTCCTGGACGCCGCATTTACCGCCATCTCCGTGTTATCCGGGTTCGTCGCGGCCTACCTGTCCTCGCGCACCGTGCGCACCACCGACCGCTTCCCGAACGGCATGTTCGCCCTCGAGCCGATCTACGCGATCTGCAAGGCGATGCTCACGCTCTCCCTGCTGCTGTTCTCACTGATCGACGTGACGCAGGTGGCTTACAACTACTTCGCGCTCGGCATCGGATCGCGCATCGAGACCGGGCCGGTCGTGATCTACGAGATCCTGACCGTGATCGTCTGCTTCGCCCTGTACATGTACTACCGCAGCGAAAACCACAAGATCCGCAATTCGAGCACCATGCTCACCGCCGAGCAGAAAAGCACGCTGGTCGACGGATCGATGTCGTTCGGTATCGGCGTGGTCGCCGTGTTCCTCCTGCTGCTGCCGACCGGCACGCCCCTCGACTTCCTGCACTACACCGGCGACTTCTTCATCACCTTCGCGATCGTGGCCCTGACCATCAAGGAGCCGATCGGCGTGCTGCGCGACGCGCTGGTGGAGCTGGTCGGCGGCGTGCACGACGACGACGAGATCAACGCGATGGTCGAGGCCGAGGCCCAGCGCCATCTGCCTGAAGGCACCGACTACGAGCAGACCCTGATCTTCAAGACCGGCATGAACTACACGGTCGACGTCTACCTGTCCGGAACGGGCACCACGATCGACGTGGCCGACCTGGTCGAGTGCAAGCGCGAGCTCGAACGCGAGCTGACCAAGCGGCTGCACATCGTCGACGTCGACTTCGTGTTCGACTGATCCGCCGCCCGCGAAGCGGCTGCCCTTGAGGCGACTGTCCTTGGCTCCCCTCAAAGAGGGGAGCCAAGGATCACGCCAGGGGAGCATGCCGGCGTGTATACGGCGACCTATACGCCGTATACACGAGAGAAGGCGCTACTTCAGGCTCCAGGTGCTGCCCTGCGGGCCGTCCTCGATGGCGATGCCGGCGGCGCCGAGGGCATCGCGGATCGCGTCGGCCTTGGCGAAGTCACGGGCCTTGCGCGCGTCGGCGCGGGCCTGCAGCTCGCCCGACACCAGCGCGTCGAGCGCATCGTGCTCGGCGTTGTCGCCCTCGCCGGCGGTTCCGGCGCCGCCGCCGATCCACGGCTCGGCCAGCGGATCGAGGCCGAGGGTGTCGAGCATCGCGCGCACGGCGACCAGCGCCTCGCGCACCTCGGCGCGCGCCGCCTCGGAGTCGGCGCGGTCGGCCAGCTGGGACAGCAGCGTGTTGCCGGAGCGGATGGCGGTGAAGATCGCGGCGGTGGCGCCCGACACGTTCACGTCGTCGTTCATCGCGGCCACGAAATCGGCCGGCAGTTCGTCCGCGCCGATGGCGGCGATCTCCTCGCGGCCGGGCTGCCCGCCCAGGGCGACGCCGGCGCGCTCGATGAAGTTCGACACGCGGTCGTACGCGGCTTGCGCCTCGACCAGCGCCTGATCGGACCATTCCAGCATCGACCGGTATTGCACGGAGCCGAGCGCATAGCGCACCACCCATGCGGAATGCTCGGCCAGCACGCTCGGCACCGACAGGCCGGTGCCCAGCGACTTGCTCATCTTCTCGCCCTTGGTGGTCACCCACGCCGAGTGCATCCAGCGGGCCGCCGACTCGTAGCCGGCCGCGCGGGTCTGCGCCATCTCGTTCTCGTGGTGGGGGAAGCGCAGGTCGAGCCCGCCGCCGTGGATGTCGAACATATCCTGCAGATAGCGGTGGCTCATCGCCGAGCACTCGATGTGCCAGCCCGGGCGCCCGACGCCGAACGGGGTATCCCACCGGGCATCCAGCGGATCGGTGTCCTTCGGAGCCTTCCACAGCGCGAAATCGCGCGGATCGCGCTTGTCGGGGGACATGTCGGCCGGGTCGACCGGATTGTACTTGTCGCCGCCGGCGGCGTCGACGCTCGGCCCCATGCGGTCGGCCACCGCGGCGGCCTCATCCACCTCGGCCGGGGCGGCGCCGTCCGCGCCCTGCTTCTGGTGCGTCAGCTCGCCGTAGTGCGGCCAGCTCGCCACGTCGAAGTACACGTTGCCGGTCGGCTTGCCGTCCTGGTCCTTGACTACGTAGCCATGGCCGTTGTCGATGATCCGCTGGATCAGCGCGACCATGTCCATCATGTGTCCGGTGGCGCGCGGCTCGTAGGTCGGGGGCAGCACGCCGAGCGTATCGTACGCCTGCGTGAACTCGCGCTCGTAGAAGTACGCGCGCTCCCACCACTGCTGGCCGGCCGCTGCGGCCTTGTCGAGAATCTTGTCGTCGATGTCGGTCACGTTGCGGATGAACGTGACCTTGTAACCCAGCCGCAGGAACCACCGGCGCACCACGTCGAACGCGACGGCCGCGCGGATGTGGCCGATGTGGGGCGACGACTGCACCGTCGCGCCGCACACGTAGATCCCCACGTTCCCCGCTTTCAGCGGCGTGAACGCCGACACCGCATGCGACGCGGTGTCGTACAGTTTCAGGCCGGCGGCGGCCCGGGCCACTGCCGGTGTTGCGGAAGTGTTGGAATTGCTTGATTCTGGGGCTTGTGTCATACCTTACGAGGGTATTCGTGTTGGGCGACATCTTATGGGTCATCGGGGCATGCGGTGACGAATATGCGCAAAACGTCGAACAAAGTTTACGTAGGTGATGTCACAATGGAATCATGACGCAGCCGCAGGTGTTGATTTTGCAGCACGTCCCGTGGGAGAAGCCGGGACGGATTTTGGAGAACCTCGAGGACCTTGAACTGGCGACGCAGACGTTGAACATCGCGAAGAAAAAGAAGCCGGATCTGCCGGACTTCAACGAGGTCGCCGGCGTGGTGATCATGGGCGGCCCCATGGGCGCGCTCGATTACGACAAGTATCCGGGGCTGAAGATGGAGGCGAAGCTCGCCCGGGCGGCGATCAGCGTCGGCAAGCCGGTGATCGGCGTATGCCTCGGCCATCAGATCATCGCGGCCGCGCTGGGGGCCAAGCTCGAACGCGGCGAGGCTCCGGAGATCGGGTTCGCCCCCATCAAGCGCGTGGACCGGCACGATTACTTCTCGATGTGGAACAAGCAGATCAACGTGCTGCACTGGCACAACGACGTGGTCGGACTGCCGGCCGACGCGCAGCTGCTCGCCCGGTCCTCGTCCACCAAGGTGCAGGCCTTCCGCTTCGGTTCGGCGCTCGGGCTGCAATTCCATCTGGAAGTGACCGCGCCGATCCTCGAGGAGTGGCTGGACGAACCGTCCATGGTCAAGGATCTCAAGGCGGCCGGCGGCTCCAAGTCGAAACTGCGTGATGATTTCGCCGAATACAACCCGCAGCTGCAGCCGCTCGCCGAGCAGGTGTTCTCCGGGTTCGCGGCCCGTTGCAACACCTACGCCCAGTCGCTCGAGGCCTGATGCGCCACCGCGCCGGGCAGGCGCGCGTTGGTTGGAGCGTGGCGCTACATTAGTGGATTATGCCGACTTATGACCTTGGACTTGAACACGTTTCGCTCGCCTTCGCCACGAAGACCATATTCACCGATGTGACGCAGGGCGTATTCGAAGGCGACCGCATCGGCATCGTCGGCCGCAACGGCGACGGCAAGTCCACGCTGCTGCATCTGTTCAACGGCACGCAGGAGCCCGACGAGGGCCGCGTGACCAAGCGGGGCGGCCTGACTTTCGGCATGCTCGACCAGCGCGATCCTCTCGACGACGACGCCACCGTGCGCCAAGCGGCGCTCGAGGGGCGCGCCGACTATGAATGGGCCGCGGAGACCCGTTCGCGCGAGATCGTCGAAGCGCTGCTCGGCGGCATCAGCCTGGACGCCACGATCGGCTCGCTGTCCGGCGGCCAGCGCCGCCGCGCCGATCTCGCCCGCCTGCTGCTGCACGAGTGGGACATCCTCGCGCTGGACGAGCCGACCAACCATCTGGACGTGGTGACGATCCACTGGATGGCCGAGCACCTGAAGAACCGCTGGTCGCGCGGGCAGGGCGCGTTGCTGCTCGTCACCCACGACCGCTGGTTCCTCGACGAGGTCTGCGAGTCCATGTGGGAGGTGCACGACGGCGTGATCGACCCGTTCGAGGGCGGGTACTCCGCGTACATGCTCCAGCGTGTGGAACGCGATCGCCAGGCCGACGTGCGCGAGACGAAGCGGCGCAATCTCGCCCGCAAGGAACTCGCGTGGCTGACCCGCGGCGCCCGCGCCCGCTCCACCAAGCAGAAGTTCCACGTCAAGGCCGCGCGCGAGCTGATCGCCGACGTGCCGCCCATGCGCAACACCGTCGAGCTCAGGCAGATGGCCACGTCCCGCCTGGGCAAGCAGGTGGTCGACCTGATCGACGTCACCCAGATCTTCGAGAAGCCGCAGGGTGCCGCGGCCGCGCCGTCGTTGTCGAACATCGACCCGGATGCGGCGGCGCTGGAGGATTCCGCGTCCCGCGTGGACGTCGTGCGGGCGATGTACGCCGAACCGCAGGTGCGCGGCTCGGTCGAGGTGGCCGTCACCGATCTGGATGACCCGCGCCTGGTCGACGCCGGGGTGCCGGAGGCCGTGGAGGCCGCGCAGGCCGATCACGGTATCGATGCGGTCCAAGGCTCCGCCACGCCGGCGCCGGAGCCGGGCGCACGGGCCGAGGACGACACCGCGGCGGCCGACGCCACATCCGCCGCCCGCAAGGTCACCATCACCGGGCGCAAGATCCTCGACGATGTGACCTGGCTGATCGGTCCCGGCGACCGCTTCGGCATCGTCGGCGCGAACGGCGCCGGCAAGTCGACCCTCCTGAAGCTCATCGACGGCACGATCACGCCGACCGTCGGGCGCGTGAACATCGGCAAGACGGTCAAATTCGCGGTGCTTTCGCAGCGGCTCGACGAGCTGGAGAAGCTCAACAAGTACAAGATCAAGGAAGTGCTGAGCCGCTACAAGCCAAGCTATGTCGTCGACGGCAAGGAAGTGACCCCGGGCCAGCTCATGGAGCGCCTCGGTTTCGCGTCCGCGCAGCTCATGACGCCGATCCGCGACCTGTCGGGCGGGCAAAAGCGGCGCATGCAGCTGCTGCTGATCCTGCTCGACGAGCCGAATGTGCTCATCATGGACGAGCCCGGCAACGACCTGGACACCGACATGCTCGCCGTGATGGAGGATCTGCTCGACACCTGGCCCGGCACGCTCATCGTCGTGTCGCATGACCGGTACCTGCTCGAACGCGTCACCGACCAGCAGTTCGCGCTGATCGGCGGCAAGGTGCGGCATCTGCCCGGCGGCGTGCAGGATTACCTCGACATGGTCGAGGACCTCAAAAACGGCAAGGTGCTCTCCCAGGAGGCGCCGGAGCGCGGTTCCAAGGCCGCGGGGGAGGACTCCGCCGGGCTCGCCGAGGAAACGGCCGCGGCAGGAACCGACACCGAGCCGAAGCTCACCGGCAAGGCCTTCCACGACGCCAGCAAGCGCGTCGCCGCCATCGAGCGCAAGCTCGCCAAGCTGGAGGAGCAGAAGGCCGATCTGGAAGCCCGCATGGCCGCGCACGATCCGAGCGATTTCGCCGGGCTCAACGACCTCAACCAGCAGCTCCAGGCGGTCGCCGACGAGTCGGACTCCCTGGAAATGGAATGGATGGACCTCTCCGAGCAGATGGAGTAGCCGGGGTTCCTGGCTGGCTTACGGTCCCGTACGGTCCAAAAACCGGCCGTAAGCCAGCAGGAAGGTTTGAAAGAAAACTGCTGGCATACGGCCGGTTTCCGGGGCATGGGAGATCGTATGCCAGCGGGGAATCAGCGGGAATCAGCGGGATCCCGTGGAAAGAATCGGCAAGAATCGGTGGCCCGGTATACGACAATCGGGGGGTGTGTCCGCTCGCCGGCGAGCGGACACACCCCCGAAACCTTGTCGGATTGCCGGTCTACCGGCCGGTGATCTCCGAGCCGAGCACCTTTTCGCTCAGCGCGCGTGGGCCGCGGGTCACGGCGACCGCACCGGAGCGGACCAGCTCGATGATGCCGTAGTGGTCCAGCAGCCCCAGCAGCGCGTCGATCTTGCCGCCGGCGCCGGTGGCCTCGATAGTCAGCGACTCGGGGTGCACGTCGACCACGCGCACGCGGAACAGGCGCACGATCTCCAGCACGTCGGAGCGGTTCGACTCGTCGGCCGCCACCTTGATGAGCACCAGCTCGCGCTCCACGGTGGTCGCCGGGTCGAGGTCGACGATCTTGAGCACATGCAGCAGCTTGTTGAGCTGCTTGATGATCTGCTCGAGCGGCACGTCGTCCACTTCGGCGGTCACGGTCACGCGCGAGATGTCGGGGCGCTCGGTGGGGGAGACGGACAGGGAATCGATGTTGAACGCGCGGCGGGCGAACAGGCCGGCGATGCGCGCCAGCACGCCGGGGCGGTTCTCCACCAGCACGGACAGCGTGTGCCGCGTGGATCCGGGCTGCGTTGCGGGATAATTTGCCATTGCAGTATTCTCCTTAACCCTCGAAGACCCTCAGAAGCTCGCGTTGCTGGAGGCGTCGGCGGAATCGTCGGCCGGCGCGCCGTTCGGATGCAGCGGCTGGGTTCCGGGGCGGTACGTGACGTCGTCGTTGGACGCGCCGGCCGCGACCATCGGCCACACCATCGCGTCCTTCCACACGCGGAAGTCGATGAGCACCGGGCGGTCGTCGATCTCGTTCGCCTTGTCTATCGCGGCGATCGCCTCGTCCTCGGTGAACGCGCGCATGCCGACGCACCCGTACGCCTCGGCCAGCTTCACGAAGTCGGGCACGTCGAAGAACTCGCCGCCCTCCTTCGCCTCGCCGTCCAGCAGGTTCGTGGCCGAGTAGTGGTGCTCGTAGAACAGCGTCTGCCACTGGCGCACCATGCCGTAGACGGAGTTGTTGAGAATCGCGATCTTCACCGGCGCGTGGTCGAGGAAGGCTGCCGCCAGCTCCTCGGATGTCATCTGGAACGAACCGTCGCCGTCGATCAGCCACACCGGCTTCTTGCCCTGGAAATCGCGCTCGGAGCCGATGGAGGCGCCGATGGCCGCCGGCAGGCCGAATCCCATGGTGCCGAGGCCGCCCGAGGAGATCCACGAATGCGGCTTTTCGAAATCGACCAGCTGCGCGGCCCACATCTGGTGCTGGCCCACGCCGGACACCCAGATCGTGGACGGATCGGCCTTCTTCGACAGCTGCTCGACCACCCACTGCGGGGACAGCGAACCGTCGGTCGGCTGGTCGCACGGCTCGTCGTAGCGGATCGTGTACCGATCGCGCAGCGCGTCGAGCTGGTCCCACCACGGCTTGAGGTTGGGCTTGCCACCGATCGCCTGCGAACGCTTGATCTCGGGGATCAGATCGTGGAGCACGGTCGCCACGTCGCCCACGATCGGCACGTCCGGGGCGCGGTTCTTGCCGATCTCCGCCGGGTCGATGTCGATGTGGATCACGCGGGCGCCCGGCGCGAAGGCGTCGAGCTTGCCGGTCACGCGGTCGTCGAAGCGGGCGCCGATCGCGACCAGCAGATCGCAGCGCTGCGCCGCGGCGGTCGCCGCGACCGTGCCGTGCATGCCCAGCATGCCGAGGTTCTTCGGATTGGAGTCGGGCACGATGCCGCGCGCCGGCAGCGTCGTGACGATCGGGGCGCCGGTCACCTCGGCCAGTTCGGCGACCTCGGCGGAGGCGTTGGAACGCGCCGCGCCGCCGCCCACGTACAGCACCGGCCGGTACGACTGGGCGAACAGCTTCGCGGCGTCGGAGAGCACGCGGCCGTGCGCCTTGGTGGTCGGGTTGTAGCCGGGCAGGATCATGCGCTGCGGCCACGAGTAGTACATCTCGCCGGTCTGGGCGGTCTTCGTCAGGTCGACGACGACCGGTCCGGGGCGACCGGAACGGGCGATGTAGTGCGCTTCGGCAAGCACGCGGGGGATGTCCTGCGCGCTCGTCACCAGATACGAATGCTTGACGACCGGATAGGTCGCGCCGACGATGTCGGCCTCCTGGAAGGCGTCGGTGCCGATCGCGGCCACGCCGACCTGACCGGTGATCACGACCAGCGGCACCGAATCCATATTCGCGTCGGCGATCGGGGTGATCATGTTCGTCGCGCCGGGGCCGGATGTGACGATGCACACGCCGACGCGGCCGGTGGCCACCGCGTATCCCTCTGCTGCGTGGCCGGCGGCCTGCTCGTGGCGCACCAGCGTGAAGCGGAACTTCGTGTCGTCGTTGATCGCGTGGTATACCGGCAGAATCGCGCCGCCCGGCAGGCCGAACACGTCCTGAACGCCCAAATCCTCCAGCGCACGAACCAGCGCCTGTGCGCCGGTCATTTTCTCGCCGTCGACAATGGTCTGCCTGTCGTTTCCGGCGTGCGTTTTCGGCACGCCGCTGAATGCCTGAAGAGGCGTTGGTGTCACCATGGTTCCTCTCAACTTCCTGGTCGGTCGCTTGGGTTCGTAGGCCGCACACGCGGGGCGCGCGGATATGCCGGGCGGCCCGGGGCGGCAGATGCGTCCGGCGCTTGTGGCTCCTGAACGGCTGCTACTAGCCAAGTGTAATCCACCTCATCCTAGTGGCAGGCCCGGTGGAGGGGCGGGCGGCGCCCATATATTGGCTGACGGTGCGCGGCTTGCCGGCGGCTACTTGTCCAGCGCCTTCCACGCGGCTTCGGCGGCGGCCAGCTGCGCCTTGCGCTTGCTGGACCCTTTGCCAACGCCGTATACGGTGTCATCGTCGCCGAGCAGCGCGCGGGCGGTGAAGATCTGCGCGTATTCCGGCCCCGTGACGGCCATCCGGTAGTGCGGGTCGCCCTTGCCGAGCTGGTGCGATTTGATCTCCAGCGAGGTCTTCCAGTCGAGCGCCGGGCCCTCGGTGGCTACCTCGGCCAGCGTGTCGTCGATGAGCCGGTGCACGACCTCGCGCGCGCCGTCGATGCCGTGCTCGAGGAAGGTCGCGCCGATCAGCGATTCCACGATGTCGCACAGGATCGAGCTCTTCTCCGAGCCGCCCTGCTCGGCCTCGCCGTGGCCGAGCAGGATGTACGGCCCGACGTTGAGCTTGGTCCTGGCGATGGCGCTCAGCGACTCCTCGGACACGGCCTTGGCTCGCATCTTCGCCAGCTGGCCCTCGCTCATGTCGGGATGGGCGGCGAACAGCGTCTCCGTGGACACGAGCTCGAGCACCGCGTCGCCGAGAAACTCCAGACGCTCGTAGTTCAGCGCGCCCGGATGCTCGTGCGAGAACGAGCGGTGGGTGAGGGCTTGCACCAGCAGCTCGGGCCGGATGGTGGTGCCCAGCGCTTCCAACAGCACGTTGGATGGTGAGATGTGCGCAGCGGTCGAGGGGGATTCGGTGGTCGTCGTAGTCATGATTCCTTGTGTAGCCTGTTACTCGGACTTATTGGGGTCCTACGAGGTCCTGTGACGTGATGGCGCGTCTTGCGATGCCCTGCGGAAACCGGTGGGGCCGGGCGCGCCTATGAAAAAGCCCCGCCACCCGTCGATGGCAGGGCTTTGATGCGTTATCGCGCTATGCGGCGCGCTCGGCTCACTTGGCGTGAGGGGCGCGGATGGCTTCGCGGTACACGCGGCCGCGGAACGAGCCGCAGCTCGGGCAGGCCATGTGCGGCAGCGCCGGGGCGCCGCAGTTCGGGCAGTTGACGGTCTGCGCAGCAGACGCCTTCCAGTTCGCGCGGCGCGAGTGCGTGTTGGCGCGCGAGGTCTTGTACTTAGGCAGTGCCATTTGTTGTTCCTCTGTTTCGTTCGAACGATTGAGCTTAAGCGTTCAGCATCTTAGCGCATCGTCCGTACAAAGTCCATTCCGTCCAGTTCGCGCGGGCGGGCCTGCTCCGCTCGTCGCGAATACCCCGGTTGCCCGCCGGGCGCCCGCGGATTACTCGCCGGTTTCCAGCTGGGCCTTGAGCGCGGCCAGCGCGGCGAAGCGGTTGTCGATCACGTCGTGATGATGGTCGGGGTCCTCGTTGAGGTCGGCGCCGCACTGCGGGCACAGGCCGAGGCAGTCCTCGCGGCACAGCGGCTGCAGCGGCAGCGATTCGACCAGCGTGTCGCGGATCAGCGCCTCGAGGTCGGCGAAGGCGCCGTTCGACACCAGCGGGTACTCGTCCTCGGACTCCTCCTCGCCGGCGATGATGTCCACTTCCTCGTCCTTGCGGCCGTTCTGGTGGCCGTGCGCGGCGTCCTTCGCGTCCTTGCCGGAGTCGTAGGGGAAGAACGCGGTGACGTCGACGGTCCAGTCCTTGTTGATTGGCTTGAGGCAGCGCGTGCACTCCGTGCTGACCGGCGCGATGATCCGTGCGGTCAGCACCAGCCCGTCGACGATCGAGTCGAACGATCCGACGACATGCACGTCGGTGCCTTCCGCGATGCCGACGATGCTGTCGCCGATGCCGCTTGGCGCGGGGAATACGGCGTCGATCGCCTTGCTCTGGCCGGCGCGCGACGCGACCTGCGCCACGGGCACGGCCCATACGGAATCTTCAGGACGTGGCATGATCAGCCCTCCGGATAGTCGTTGTGGTCAAGATGGGGAAGTTGCTCGCCGGCTGCACGCTGGCGTTCATACAGTACATTAAGCCCGGCCTGCACGTCGCGGTCGAGCTTGGACAGCTGCGCCTGCAACCCCTCCATCACGGTCACGCAGTACTGGTCGGCGCCCTGCGTGAGCCGATCGGACTTGGCCTGCGCCTGGTCGAGCGTGGCGCGCGCCTTCTGCCGCGCGATTTCCGTGACGTTCTCCTGGCCGGCCAGGAACTGCGCCTGCTCGTTGGCGTCCTTGACCATGTCGGCGGCACGGCTCTGCGCCGAGGCGACGATCGCGTTCGCCTGCGTCTGCGCGGATTCGAGCCGGCGCTCCGCCTCGCGCATGAGCGCCGACGCGCGCTCGAGCTGCACCGGCAGCATCTTCTTGAGCTCGTCGAGCCGGTCGGTGAACTCCTCGCGGTCCACCTTGACGATGCCGGCGTTGAAGAAGCCTCCCTTGGCCTCGCCGAGCATGGACTCGAGCCGGTCGATGATGTCGTACACGGTGGTGAACTCGTCGCGGGACTTGAGGGTCGCCGGATCGAGATCGGGCGAGCCGACGTCCAGCGTCTCCCTCAGATCGGGCAGTGCGTCCATCGGGAAGGCCGCCTTGGCTCCATCCGCCGAGCCGGTCCGCGCGCCTGACGCGTCCGGCGTGCTTTCGGACGCCGGCTGCGCCGGGGTCGCCTCGGTTTCGGCGATGAGCGCGGGATCGGTCCCCTGGGCCGGCGGGTTCCCCTGCCCGCCGGGCTGCCGCCCGTATGCGGCCTCGTTCGTCGGAGCCGGGGCCGCCGGTTCCGGAGGCAGCGGTGCAGGCTGCGCCTGCGAGCCGTCCATTTCCTCAGTCATGTCAGCTTCTTTCCTCGTTTTCCTTGTTCAGCGCCTCGACGAGCATGGGCGCCACGCAATCGGGCACCATGCCGGTGATATCGCCGCCGTGGCGCGCCACGTCCTTGACGATCGAGCTGGAGATGTGCTCCAGGATCGGGTCGGCCGGCAGGAACAGCGTCTCGATGCCGGCGAGCTTGCGATTGACCAGCGCCATGCCGAGCTCGGCCTCGTAATCGCCGTTCTGCCGCAGGCCCTTGACGATCACCGTGGCGCCGACGTCCTTGCAGTAGTCGGTGATCAGGCCGCTTGTCGAGGCGACCGTGATGTTCGGGAATCCGTCCTTCTCCAGCGCCCGGCGGATCACGTCGACGCGGACGCCCTCGGAAAACAGCGGCGTTTTCGCGGCGTTCACGGCAACCACCACATGCACTTCGTCGAAGAAGCGCGCGCATCGTTCGATAACGTCCAAATGCCCCGCGGTGACGGGGTCGTACGATCCTGGACATACTGCGATAGTCATAGACCCAAGACTACCGCTTCGCGCGGAAGTAGGGCGCGGAACCACGCCGGCGGAGGGCGTTCGCGCGCCGGCGGCGCGGCACGGCGCGGCACGGCGGCGGGATATGGAGATTCGGCGTGAAAAGCGTGAACGGAACACGAAGGTTTTATCATGGGTGATGACGGGCGGTCCAAGCCAAGGATCGCTTAAGCCAAGGATGGAGAATCGCAATGCGCATGCGGATGAAGAATGACATGACGGATCTGGCCGATCCGGTGTCGCCCCTGTCGACGCCGGACCCGGGACCCGGCACGGCGGTGCTGGAGCGCCCGCAGACCGAGGAACAGACCCAGCGCGACGATGGCGGCGACGCGGACCGTTACGCCCACTACGTATCCAAGGACCGCATCGCCGAGTCGCGCATGACCGGCCGCCCGGTGGTGGCGCTGTGCGGCAAGATCTGGGTGCCGAAGCACGATCCGTCCAAGTACCCGGTCTGCCCCGACTGCAAGCGCCTCTACGACGAGATGATGCGCTAGGGGTCTCTTCCGTTGCAGTTGGCTCCCCTCTTCAGAGGGGAGCTGTCGGCGCGGCCGACTGAGGGGAGACCATGCAAACCGGCTGGATTCAGACGTTCGTGGTAATCCTCTCCTCAGCCCGCTTCGCGGTCAGCTCCCCTCATGGAGGGGAGCCAGTCGGCACTCCGGCGGCGTCGCCGTCACAGCACCGTCGTTTCGGTGGGGATCACCGGCTCGCCCTTCATCAGCGACTGCGCGGTGATCGGCAGCTCGGCGAGGGCCTGCGCGCGGTACTCGTGCGCGGCCATGATCGCGCCGTGGCCTTGGTATTGCTGGTCGATCCGGCCGTGATCGACGTAGCTGACCAGCAGGTCCTTCCAGTTGTCCGCCGGCGTGTAGCCCGCGAGCTGGTCCTCCGAACCGGAGATCACATGCTCGCAGTCCGCGAGGTTGTACTCGTAGGAGCGGTAGGCGAGCTTGCGCCCCGGCACGGTCGCCTTGTTCGTCGACTTCTTGGCCACGGGCTGCATCACGCCGGCCGAGTTCTCGCGCTCGGTCAGCTTGTACACCATCGCACAGGTCGGCGCGCCCGATCCGGTCACCAGCATCGTGCCGACGCCGTAGGAGTCGACCGGGGCGGTCTGCAGCGCGGCCAGCGCGTACTCGTCCAGATCGTTGGTGACGGTGATCGTCGTGTTCGTGGCGCCGAGCGCGTCCAGCTGGTTGCGCACGCGCTGCGCAAGCGAGGCGAGATCGCCCGAGTCGATGCGCACGCCGCCCAGTTCGGGCCCGGCCACCTCGACCGCGGTCTTCACGGCCTCCTCGACGTTGTAGGTGTCGACCAGCAGCGTCGTGTTCTTGCCCAGCGCGTTGATCTGCGAGCGGAAGGCGTCGCGCTCGTTGTCGTGCACCAGCGTGAAGCAGTGCGCGGCGGTGCCGATCGCCTTGAGCCCGTACATCTGCGCGGCCAGCAGGTTCGCGGTGCCCTTGAACCCGCCGATCACGGCGGCCCTGGCCGCGGCCACGGCGGCCCATTCGTTGGTGCGCCGGCCGCCCATGTCCATGCACGGGCGGTCCTTCGCGGCGCTCACCATGCGCGAGGCCGCCGAGGCGACCGCGGAATCGTAGTTGAGCACCGACAGCAGCAGCGTCTCCAGCAGCGTGCACTCGCCGAAGGTACCCTCGACCTGCAGGATCGGCGAATTCGGGAAGAACATCTCGCCTTCGCGGTACCCCTTGATCGTGCCGGAGAAATGGAAGTTCTCGAGCCACTTGATGGTGTTCGCGTCCACGACCTTGCGGTCGGCGAGGAATCTGAGGTCCTCGTCGTCCAGATGGAAGCGCTCCAGCTCGTCGAGGATGCGCCCCGTGCCGGCCACGACGCCGTAGCGGCGGCCCTCGGGCAGATGCCGGGTGAAGATTTCGAACACGCACCTGCGGTTCGCGGTGCCGTCCTTGAGCGCCGCGTCGAGCATCGTGTATTCGTACATGTCGGTCATAAGGGCCGGTGAATAATCCATTGATTCCTCCCTGAAAACGGTACGCCTATGCCATTGTAGGGCCAAGCCCCCGTCATCCCGGTGCGGCTTCCACCGGCTATGCTGTGAGGCATGAGATTCGTTGCGGGATTGTGGCGGCTTGCGATCGCCGCGCTGTGCTTCGTCGGCACGTATGAGGCGTGGCACCGGCCCGAGCTGTGGGTGTATTTCACGTTCCAGACCGGTTTCGCGCTCGGCTTCGTGATGCTGTGGGCCGGCGCGGCGAGCCTGCTGAAGGGCATCCAGCCGCCGGCCTGGCTCAAGGGGTGCCTGACGATGTACGCGGTGATCACCGCGCTCGTGGCGCTGCTGCTCATGCCTCCGGACGATCCGAACTACGTGCCGCAGGTGCTGGGCATCATGACCAATACGATGCTGCACAGGATCGCGCCGATCATGGCCGTGGTCGATTTCCTGCTGTTCGACCCGCACCGCAGGTTCCGCTGGCACTACTGCGCGAGCTGGCTGATCTATCTACCGGTCTGGCTGGCGTTCGTGATGATCCGCGCCGCGATCTGGCCTCATTCCGGCCCGGCCGCCGGCGGCAACCCGTATCCGTACGCGTTCATCGACCCGAACGCGCTCGGATGGGCTCGGTTCGGCACCAATGTGCTCGAGCTCGCCGTGGGGTTCGCGTTCGTGGCGCTCGTCCTGTTCATCGTCGACAAGATCGAGCCGTCCAGGCCGCTGCTGGGATAGCCGCCTGCGGCCGCTTGCCGGCCGTCCTCCGAGCGCCTGCCGGCCGTCCTCCGCCCGCCTGCTTCGCCGCCTAGTGATAGGTTGGCAGCATGGCCCAAATCAAAGACATGCTTGGAAAGAATACCGTGATCCGTGCCGACGGCCGCGCCGTGGACGAGCTGCGCCCGGTGCGCATCACCCGCCACTTCACCGACGCTCCCGAAGGGTCGGTGCTGATCGAATGCGGCAACACGCGCGTGATGTGCACCGCGACCTTCACTGCCGGCGTGCCGCGTTGGCGCAAGGACTCCGGACTCGGCTGGGTGACCGCCGAATACGCGATGCTGCCGCGCGCCACCTCCGAGCGCACCGACCGCGAATCGGTGCGCGGCAAGGTCGGCGGGCGCACGCAGGAGATCAGCCGTCTGATCGGCCGCTGCCTGCGCGGCGCGGTCGACATGAAGGCGCTCGGCGAGAATCAGGTCCAGCTCGACTGCGACGTGCTGCAGGCCGATGGCGGCACGCGCACCGCGTCGGTCACCGGCGCGTACGTGGCGCTGGTCGACGCGCTGCGCTGGGCGGAGCAGCACCGCCACATCCGCTCCGCCGACCGCGTGCTCAAGGATTGCGTGTCGGCCGTGTCCGTCGGCGTGATCAACGGCACGCCGATGCTCGACCTGCCGTACATCGAGGACAGCCAGGCCATGACCGACATGAACGTGGCGATGACCGGCGCCGGCGCCTTCATCGAGATTCAGGGCACCGCCGAGCACCGTCCGTTCAGCCGCGACGAGCTCAACACGCTGCTCGATCTCGCCGAAAAGGGCAACAAGGAACTGCAGGCCGCCCAGCGCGCCGCGTTGGCACTGGATTGAGGCATTACTCAGGCTCCTCTTTCTGAGGGGAGCTGCCGCTGAAAGCGGCTGAGGGGAGTCAGAAGAGGAGAACCCCATGCAAATCGTCGTCGCAACTCATAACGAAGGCAAGCTTGTGGAAATCCGCCGCATTCTCGCCGAAGGCCTCGGCTCGGACGCCGGACGTATCGAGCTCGTCTCGGCCGGCAGCCTGAACCTGCCCGACCCGGTCGAAACGGGCGTCACCTTCCAGGAGAACGCGCTGCTCAAGGCCCGTGACGTCGCCGCGCGCACCGGATGCCCGGCGGTGGCCGACGACTCCGGCCTGATCGTCGACGTGATGGGCAACGCGCCCGGTATCCTGTCCGCACGCTGGGCGGGGCGCCACGGCGACGATGCGGCGAACAACGCGCTGCTGCTCGCGCAGATCGAGGACATTCCCGATGCCAGGCGCACCGCGCGCTTCCGCTGCGCCGCCGCGCTCGTCGTGCCGCAGGCCGAACGCGACGCGGATGCCGGCGTGCACCAGGTGGCGTCGGAAACCGTGGAGATCGGCGAGATGCCTGGCGTCATCATCCGCGCTGCCCGCGGCGAGCACGGATTCGGCTACGACCCGCTGTTCGTGCCCGACGATCAGCCGGCACGAGCGCAGGGGCTCGCCGAGCCGCTGACCAGCGCCGAGATGACCCCGGCGGAGAAGAACGCGATCTCGCACCGCGGCAAGGCGCTGCGCGCGCTCGTCCCCGCCATCGAGCGCCTGGTGCGTTAATGGCCCGTCCCATGAATTCGTGTAGTGATTCCGGCTCCCCTCTCTGAGGGGAGCCGTCGGCATAGCCGACTGAGGGGAGCGTGCGTGGATCGGCTTGGTTCTGGCGTTCTCGGAAATCCTCCCCTCAGGCCGCTGCGCGGCCAGCTCCCCTCAAGGAGGGGAGCCAGAATCAGTGCATACATACATGCACGAGATATCAGCCGCCGCCCGTCGGACGGCGCAACGATGGCGAAGCCGTGAGGGTTTGCGGCTGGCCGGCCGATCTGCTGGCCGGCCGTGTTACCATCGGCACGATATCGCAGGATATACGGTGCGCCGTGCCGGCCGCGTGCTCCGATCGGCACTCGGCCGGCACGGCGCCATACAGTACATAAGGATTTCACGGTTCAGCATGCGTTCATTCAGCACCGTCACCCTCAGTGGCCAGGAATTCGACGACTTTTCGGCCACCCATGCGCAGGGCAACTTCCAGCAGACCTCCTGCGCCGGGACACTGCGCGCCGGCCAAGGCGTGGACGTGGAGTACCTGGGCGTCAAGGAGAACGGCGCCGTGGTCGCCGCCGCGCTGCTTGAGACCCACCGCGCGTCACGCCTGTCCACCTTCGCCGTCGTGCACGACGGCCCGATGTGCGACTATCACGACGGCGAGCTGCTGACGTTCTTCATGACCGCGCTCAAGCGGCACGCCAAGGCCAAGGGTGCTTCGCAGATGGCGATCACCCCCGAGGCGCCGTATCGTCTGCGCGACAGCGACGGCAACCCTCTGCCCGACGATCAGGGCGGCGCCCCCGACGACGAGATGGTCGGCCTGCTCACGCGTGCCGGATTCGAGCACGGCGGCTTCACCGTCGGGTACACGGCGGTGCCCCGGTGGCGCTACCTCAAGGATCTGACCGGTATCGCCGACGAGGCGGCGCTGCTCAAGTCGTACGACAAGCGCACGCAGTGGAGCGTCAAGCGCGCCAAGTCGATGGGCGTGCACGTGCGCGAGCTGGCGGACGGCGAGCTGGGCGTGTTCGCGCGCATCGAGCAGCAGACCGCCGAACGGCGCAGCTTCGAGTACCGCGGCGAGGACTACTTCCACCGGTTCAAGGCCGCCTACGGCGACAAGGCCCACTTCATGGTCGCCGAGATTCATATCGACGAGTATGTGGCCGACATGACGGCCAAGCGCGAGGCGCTCGCCGCCAAGGTGGCTCGCCTGCAGGCCAAGAACGATGAGCACCCGACCACCAAGACGGAGCGCCAGCTGGGCGAGGAGACGCGCAACCTGGCCGCCGCCGAGAAGCGTCTGGCGGAGGCTGCGCGGTTCGCCAAGGACGGCGACGTGCTGCCGGCCGCGGCCTCGCTGTTCGTGGAGCACCCGCGCGAGGTCATCTATCTGTTCTCCGGCAGCGTGGAGCAGTACAAGCCGTTCTATGCCTCCGCGCTCATCCAGCACGATGCGATGCTGCGTTTGTGCGTGGCCAAGGGCGTGACCCGGTACAACTTCTACGGCATCGACGGCGTCTTTGACGATCCGGATGACGAGGGGCGCGGCGTGCTGGAGTTCAAGCAGGGGTTCAACGGCTATGTCGAGGAACTGCCCGGAGAGTTCGTGCTGCCCGTCAGCCCGGTGGCGTACGGGCTCAAGAAGCTTGCCCACAAGGTGCTGGGGCGCTGAGGGCGGCGGCCGGGGTGGTACGGCGGCGCGGCGATATACGACGGTACGACGAGACAAGAGGAACACGCAGGAGACGACTATGACGACCGACATCGTGACCATGACCCCCGAGGCGTTCGACGCGCTGTCCGCGAGGCACCCGCAGGGCAATTTCCAGCAGACGACCGCAATGATGGACGTCGCGAAGGCCCGCATCGATTCGTATGACCTGGTCGGCGTGAGCCGTGGTGACGAGATCGTCGCCGGATGCGCCATCGCCTACACGCGAGGCCGGTTCGGATTGGAGGGATCCGTCTGGCTCGGCCCGATGTGCGACCCGCACGACAGGCCGCTGCTGCAGGCGATGACCGAGGGCATCCGCCGGTCGGCGCATCGCCGCGGAGCCGTGTCCGTCACCTGCTGGCCGAATCTGGTCTACCAGCGCCACGATTCGCAGGGCGTGGCCGAGGGCGAGCCGGACACGCCGGCGCTTGAGGCGTACGCATCGCTCGACTGGCGCCACGCCGGGTTCTCGCGCGGGTACGGATCGGTGGTGAACCGATGGGTGTACGTCAAGGATCTGGCCGGCATAGCGGATGAGAAGGCGTTGCTCGCGTCGTACGACAAGCGCACGCAGTGGAGCGTCAAGAGGGCCGAGTCGATGGGCGTGCGGGTGCGCGAGCTGGGTGACGGCGAGTTGCAGGCCTTCGCCGATATCGAGACCGCCACCGCGCGTCGCCGGCATTTTCAGGATCGCGGCGTCGAATACTTCCACCAGTTCAAGGCGGCGTTCGGCGAGCGGGCGCATTTCATGCTGGCCGAGATTCATATCGACGAGTATGTGGCCGATATGACGGCCAAGCGCGAGGCGCTTGCCGCCAAGGTGGCGCGTTTGCAGGCCAAGAACGATGAGCACCCGACCACCAAGACGGAGCGTCAGCTGGGCGAGGAGAGCCGTAATCTGGCCGCCGCCGAGAAGCGTCTGGCGGAGGCTGCGCGGTTCGCCAAGGATGGCGACGTGCTGCCCGCGGCCGCCTCGCTGTTCGTGGAGCACCCGAACGAGGTGGTCTACTTCTTCTCCGGCAGCGTGGAGCGGTACAAGCCGTTCTACGCCTCCGCGCTCATCCAGCATGTGGCCATGCGCGACCTGTGCGTGGCCAAGGGCGTGTCCCGGTACAACTTCTATGGTATTTCCGGCGTCTTTGACGATCCGGATGACGAGGGACGCGGCGTGCTGGAGTTCAAGCAGGGGTTCAATGGTTCCGTCGAGGAGCTGATCGGCGAGTTCACCCTCCCCGTGGACAGGCTCCGCTTCGGCGTGAGCACGCTGGCCCACAAGCTGCTCAAGCGCTGACGCCGTGTGCCGCCCATCCCGGCTGGCACATGGGGCGAATGCGGCTACGCCGGCAGCAGGATGTTGACCGCGGTCATCAGCACGATCGCGATGATCGCCGAGGTGGCCAGCGTGAAGCCGGCGAGTTTCGCGTTGCCGAGCACCTTGTCGGTGAACAGCGTGGAGAACACGGCGGTCGGCGCCAGCGAGAGCATCACCGCGGCCTTGCGCACCCCGGCGTCGAACGGCAGCACGAACCACGCGAACGCGGCGAACGCGAATCCGAGCGGCAGGCGCCATCCGAGCACGCGAGCAACGTCCTTGACGTCCTTGGCGGTGTGCGGCAGATCCATGAGCATGCCCACCATGAACACCGAGCAGAACGAGTTCGCGTCGGCGACCGGCTGCAGCAGTGTGGGGATGAAGCCGGGGATCGGGATGCCGAACAGCATCACCGCGATCATCAGCAGATAGACGTCGAACGGCACCGAAGTGAGGAAGCCGCGCAGCACGGAGCGGAGCTTGGCCCGGCGGGCCAATCGGCGCGCGTCCCTGTCGGCCGGCCGTCGGTAGGGCAGCGTCGGGGCGTTCCCCGGGTTCTGCTCGGTCAGTGGCTTGTCCATGTCGATGTGCAGCAGCGAGGTCGTCATCACATTGATACCGGCCGTGACCATCACCGAATTGCCGATGTCGAACATCGATGCCGTGACCAGCGCGGATGGCCCGAGAAACGCCTGCAATACCGGGAAGCAGAAGTTGCCGATGTTGAACCCGGAGGCATTGAGCATCAGGAAGGCGCGGTCGGTGACCGGCCTGCGGCGCGACGCCGCGAAAGTGAGCAGCAGCGGCAGCAGCGCGCATACGAGCGCGAACAGCGAGATCAGCAGCATGCTGACATGGTGCGGATTCGTGGCGAACGACACGATGATGGACGCGGGAAGCGTGAAGGTGAATACGGTGACCTGCATGATGCGGTAGTCGCGCGGCTTGAACAGCCCGGCCCGTTTGGCCAGATACGCGGCGGCGATGATGCACAGGAACGCGATGGGCTTGAGTATGGCGGACATGCTGGTTCTCCTCTTCCCCTCCGATGGCATCCGGCCGGGGGACCCACCCAAGGTGCGCGAGATGGGACTCGAACCCACACGTCAAAGACACAGGAACCTAAATCCTGCGCGTCTACCAATTCCGCCACACGCGCGCAAGGAATAACTTACCATAAGGTTGTCCTTTTCCGGGGCGTCCTCGGTGGTCGGGAGGGGACGCCGGCGTTGGCCGGCTTTGGGCGGAAAAGCAAAACCCCGGATGGGGCCATCCGGGGTGCTCTGGAGCCACTTGACAGAATCGAACTGTCGACCTGCTCATTACGAGTGAGCCGCTCTACCGACTGAGCTAAAGTGGCGTGTTGCCCGGATTGCATTCGCGATCCGCGCACAAGAATTTGAGTGTACTGCATGCCCTGAATTAATTCAAATCGCGTGTCGTGCGGCGTGTGCCGGCGGCGCACGATTTATGTGTTGTTATGTCCGCTTTTGTGAGTATCTTGTGAGGTGAAGTAAACGGTGCGTTCTCGCCCGGTTTCACGGCCGAACGGGAGCGACCCGCTTCGCAAGTGATGATGAAAGGACCAACACTTATGGCCATCAATCCTCCCGTTGACGCCACCCAGACTCCCGCGTGGGCCGCCCTGCAAAAGCACTATGACGAGCTGCAGGCCGAGGGCATCAGCCTCAAGAAGTGGTTCGCCGACGACGCCGACCGTGTCGAGAAGCTGAGCTTCGACGCCGGCGATCTGCACTTCGATCTGTCCAAGAACCTGATCAAGCCGGAGACCCTCCAGCTGTTCGCCGATCTCGCCAAGGCCGTCAAGCTCGACGAGCGCACCAAGGCGATGTACACCGGCGTGCACATCAACAACACCGAGGACCGCGCCGTGCTGCACACCGCGCTGCGCCGCCCGGTCGAGGACGAGGGCAAGTACATCGTCGACGGCCAGGACACCGTCAAGGACGTGCGCGAGACCCTCGACAAGATCTACGCCTTCGCCGATGACGTGCGTTCCGGCAAGTGGACCGGCATCACCGGCCGCAAGATCGAGACCGTGGTCAACATCGGCATCGGCGGCTCCGACCTGGGCCCCGTCATGGTGTACGAGGCGCTCAAGCCCTACGCCGACGCCGGCATCTCCGCCCGCTACATCTCCAACATCGACCCGAACGATCTGGCCGAGAAGACCAAGGGCCTCGACCCGGAGACCACGCTGTTCATCATCGTCTCCAAGACCTTCACCACGCTGGAGACCCTGACCAATGCCCGCGAGGCCCGCACCTGGCTGCTTGAGGGGCTTGCCGCCAACGGCGCCATCTCCGAGGGAGACGAGGCCCAGAAGGCCGAGGCCATCAAGAAGCACTTCGTGGCCGTCTCCACCAACCTGGAGAAGGTCGAGGAGTTCGGCATCGACCCGAACAACGCCTTCGGCTTCTGGAACTGGGTCGGCGGCCGCTACTCCGTCGATTCCGCCGTCGGCACCTCCCTGGCCGTGGTCTTCGGACCGGCCCGCTTCGAGGAGTTCCTGCACGGCTTCCACGAGATCGACGAGTACTTCGCCAACACCCCGTTCGAGAAGAACGTCGTGGTGCTGCTCGGCATGCTCAACGTCTGGTACCGCAACTTCTTCAAGGTCGCCTCGCATGCCGTGCTGCCGTACGACCAGTACCTGCACCGCTTCCCGGCCTACCTGCAGCAGCTGACCATGGAGTCCAACGGCAAGTCCGTGCGTTGGGACGGCACCCCCGTCACCACCGAGACCGGCGAGATCTTCTGGGGCGAGCCCGGCACCAACGGCCAGCACGCCTTCTACCAGCTGATCCACCAGGGCACCCAGCTCATCCCGGCCGACTTCATCGCGTTCGTCAACACCCCGAACCCGACCAAGGACGGCGACCAGGACGTGCACGAGCTGTTCCTGGGCAACTACTTCGCCCAGACCAAGGCTCTGGCGTTCGGCAAGACCGCCGACGAGGTCCGCGCCGAGGGCACTCCGGAAGAGATCGTTCCGGCCCGCGTGTTCTCCGGCAACCGCCCGACCACCTCCATCTTCGGCGTGGCCCTGACCCCGTTCGCGCTCGGCGAGCTCATCGCCCTGTACGAGCACATCACCTTCGTCGAAGGCACCGTCTGGGGCCTCGACTCCTACGATCAGTGGGGCGTCGAGCTCGGCAAGCAGCTGGCCAAGCAGATCACCCCGGCCATCTCCCAGGACGACGACGCCCTCGCCGCCCAGGATGCCTCCACCCAGAGCCTGATCAAGTTCTACCGCCAGAACCGCGAGTTCTGATTCGCTGCGCTCGGTCGGAACGCCATACCTTCGGCTCCCCTCGCTGAGGGGAGCTGTCCGTGTGGCGAACTGAGGGGAGCAATGCAACGGGCACGGTATCAAGCCGCTTCGTTCATGCTCTCCCAGTATCCCGCGCCGTAAGTTCGCGTCCTATGTCTGGCTCCCCTCAGAGAGGGGAGCCCTTTTTGTTTGCTCTGATGAAACCGTTATGACCTATCCCGCCCCCGCTGGCGGGCCGAGCCGTATAGCGGACGCCGGTGGCGTCCGTAGGCGAGGACGCGACGACAGTCGCGCAAGGGACACGCGGCCGAAGGCCGTCCCTGATTGCAGGGCCCGAAGGGCTGTCGGCGTGTAGCCGACTGGGGGTGGTCTGGTGGTGCCGTATGCCTCAGTCGCGCTGATCCCGTCTGCTTCCCCGGACCGGCTCTGGTGCGTCGCCCCCGTGCCCGCTATGATGACAACCACACGAATAGGGGTCGATCGAGGCTGGGGCATAATGGCGAAGGCGCAGCAGGATTGGGATACCCCGGAGGGCCAGATCCCGCCGTCTCGGGAATCGTCGGCAATCCAGAACGCCGCACCACGGCATGCCGAATCCCAACCTCCCGAATCCCAACCTCCCGAATCCCACAACGGCGAAGCAGACGCTCATCTCCGCAGACACCACCGCTGGATCGCGGCGCTGACCGCCGTGGCCATGCTCGTCGCCGGCGCCTCCGGATTCGCCTGGCGGCGATACCATCAGGGCGGATCCGCCCTCAACTGTTCCCATCAGACCGGTCTCGCCGATGCGCAGGACTACTGCTTCGGCGGATTCAAGCCGTTGCAGCCGTCCGGCGATCGGCTCGCCCCAGCCGAGGCCGGGCGGTACTTCGCCGCAGCCGTGGACGACACCTATGCCGCGGACGATGCCGTTCGCCTCGCCGCGGCCGGCGGCGATACGGATGCCGTGAACAAGGCCGCAGCCACCGCCCGCGATCTTTCGCAGCGGGCCGCCGAAACCCTCGCCGCCCGTACGTGGCCGGAATCGTTGGACAAGACGATCCGCATGGTCATCATCGAATACCAGGAACGCGCGTCGATCTACGGGAATCTGTGCACCAACCGCAACGCCGAGGCCATCGACTGGATGACCTTTGACGAATTCCGCCCCTCCGGCGCCCAGCGGCTGATCCGTACCTCTCTGGACCTCCCCGGCGAGCCCGAACCGGCGATCCCCGTCTCCATCACCGGCATCCGCGACGACGGCGAATGCCCGGATCGCATTCTTGACGGCAACGATGAGGTCGAAGTCACCCGCCGATGCTTCACCGTCACCGCCAGCAACCGCACGAACGCCGACATCAGCGGCATCATACTGGATTTCAACGTGCTCGGCGGCGACGACACCATCCGCGGGACCGGAGCGAGCGCCATCTCCTCGACGCCGCTCGACGGGAACGGCGACCTCATCGAGCATGGCGGCATCAAGCAGGGCGATACGGTGGCGCTCACCATGCGCATCGATCCGGAGCTGCTGCGTGACGGTGACCGTTTCGCGCCCTCAGGCTGGTCGGAGGCAGGCGCATACTATCTCGACGCCATCGAACCGTCCATCCGGCCGTTCGATGCCGCGCTGGCCGCATCGTTCTCCGGCGATCTCGCCGCCACGCGGAACGCGGCTGCGGATGCGGCGAAGGCGCTGCGAGCCACCGCGGCGACGCTGCGGTCACGCACCTGGCCCGAATCTGTGGCCAACACCGCCGCGACCATCGCTGACAACTACGCCGACCGAGCCAGAAAGGCCGACTACGTCGCCTCCGCGGTCGGCTCCGACGCCGGCGACGAACTCACGCAGCTCGACGCCTACCGGGTGAGCGAGGCCGACGCCTACCTGCGCGGCAAACTCGGCCTGCCGGCGGCGGCTGCGCCGGCCGTCCCCCTGGAGATCGTGCGCATCGAGGATCACGGCATCCAGCAGGGGCCGGACATCTCCGGCTCTTCCGTGGACAAGGGCAATCGTGTCATCGCCATGACCGTGCGCAGCCATGTACCCGGTACGTTGACCGGGCTGAACCTGTCGTTCAGACTGAAGCACGGCAAAAGCGCCGTCGGCCGTGCGTGGGGGATCGTCCACGATATCGCGCTCGCGGAAGGCCAATCCATCGTGGTGACCATTCCGCTCGATGCCGACGGCGTGCCGTCCGGCGATACGGCTCCCGGGGGCGCGCTCGCCGGCAGCCGCCTGATATGGGACGGCCTGTCGCTGACCGATGCACGCGGCGCCGACCACCAGGCGGCGGCGGATGCGAGCTACGCCGCGTCCAATCCCGACCCCGTGCTCGACGCCTTCGTGCTGCGGTAGCTACTTTGCCGCCTCGTCGAGCGTCAGCAGATCGTCGTCGGCGTCATAGTCGAACAATTCGCCGTAACGGCCCCACTCCACGGCGATGGCGAACTGCTGGTGAGCCTCGTCGTCGCCGTGCTTCGAGCGCAGCAGGTCGAGGATCAGCTCGCCGCGCAGCTTGCCGTCGTTCGCGCGGCGCAGCGCGTTGGTGATGTTGCGCACCAGCGGCACATGCTCCATCGTCAGGCTGGCGAACACCTGCTTGGCCCGTAGGATGTCGGCGCCGTGCCAGGCGTCGCCCGCCTCGGTGATATGCGCGCGGCCGTCGCGCACCGAGATGACGTGCAGCAGCGTGCCGGCGTCCACGAGCGGGAACAGGTCGTCCACCTCGAACGACAGATCCGAGGCCAGATCGGCCAGATCGATGCCCTTCGGGTATTCGGCGATCACGTCCAGCAGGCCGGCCAGCCCGCCCGGCGTGGCGTTGGGCAGCGGGCGGTCCTTCGCCGTCGACCTGGCCGATGCGGGGAACAGGGCGTCCGCCGCGCCGGCAGCCGCCGCCGCGGCAGGCGATGCGGCGGACGCGGTCTCCTGGCCCGGAGCGGCCGGCCCGGAGACGCTCGTCGCCTGCGCGTCGGCGGCCGTGGAAGAGGCCTCTTGGCCGGTCAGGATCGTGTACAGCTTGTCGACCATCGCCTCGAATTCGACGCTGTGGCGGTCGCGCGGGCGGGGCAGGTCGACCCGCACGTTGGCGATCAGGCGCCCGGGATGCGAGCCGAGGACCACCACGCGGTCCGCCATCTCCACGGCCTCCTCGATGTTGTGCGTGACGATCAGCACCGACTTGATCGCCCGCTGCTCGCCGGACCACAGGTTGAGCACCTCCTGGCGCAGGTTCTCGGCGGTCAGCACGTCCAGCGCGGAGAACGGCTCGTCCATGAACAGGGCGTCCGGGCGCAGGACGAGTGCGCGCGCGATACCGACGCGCTGGCGCATGCCGCCGGACAGCTCCTTCGGATAGGCGGATTCGAAGCCGTCCAGGCCGATCGAGTCGATGGCCTGCAGCGCCAGCTTCTCACGCTGGGCGCGCGGCACGCCCCGGGCCTCGAGCCCGAGCTCGACGTTGTCCTGCACGGTCAGCCACGGCATCAGCGCGAAGGTCTGGAATACCAGCGCCACGCCGGGATTCGGGCCGTTCAGCGTCTGGCCTCGGTACTTGACCGTGCCGCTGGTCGGCTGCACCAGGCCGGCCAGTGCGCGCAGGAAGGTGGACTTTCCGGCGCCGGAGCGGCCCAGGATCGCGACGATCTCGCCCTCGTACAGGTTGAACGAGATGTCGTCCAGCACGGTGAGCTCGGTGCCGTTGTCCGAGGTGAAGCGCTGGCTGATGTGCTGCGCCTCGATGATGGTGTTGCCCGGGCTGACCGCTCGGATCGACTTGGTGATTGAGGTGGTGAACGTCATGTCAAAAACTCCTTGAAAAATATCGGATTCGTGATGGCTGTTGATGGCCGGCCTAGTTCAGCGAGAAGCGACGGTCGGCGAGCCGCTGCAGCGGGTTCCAGAACAGCCGGTTGACGGCGACGACGAAGACGCTCATCACCGCGACGCCGATGACGGTGCGCACGGTGTCGCCGTTTTCGGTCGCCTGCGCGATGTACGCGCCAAGGCCGTCCGCGCTCAGCGTGTGCTTGCCGTACGAGACGATTTCGGAGACGATCGACGCGTTCCACGCCCCGCCGGCCGCCGTGATGCCGCCCGTGCACCATGCGCCGAACACCGACGGCAGGATCAGGGTACGCCAGCGCTGCCGCCAGTCGAGCCGGAAGCTGCGGGTCATTTCACGCAGGTCGTCGGGGATCTGGCTCGCCCCGGCGATGACGTTGAACAGGATGTACCACTGCGTGCCGAGCGACATGAGCAGGATGCTGCCCCAGTTGATGTCGATGCTGCACAGCACGAACCACATGGTGACGAACGGGAACGTGAAGTTCGACGGGAAGCTGGCCAGCACCTGCACGATCGGCTGCAGGAAGCGCGAGATCTTCGGGTTCATGCCGATCAACGCGCCGATCGGGACCCATACCACCGAGCAGACGACGGTCAGCAGCATCACGCGCAGGAAGGTCAGCATGCCGAGGCCCAGGGCGCGCCCCAGCTCGCCGAATCCCGCGTCGCGGTGGATGACGATCAGCATCTGCGCCACCCCGATCACGATCAGCACGCCGACGGCCACCGAGAACACGACGTCGGCGACGCGGCTGCGCGTGGACGATTCATGCGTCCACCGGCTGCCGGTGCGGCCGAGCGGCCGCGTGACGCGGACGAGCAGGTCGCCGAGCGGGCGGAACAGCCGCACGAACAGGTCGTCGATATGCGACTGCCGGATGATCGTCAGCACCGCGCTGGTCTTGGGCGCGGCGGACTGGCTCTGCGTGATCCTGAACTTCTCCGCCCAGGCGGTCAGCGGCTTCCACAGCAGCACGTCGATCAGCAGCACCACGGCGATCATCGTGACGATGGCCCAGCCGATCGCCCCCAGATTCTCCTCGTCGGCGGCCTGCGCCACGAAGCTGCCGATGCCCGGCAGCGCGTACGTGCGGTTGTTCACCGAGATCATCTCGGAGGCGGTCAGGAAGAACCACCCGCCGCCGACGCTCATCATCGCGTTCCACAGCAGCGGGATCATCGAGTTGGGCACGTCGAGCGTCCAGAAGCGCTGCCAGCGCGTCAGCCCGAGCGAGCGGGCGGCCTCGTCGAGCTCCCGCGGCTCGCTGGTGAGCGAGCGGTGGAACGAGAACGCCATGTTCCACGCCTGGCTGGTGAAGATGGCGAAGATGGAGGCGGCCTCCACGCCGAGCATCGATCCGGGGAACAGCACCAGCCAGATCGTGATGGTGGCGGACAGGAAGCCGAGGATCGGCACCGACTGCAGGATGTCGAGCAGCGGGATCAGCACGCGGGACAGCCTGCGGCAGCGGGCCGCGGCGAGCCCGTACACGAAGGTGAAGATCAGGGAGAAGAACAGCGCCACGAACATGCGGAACACCGAGCGCAGCGCGTAATACGGCAGATTCGACAGATCGGTCGACACGGTGGAGGGGATGCCGCTCGGTCCGATCGGCTCGCCGAGCGCGGGCAGCAGCCAGGCGATCAGGCCGAACATCGCCACGATGCCTGCGGCGACGATGATGTCGGAAAGGATGCGACGCCCGAGCGTGACCGGTCCGGTCTTGCGATCCTCGGGCGTGCCGCCGCCGAGCGTGGCGGCGTGGATGGAAAACATGGTCATGAGACGACCCCTTTGCATTCGGATAACGGTGATGCAAGGGTCATCCGGCCGGCGTGCGGGCATGACGGGGCGGAGAAAACCGACGGCGGCTATCGCATTGCCGCTCGGCGGACGTTCCCGGAAGGGCGGGCTGCCGAATTCACGACGCGCGGCGACGCCGCAAGGCGAACGCCGGCCGGATGACTGATACGAGCATTGATTTCTGCATGCGACTGTGACTGTCGCGACTATGACCGTCACAACTATGACTGTCGGAGCTGCGGTCATTATCCATGGTGGCATTCACCTCCTTGCGGTCCGTGCATTCGAGCACTACGGCTATCATCGCCGGTATTCTCGCGAGCAGCAAGAGGGGTGGAACCCAACCGAATCCACCGGTTCGCCATCGTTCAAGCTTCAGCATCGCAGGGCGGTGGCATCGCACTAGTTCATGCCTTGATCCGACAAGAACTGCTGACCTGCATGCAGTGTCTCCACTGGTAGCGGTAGCGACCCATATCCCTGCGGTAGCCTCACCTACCGACGCTCTAACGGTAAAGCCCCGTGGCCCGCATGTCAACTTCGCCATGCCGTCAGCGTTGCGCGCCGCGGGAACGCCGGAACGCCGCGGCCGCCGGCGTTGCGCGAGGCCGTGTTGCGGCGGTTTTTCTCCGTTGCCGTGAGTATCGTTGAGCATGGATGTGCTCATGGATTGCAAGGAGGCGTACATGGCTGTAACGACGTATCAAACCGATTATCCGATGGCGTCGAAGGTCTATTTCACGCGTGACATCAGCCCCGTCGGGCTCATGCGCGTCTATGACGCGCTCGGGGCGCGCCCCCAGGGCAAGGTGGCGGTGAAGCTCAGCACGGGTGAGGGCGGCAACACGCACTACCTCGACCCGAACCTCATCAAGGACCTCGTGCATCGCCTGAACGGCACCATCGTCGAATGCAACACGGCCTACGCCGGCACGCGCGACACCAGTGACAGACACTGGCAGACGATCAAGGACCATGGATTCCTCGACATCGCCGATGTGGACATCCAGGACGAGGAGGGCAGCATCGTGCTGCCGGTCGAGGGCGGCAGGCGCATCACCGGCGACATCGTCGGCTCCCATTTCCCGAACTACGACTACTACGCGGTGCTGTCGCACTTCAAGGGGCATGTGATGGGCGGATTCGGCGGCGCCCTGAAGAACATCTCGATCGGCATCGCCTCGGCCGAGGGCAAGAAGCGGATCCACTCCGGCCAGGACGAGGTGCTCGACCAGCATTTCTCCGGCGACCAGGACGCGTTCCTGGAGGCGATGGCCGAGGCGGCGACCGCCGTGTTCAACGCCCTGCAGGGCAACATGCTGTTCATCAACGTGATGAACCACCTGTCGGTGGACTGCGATTGCGACGGCAACCCGCATGCGCCGCAGATGGCCGACATCGGCATCTGCGGGTCGCTGGACCCGGTGGCGGTCGACCAGGCGTGCGTCGACATGGTGTACACCGCGCACGACAACAACGGGCCGCTGATCGAGCGCATCGAATCGCGCCACGGCATCCACACCATCGAACACGCCGTGGAAATGGGCGTCGGCAGCCGGGAATACCGCCTGATCGACCTGGACTGAGCCCGTGCCGGGGGTCGTCTCAAGAAAAGGAGCCATCATGTCGTCATCGTCTTCAACCGCATCAGCCCACGCCCTGCCTTCCGCAGCGGTCCAGTCGGTCGCCGCGGTCCTTGCGGTGGCCGGGGCCGTGGCGCTGCCGCAGATCTTCCATGTGACCGGCGCGCTGTTCGGCGTCGGCACGGGGCTGGGCGAAATGCTGTTGCCCATGCATATGCCGGTGCTGTTGGTCGGCCTGCTGACCGGCCCCTATGCCGGCCTTGTCGCCGGGGCGCTCAGTCCGCTGGTGAGCGCCGCCATGACCGGCATGCCCGGCGCCGCGATGGTGCCGTTCATGGTGATCGAGCTGGCCTCCTACGGCCTGTTCGCCGGCCTGCTGCGCGGCGTGGAGCTGCCGAAGGCGATCCGCGCGCCGTGGCTGGTCAAGGTGCTGATCGCGCAGATCGCCGGGCGGGCCGTGCGCGCCGTGGCGATCGTGGTCGCCGTGACCGTGCTGGGACGCACCGCGATCGGCGTCGCCACGATCTGGACGAGCATCGCCGTCGGCCTGCCGGGGCTGGTGCTGCAGTGGCTGGCGATCCCCGCGATCATGGTTGCCGTCGAGCGTTCCCGCAAGTGAGCCCTCCATGGATGATCTGGAGCGTGCGAAGGCGGCGCTGTTCGCCGACGATGCGTTCGGCTGCGTGGCGTGCCGGTCCGACGAGACGCTGAACGGCAGCGGCCACGGCGTGCGGCCGCTGCTGCAATGGCTGTCGTCCGGCCGGAGCCTCGCCGGATTCTCGGCCGCCGACCGCGTGGTCGGCAAGGCCGCGGCGCTGCTCTACGCCCGGCTCGGAGTGGAGGCCGTCTATGCGCGGATCATGAGCGAGGAGGGCCTCGCCATGCTGCAGCTTTACGGCATCGCGTCCTCGTACGAACAGCTGGTGCCCATGATCCTCAACCGTTCCGGCGACGGCATGTGCCCGATCGAACGGTCCGTGCAGGCCATCGTCGATCCGGTGGCCGCCGTGCCGGCCATCCGCGCCGCCGTGGCTAGGCTGATGGCCGGCCGGTGACTGCCGGCTGGTGGCCGGTGATCGGTCGGCGGCCGGTCCGTCGGCGACCGGCCGTCCCCGCCTGCGCGGGCGCGGCGTGCTGTCGAGCACTGCCAATAGACTTGTGCTTCGCTGTGTCGAGAGACGGGCCGCCGCATAAGCCGGTCTCTCCGCGAGTCCAGTCCGAACGGCCTCAGGCCCGACTTTCGGCGGATTGACAGGCATCCCGAGGGCAGACCCGAAGGAATACAAGCAGGTCGCCATCGCCGGCGGATGAACGGCGAATGGGCGGACCCCAACCTGGGGCTGATATGCGGCAGCACTGAAGGAACAACAATGGTTAACGCTGTTGAGGCATTTGACGCCAAGCACCTCAAGCCGGCCGAGGAGATCCCGGCCTTCCGTCCCGGCGACACCGTCGACGTGAACGTGAAGATCAAGGAAGGCAACAACTCCCGTATCCAGACCTTCACTGGTGTGGTCATCGCCCGTCACGGCGCCGGTGTGCGCGAGACCTTCGTGGTCCGCAAGATCAGCTTCGGCACTGGTGTCGAGCGTCGCTTCCCGCTGCACTCCCCGGCCATCGACTCCATCAAGCTGGTGCGTCGTGGTCGCGTGCGCCGCGCGAAGCTGTACTACCTGCGCGCCCTGCGCGGCAAGGCCGCTCGTATTGTCGAGCGTCGCGACAACTCCGCCAAGTGAGTCTCGGCCGCATCATGAGCCGCCATCGCGCGTCATGGTGCGCATAGACCGTACAGTTCAGCCCGGGAGCGTAACGGCTTCCGGGCTGTTCCATATTCATTCGGTATGATGAGACGCGCAACGACGGTGCGCCGCGCCGTGACCCCATGGATCGGGGGCGGGACGGCCTGGCAAGGAGCTGTACATGCAGTCGACTGAGGACGAACACACCCTGCAGGTGGCGGTTCACGCCATCGATCCCACCCCGTTGACGAATCCGCGGCCCGAGGGGGGATCCGCCGGCCCGGCGGCGAACGCGAACCCCAGGCGCAGGCCGAAGCACGCCAGCAGCGACGCCGAACCGTCCGATTTCGGGTGGCGCGACCTGTTGGTCTGGTGCGGAGTCCCCATCGTCATCGTGATCCTCATCCGCATCCTGTTCGTCGGCTTCTACAGCATTCCCAGCGGTTCGATGCTCGACACCATCGAGCCGGGCGACAAGGTGATCACCAGCAAGCTCACGCCGCGCCTCTTCGACCTGCAGCGCGGGGACATCGTCGTCTTCAAGGATTCCGGGGAGTGGCTGACTCCCGAGGAGCGTGGCAGGTTCGGCGGCGACTATCTGATCAAGCGGCTGATCGGCCTGCCGGGCGACGTGGTCGAATGCGAGGGGGCCGGGCAGCCGGTCAAGGTCAACGGCGTCGCGATCGACGAGCGCGCGTATCTGCGGCCCGGGGTCGATCCGAGTTCGTTCGCGTTCCGCGTGGAGGTCACCGCCGGCCATGTGTTCGTGATGGGCGACAACCGTTCCAATTCCTCCGATTCACGGTACCATCAGGACGACGGTTCGCACGGTCTTGTGCCGGTCGGCGGGATCGTCGGCGTCGCCATCGCCCGGTATTGGCCGCTCAGCCGCATCAGCGGGCTCAGCGGCCATCATGATGTGTTCGACGCCGTGCCGGACGGCTCCGCGGCGTCCGACTGAGCGTGCGCCGCGCCCGAAGCGCCGCGCATGCGGACGCGCGGCCGCATACGCGGCGAAGGAACTGCCGAAAGGGGCGTATGGTCGATGTCGATACAGGAAATACCCACATTGAGGATGGAGCGCGAGTTGGCCGGGCGGGGATACGACCTCGTCGTCGGGTTCGATGAGGTCGGCCGCGGCGCGCTCGCCGGGCCCGTCATGGTCGGCGCGGCCGCGGTGTGGTCGGCCGATCTGCCCTCATTGGCGGTGCCGGAAGGGGTCGCCGATTCGAAAATGCTGACCGAGCATCGCCGCGAGGCGATATTCGAGCCCTTGCAGGCGTGGTGCGCGGCCAGCGCCGTCGGGCAGGCCAGCAACGGCGAGATCGACGAGTGGGGCATCTCCCATGCGCTCGGCGTCGCCGCCCTGCGCGCGCTGGACGATCTTGAACGGACGCTGGGGCTCGGTGTCGGTGTCGGTCTCGGTGCCGGTGCCGGCCCCGGCACGGCGCGGCCTGCAGCGGCGGCCGGGCACAAGGACGCGCCGGTGACCGTCGCCGGCATCCTCGACGGGCCCAACGACTACATCACCAAGGCGCTCAACACCTTCGACGCGCCGGCGGTGCCGGTCCCGGCCCATATTGTCACGCAGGTCAAGGGCGACCGGCACTGCGCCACCGTGGCCGCCGCGGCGGTGATCGCCAAGGTCACCAGGGACCGGATGATGGTCGATCTGGCACAGGGCGACCCGAGGTACGCCCCCTATGAGTGGGAGCGCAACAAGGGGTACGGGTCGGCCGCGCACCGCGGGGCCATCGCCGAATTCGGGCCGACCCCGCTGCACCGGGTGAGCTGGAAACTGACTTGAGATCCGGCTCGGCACGGCAAATTGTTAGCGTTCACCGTGTTGTGCTGACTGACGCGGTAAGCTCGTAACACCAGTCGAAAATGCATCATGCGGGGAGGTTTGGCGTATGGGCGGCAATCGAGGAACCAGCAAGCGGCCGTCGATGTTCGAAGTCGCCAAATTGGCGGGGGTCAGCCATCAGACCGTCTCGCGCGTGATCAACGACTCTCCCGACGTCTCCGCCGCGACCCGGGCCAAGGTCCAGGCGGCGATCAAGCAGCTCGACTATCGTCCCAGCAACTCGGCCAGGGCGCTCGCCTCGCACCGTTCGCGCACGATCGGGCTGATCGCCGGCGGGCTGCGGTTCTTCGGCCCGATCTCCGCCATCTCCTCGATCGAGACCGTGGCGCGGTCGCACGGCCTGTTCATGTCGGTGATGATGGTGCACGAGGCGCTGTGCTCGCAGTCCGATTTCGAGGAGTTGTGCGGCACCTTCAACGAGCAGAACGTCGATGCGTTCATCTTCCTGACCCCGACCGACGCGATGTTCGAGGCCGCCTGCCGCACGCAGATCAACCAGCCGCGCGTGTTCGTCACGTCCACGCACGGCGGGCTGAGCATCAGCGAAGGGCTGCGCATGATCCGCCAGCGCGACCGCGGCAAGGTCTCGTTCGTCGGCATCGACCAGTGGGGCGCGATGGACGAGGTGGTGCGGCTGCTCGGGGAGTACGGGCACCGGCGGGCCCTGTATTTCGCCGGGCCGTCGGAATGGCGTGATTCGGCGACGCGTCTGGACGCGTGGGTCAAGCTGTCGATGGCCAAATCGATCAGCTCGGTGACGGTGCGGTGCGATACCTGGGATTCGAGCGAGGCATACGGCCGCATGAATCATCTGCTCGACTCGATCGGGAGGGCCGGAGGCGTGCTGCCGACGGCTGTGGTGGCCGCCAACGACAGCCAGGCCGTCGGCATCGCGCGGGCCCTGCACGAGCACGGCGTGCGCATCCCGCAGGACGTGAGCCTGATCGGCTTCGACGACATGCCCGCGATGGACAATATGTTCCCGCCGCTGTCCACGGTCCGGCCGAACTTCGAGCAGCTTGGCATCGCCGCGATGCGCGAGACGCTGCGTCTGCTGGGGGAGGGCGACGAGGTGGCGTTCCCGGCGGCGGCGCACGGCGTCGGGCTGATCCCCGCGACGGTGATTCCCCGTTCCTCGCTCGGGCGGTCGGCGCGCCGCTGACGGCCCGATCCGCGGGCGTGCCCGCCGTGCCGTGCGGTATGAAGGTTATGAAGATGTGACACGGCGAAGTTGTGAAATCCTGCCGTTCCCGCTACAATGAGAACGTAAATGTGAGCGCTAACAACCCTCCAACGAGGCAGGTGCGAACGCTCAAGGGCAGATGACGGGCGGCGGCGGCCACCCGGCCACGTTAAGGAGCTCGAACGAATGGCAACAACGCACAATGACGCCGAACAGGTCGCAACGATCGCCGAGAAGATCCGCGCGGGCAAGACCTCGCTTGGCATCGAATTCGGATCCACGCGCATCAAGGCCGTGCTGATCGACGACACCTACACCACCATCGCCTCCGGCGATTACGGCTGGGCCAGCCATCTGGAGGACGGGCTGTGGAGCTACTCCGTCGACGAGATCTGGGGCGGCCTGCAGACCGCCTACGCGTCGATGGCGAACGACGTGGAGACCGCGTACGGCGAGAAGCTCACCAAGATCGGCCACATCGGCTTCTCCGCCATGATGCACGGCTATCTGGCCTTCGACGAGGCCGGCGAGCTGCTGGTGCCGTTCCGCACCTGGCAGAACACCAACACCTCCGAGGCGCACAAGAAGCTCTCCGAGCTGTTCCAGTACAACATCCCCGAGCGCTGGTCCATCGCGCACCTGTACCAGGCCGTGCTCAACAAGGAGGAGCACGTCTCCAAGGTCGCGTACTTCACCACGCTGGCCGGCTACGTGCACTGGAAGCTCACTGGCAAGAAGGTCCTCGGCGTCGGCGATGCCTCCGGCATGTTCCCGATCGATCCGACCACCCACACTTACGAGACCGCGTTCATCGAGCAGTTCGACGCGCTGCCCGAAGTCGCCGCCCAGCCGTGGAAGCTGGAGAACCTGCTGCCCGAGCCGCTGGTCGCCGGCACCCCGGCCGGCGAACTGACCGCCGAAGGCGCCAAGCTGCTCGACCCGAGCGGTACCCTGCAGCCGGGCATCGTGCTCGCCCCGCCCGAGGGCGACGCCGGCACCGGCATGGTGGCCACGAACTCCGTGCGCGTGCGCACCGGCAACGTCTCCGCCGGCACCTCCATCTTCGCCATGGTAGTCCTGGAGCACAAGCTCAAGGCCCTGCACCCCGAAGTCGATCTGGTCACCACCCCGGCCGGCGATCTGGCGGGCATGAGCCACGCGAACAACTTCACCTCCGACCTCAACGCGTGGGTCGGCCTGTTCGGCCAGTTCGCGGCCGCGCTTGGCAGCCCGGTCGACGCCGGCACGCTGTACGGCACCCTGTTCCGCGCGGCCATCGCCGACGACGTGGACTCCAACTGCGGCGGCCTGCTCAACTACCCGTTCCGCTCCGGCGAGTTCCTGGCCGGGCTTCCCGAAGGCCGCCCGCTGTTCGCCCGCAGCCCCGAGGCCAACATGACCCTCGGCAACTTCATGCGCGCGCAGCTGTTCTCCGCGTTCTCGCCGGTCAAGATCGGCATGGACGTGATGACCAAGGACGAGCATGTGCAGGTGGATTCGCTGGTCGGACACGGCGGCATCTTCACCACCCCGAAGGTGGCCCAGAAGATCCTGGCCGCCGCGTTCAACACCCCGATCAAGGTGATGTCCACCGCGGCCGAAGGCGGCGCCTGGGGCATGGCGGTGCTCGCCGACTACCTGTGGAACACCAACGAGGACCACACCAACCTCGCCGACTTCCTCGACGGCTGCGTGTTCAAGGACGCGCAGTCCACCACGGAGACGCCGGACGCCTCCGACGTGGTCGGCTTCGAGAACTTCTTCGCGCGCTTCTCCAAGGGCCTGCCCATCGAGCATGCCGCCATCGAGGCCATCGACCTCGAGGACAAGTAGGTCCTGTCTGGCTCCCGCCGCGTGAACGGCGGGAGAGGCAATCGATTGTGAACACTTCCGATTAAGTGGAAAGGAATACCAATAATGGCAACTTTGGCTGATTACGGTCCTGAGGTCCGTGCCGAGGTCAAGCAGGTGCGCGAGGTCGTGGCGGCCCTGCACGAGCAGTTGATCAAGTGGAATCTGGTCGTGTGGACCGCGGGCAACGTGTCGCAGCGCCTGCACACCGCCGACCTGATGGTGATCAAGCCCTCGGGCCTGCGCTATGAGTACCTGACCCCGTCCTCCATGGTCGTGTGCGATCTGGACGGCAATGTGGTCGACGGCGCCGAGGCCCCGTCCTCGGATACCGCGTCGCACGCGTACATCTACCGCAACATGCCGGACGTGTACGGCGTGGTGCACACGCATTCCACGTATGCGACCGCGTGGGCTGCGACGGGTCAGAACATTCCGTGCGGTCTGACGATGATGGGTGACGAGTTTGGTGGCCCGGTGCCGGTTGGCCCGTTCCGTCTGATCGGTTCGGAGGCGATCGGCGAGGGTGTCGTCGAGACGTTGAAGAAGTATCCGAAGTCTCCGGCGGTGCTGATGCAGAATCATGGTCCGTTCACGATCGGCAAGGATGCCGAGGGCGCGGTCAAGGCTGCGGCGATGACCGAGGAGGTCGCGCATACGATGTGGGCCGCCCGTCAGCTTGGCGACATCATCGAGATCGATCAGGCCGATATTGATAAGCTCAACGACCGCTACCAGAACGTCTACGGCCAGCACTGATTTGATGGAGTGTCCGCCGCGTTGCGGAAGGCTCGACGTACCTTCGTACGCCTTCGCCTTCCGCGCCTTGCGGACACACGCATCAAATCAGCGCTGACTTCGCCAGCGCTGGAATAACGGGGTGTCCTCGTCGTTGCTCCTCGGAAGGCGTACCTTCGTACGCCTTCCCTCGGTGCGCCTAGAGGCCGCACGCGCCAGATCAGCGCTGACTCCGCCAGCGCGTGGTGTGTGTTTTGGCTCCCCTCCATGAGGGGAGCTGGCGGCGAAGCCGACTGAGGGGAGCAATACGAAAGCCCCTCACCCACTACCGGTGACAGCCCCCTCAACGAGGGGAGCCTCCGGCCGGCACACAAAACTTAACCCGAAAACCCTATAAACAAAGAAGTAAAGGAAGTAACCCCATGGTTATGGAAAACCCCTTCGAGGGCAAGGAAATCTGGTTCGGCGTCGGTTCGCAGGACCTGTACGGCGAGGAGGCCCTGCGTCAGGTCGCCATCCACTCCGCCGAAATGGTCGACTACCTGAACAACACCGGCAAGATCCCGGCCAAGATCGTGTTGAAGCCCACCCTGAAGTCCTCCGACGGCGTCAAGCAGTTCATGGTCGAGGCCTCCGCCAACCCGAACGTCATCGGCGTCATCACTTGGTGCCACACCTTCTCCCCGGCCAAGATGTGGATCCGCGGCCTCGAAGTGCTGACCAAGCCGCTGCTGCAGCTGGCCACCCAGCACCACAAGGAGATCCCGTGGGAGACCATCGACATGGACTTCATGAACCTGAACCAGGCCGCCCACGGCGACCGTGAGTTCGGTTACATCGTCTCCCGCCTCGGCATCAAGCGCAAGGTCGTCGTCGGCCACTACACCGACCCCGAGGTCGCCGAGAAGGTCGGCACCTGGGCCCGCGCCTGCGCCGGCTGGGACGCCTCCAACAACATGAAGGTCATGCGCTGGGGCGACAACATGCGCAACGTCGCCGTCACCGAGGGCGACAAGACCGAGGCCGAGCGCGTGTTCGGCGCCTCCATCAACACCTGGGCCGTCAACGAGCTCGTCGCCGCGTACGACGCCGTCAAGGACGACCAGGTCAAGGCCATTATCGAGGACTACAAGGCCAAGTACGACGTCGACCCGGCCCTGCTGGACGCCAAGTACGACTCCCTGTTCATCGCCGCCAAGGAAGAGGCCGCGATGGTCAACATGATGCGCGCCAACGGCTGCACCGCCGGCGTCGACAACTTCGAGGACCTCGGCGCCCTGCCGCAGCTGCCGGGCGTCGGCCCGCAGCGCTTCCCGTCCGAGTACGGCTGGGGCTTCTCCGCCGAAGGCGACTGGAAGACCGCCGTCCTCGTGCGCATCGGCGCCGTCATGGGCTACGGCCTTGAGGGTGGCGCCTCCCTTATGGAGGACTACTCCTACAACTTCACCGAGGGCGACGAGCTCGACATGGGCTCCCACATGCTCGAGGTCTCCCCGTCCATCGGCACCATCGCCAAGCCGAAGCTGGAGATCCACCCGCTCGGCATCGGCGGCAAGGCCGACCCGGTCCGCCTGGTCTTCTCCGGCAAGCCCACCAAGGACGCCGTCGTGGTCTCCATGTCCGACGTTCGCGAACGCTTCCGCCTGCTCATGGACGTCGTCGACGTCGTTGAGCCGCAGGGCTCCCTTAAGGAGCTTCCGTGCGCCCGCGCCGTCTGGGAGCCGAAGCCGAGCCTGAAGACCGCCGTTGAGTGCTGGATCACCGCCGGTGGCTCCCACCACACCTGCATGACCACCTCCGTCGGTCGTGAGGCTTGGGAGGACTTCGCCCGCATCGCCGGTGTCGAGCTCGCCGTCATCGACGAGAACACCACCGCCCGCCAGTTCGAGAAGGAGCTGGAGCTGTCCGAGATGTACCACCGTCTCAACAACCAGCACTGATTGACGGAGCGTATACCGCCTTTCCTCAGGCTCGACGTACCTTCGTACGCCTTCGCCTTCGGACGGTGGTCTCCGCACGCGTCAATCAGCGTCGACAGTTGAATAACATGCGCCCTCGGCGTGGCATGGATTCGTGATGAAATTCCATGCCACGCCGAGGGCGTTTGTGTTGAGGCGACAGGTTCGTTTCGGTGCATTCGGCCATCTGAGGGGCAGAATGGAGGCCCTGCAGACGTCACTCACGGATCTGAGGGGTAGGAATAGACGGAGAAGCTGACGACATTACGCGGCATATTCGTCACAAGGCGCAATCCCGGTCGGCTCTGATACGCAAACCACCCCTCACATCGCCGAACGACGTCTGCAAGGCCTCCATTCTGCCCCTCAGATGACCGATTGCGACAAATAAGCGGGGAATGCGGGTGGAATCGCAGGAATGTTCTATGCCAGCGGGAGCTTGAGCAGGCAGGTCCAACTGGCGCCGTCGTCGGTGACGGTGAATTCGCCGTGCAGGTCGGAGGCGATGTCCCGGCAGCGTTTCAGGCCGGTTCCGCCGCTGAGCGCGCGATCGGGCCCGTGGTCTCCACCCGGTGTGGACGAGGCGATCGCATTCGACGACGACAGCGTGGCCAGCCCGGTTTCCGCGGTGATGGCGATGCAGTATCCGTTGGACGGATCGGCGTATTTCATCGTATTGGTCACGATCTCGTGCAGGACGTCCAACAGCGCCGCCTTGCGCTCGGGCGTGCAGGCGCAGGTCGTTTCGCCGCCGACGATGGTTTCGCCGTTGAGCCCGGCGGCGTGCATCCGCTGGTCGTATTCCGCGGCGAGATCCTGCAGTTCGCTTGCGGTGATGGAGGCCGAGGCGGCCCGCGGTGTCTGCCCGGTCGGGTCGCAGCGTGAAACAATCAGTGAAACCGGTTGTGAAACGTCTCGTGAAACAGTTTGTCCGTCGTCGGAAGCGTCGCCGCTCCTTGTCGGTGCGATCTGGCCATCGTGCTGCGGCGCGTCCAGCGTCGCGATCAGCGCCCGCACCTTACTCAGGGATTCGGTGGCGGTCTGTTCGATCAGATCGCGAATCCGACGGTCGTCATGCCGCGGGGCACCTTCGTTCCCATCCGGGGCGGCAGCGGGGCCGTTGCCCGGGTCGTCCGTGTCGTCGCCGCCCAGTTGCCGGGCCAACAGCAGAATCGTCGTCAGGTCATTCGCCACCGAGTGATGCAGCTGATTCGCCAATTGCTCGTTGCCGAGCCGGCGCAGCAGCTCGGTGCGTTCCCGCTGCTCGCGTTCATGCCGTTCCTGCCAGCTCATGGACGAGCCGATCCACAACGCGACCATGAGAAACGCCGCGGTGGCGCATACGGTCGCCATCACCGTCGTATCCCACGGGTACAGCCATATGCGCGTCGCCGCGGCTGCTTCGGCCACCACGGAGGCGGCCATGGCCAGCCAGATGTTCGCATACGCCATCACGGTCATCGCCATCAGCAGACAGAACAGGATCGAGAACGCGGTGGTTTCGGGGATGATGCACCTCGCGAGCCAGATCAGCACGATCGCCCAGCCGCCGAGGCGTGGCATCATCGCCATCAGCAGGCACGCGCAGACCGACAACATCGCGTAGATGATGCCGGTGTCGTCGGCGCGGCCCTGCGAGACCAGATACGCGGTCTCGATCGCCACGGGCAGCGAGGAACAGGCGAGCAGCACTCGCGTACGCCCGTCCGATAGCAGTCGCTTGGCGGAATCGCGCGGATCGTGAGGTTCGTTCGTGCTGCGCGATCGGCCGTACCGGCGGTTATCGGTGTCGGCCCATCGATTCGCCGGCGACGCCTGCCGGGCCTTCTCCGGTTGTTCGCTTGCGCGGTTCCCGTTCATATCGTGTGAGGTCTGCTGCATCCGGGACATGGCTACATCCTGAGGAACCGCCGGCACAACGCCACCGCTTCGTTGCGGTCGCGGGCGTGCAGCTTGTCCCTGACTCGGGCCACCTGCGCGAAGATCGTCCCTTTGGAGACGCCGAGCGCGGCGGCGATCTCATCGGTGGAGCGTCCTTCCGCATATCGTCTCATGATTTCGGTCTGCTGCGCGGACAGTGCGAAGGACCGGGGCACCGAAAGATCGTCGCTGGCGACTTGACCGGCGGGATCCTGTCCGTTGCCATAGGCCGGCGAATCGGCATTGACGAGGCTCGTATCGGAAATGGTACCGGTGCGCGGCTGCGTCTCGGCGGCGACGGGCCGTATGCCGTCCCGCCCCTTTGCGGCCGTGCGGATTTCCTGCGCCATATCGGCGATGCGGTCCTTGCTGATCACGGTGATCGCGCCGGCGGCCAGCGCCTCGGCGCGGTACACGTCCGGGTCATAGGCGGTCACGCCGATCATCGCCAGTCGCGGAGCCCATTTATGCACGGATCGGCACACGTCGATGCCGGTCATGTCGGACAATGCCATGTCGACCAGCAGTGCGTCCGGCCGATCCTGCGCCGGTATGCAGCGTTGGATCGCGGCCGCGCCCAGCTGGACGGTCCAGATGACGGCGAATCCTTCGCGCGTCATCAGCGACGACAGCGCCATCAGCGCCATGCGGTCGTTGTCGACGATGGCCACGCGGATCCGTTGCGTGCTCTTCTCCATGATCCCCAAGTGTATGCCGTGCGGCGCCGGCGTTATCATCTCATGTCATGCGCCGCATGTCGCGCATTGCCCACGTGCGGGCCGCCCGCCGTACGCTGGAATCATCAGGGAACGACGCCGGAGTCGGTATGATGCGGCAAGGATGCTGGAGGTGATGACCATGTCGGGCAAAGGAATCGGCAAGATCGGACGATCCGCCGCTGGCGAGGGCGGCGGCGGAACCCAGCCGGCAGGAGTGGCTCGCTTGTCCGGCCGTGGTCGATTCGACCATTCCGGACGGCTGGGTCGCCGTCTCGCTCGTTTCGGACGGGCCATGCGCGAACGGGGCCCTATGCCGATGTGGTGGCGTCTGCTCGCGGCGTTTCTCGTATTCGCCGTATTCGTGACCGGCGCGTTCATCTGGCAGTCGGCCTCGTCGATCACGGCGCAGAAGATCGAAAACGAGCTGTTCGCGCTCGATCCGAGTGTGAGCGTGGCGGAGCTGGAGAGCAAGGGATACGTGAACAACGGCGATGTTGTGGAGGGCTGGCGTACCGTCGGGGTCAGGGATTTTCCGTGGTATGTCGACGGCGAGCCCAACTCCGCGATCGAGAAGTTCGTCGCCGATGCGCGGTCGGGGCGTGAATCCGTGGTGCGTCTGTACACGCAGTCCAACCAGCGTGTGACGGCGGTGCGCGTTCTGTGGTACGACCCGTATGTCGATGCGACATGGGCGGAGCGTACGCCGCAGATCGATGGCGACGAAGGCCGTGGCGCGACGATCCATTACGACGGCAAGGGGCAGATCCGCGAATGGTGGTGGGAGCGTGGTGCTCTGATCACCACGGACAAGCGATTCTCGCGCGGCATCGAGCAGACGGAATCGGATGCGGTGGCCTGCGGCTTGTATGCGGCCGATGCGAATACGCCTTGCACGACGCTGGTGCTCAGGCATCAGCCATCCGCCGAAGGCCTCGTGCGCAACGATGACTCGATCCGCCAATACGACGAGGTGCTGTATGTCCGCCCGAGTGAGTGAGGGACCCTGTGCCTGGGGATCGCCTGTCACAGGTTTGCCTGGATGAAGTGTCGTTCGGCGAGCCAAACGAGCCAGTGTGTGGCGGGAATCGCTCGCTTGCTCTTGTGCGCCGAGCCGGATCTTCCACTTTGTGGAGAGGAGTTCTCGATTGGCAGGGGAGTTGCGAGCCGGATTCTCCATCATGCGACGCGGAACTCTCTCGCACAGGCCCTTACGAGAGGTTCGTGCCACAGAGCGGAGAGGATTTCTCTCTGAAAGCTGCTTATTGAGAGATCCTTGCCATCCGTTGGCAGGGGCCTCTCGGTGAAGCTGGCTAGTGAGCGGTGTGTGCCGCTGGGTGGCGGGATTCGCTCGCGCAGGTGTCATTCTCCGAGAGGTTCATACCGCCCGGTGGCTGGGGTCTCTCGGTGGGGCTGGTTGGTAAGCGGTATGCGCCACTGGGTGGCGGGATTCTCTCGCGCAGGTACTTCTCACCGAGAGATTCATGCTACCCAGCGGCGGAATTGGCTCGATGATTTTGCCGGCGGGCCGGTCATACCGCCGGGTAGCATCAACCTCTCTCCCAAGTGCCGTCTGGCAAGAGATTACCGCCTTTCAACGGCATCAACCTCTCGCCGCTGCCGTGACCCGATTCAATCCATTACGGATGATGGTTCCCGCCGGCCGGTATCACTCTCCCGATCCGGACCGGCTAGGTTCAGCGGGACGGCGGCGGGCACAGAGGCGGTCTGTTTCGCGGCGAATATGTCCCGGCGAAACGCACGTCGATAGGAGCCAGCCGCCAATCGCTCGTCGCCAAGCACCGGCCGCCCGCCATCACTTCTTGCCGGAATAGATCTGCTTGTCGATCACATCGGCGAAAACGCGGTTGACGGCGGGGCGCACGACCTTCAGCGACGGGGTCAGGCACGCGTTGCCCTGCGTGAAACGCTCGGGCAGAACGGCGAACTTGCGCACCGATTCGGCGCGCGACACGGTCGCGTTCGCGCGATCGACGTACGTCTGGATCTCCGCGCGCACATCGGGCAGCGCCGCCGCGTCCGCAAGCGGCATGTCGGCGGAGAACCCCTTGGTCGGCAGCCAGGCGGCCAGCCCTTCGGGATCCAGCGTCACCAGCGCGCCGATGAACGGGCGCCCGTCGCCGACCACCACGGCATGCTCGACGATCGGGCATTCGGCGATCTCCTGCTCCAGCGGGATCGGGGAGACGTTCTTGCCGCCGGCTGTGATGATGATGTCCTTCTTGCGCCCGGTGATCGTCAGTCGCCCGTCGTCGTCGATCGAGCCCAGATCGCCGGTCTTCAGCCATCCGTCGGGGGTGAAGGCCTCGGCGGTCTTTTCGGGCAGGTTGTGGTAGCCGACGAACACGTTGTCGCCGTGCACCTGCACCTCGCCGTCGTCGGCGATGCGGATCGAGCCGCCCGGCGCGGGCTGGCCGACGGTGCCGATCCTGTTGTCGTGGATGCGGGTGACGGTGAACGGCGCGGCGGTTTCGGTCATGCCGTAGCCCTGGATCATCGGCAGGCCGATGCCGGCGTAGAAGTGCGCGAGATCCTCGGCCAGCGGCGCGCCGCCGCACGCCACGTACTTGATGTTCGGGCCGAGCGCGCCGCGCACCGTGCGGTACACCAGCGTCTCGAAGGTCGCGCGTTCCGCGAGCTGCTTGGGGGAGTGCGCCACGCCGTTCTGCTCGTCGCGCGACCACTGGCGCGCCGCCGCCACGGCGCGGGCGAACATGCGCCCCTTGAAGCCGGTTCCCGCCTTGCGCGATGCGGCGTTGTACACCTTTTCGAACACGCGCGGCACGCCCAGCAGATACGTCGGCTTGAACGAGCGCAGGTCGGGCAGCAGCGACTTGGTGTCGGGCAGGTAGCCGATCACGCCGTTGTCGGAGCCGATCGAGCAGTACTGGATGTAGCGGGCGAAGCAGTGCGCGAGCGGCAGGAACAGCAGCAGGCGCGGCTCGCCCTCACACAGCATCTCCGGCAGCGCGCCATAGCCGGCGCGCACGATCCACAGGAAGTTGCGGTGCGTGAGCTCGACTCCTTTCGGCGCGCCGGTCGAACCGGACGTGTACACGATGGTCGCCAGATCGTCGGCGCGCACCGCATCGATGCGCGCCTGCAGTTCCTCGTCGGATACGGTGACGCCGAAGCCCTGCAGCGCGCCGAGCGCGTTGCCGTCCATCATGAGGATCTGCCTGAGCGCCGGGCAATGGTCCTTGACCGAGTCGAGCCGGTCGAAGCGCTCGCGGTCGTCCGCGATGGCCAGCCTGACCTCCGAATCGTTGAGGATGCGTTCGGCCTGGGCCGCGGAATCCGTGTCGTAGATCGGCACGTTCACCGCGCCGATCGCGGACAGCGCGAAATCGAGCACGCCCCATTCGTACCGGGTCGAGGAGAACAGCGTGACGGCGTCGCCCTTGCCGATGCCGAACGCGATCAGGCCCTTGGCTGCGGCGAGCACGAGTTTGTGGAATTCCCCGGTGGTGATGTCGTCCCAGCGGCCCGGGCCGAGCTTGCGCGCGGCGATGATCGTGTCCTCGCCGGCGCGCTCGATGCGATCGGTGAGCAGCGAGTACAGGGTCTCGTCATCGTTGACGACAATGGTTCCGGGAGTGGTGTATTCGGTCAGCATATCTGTGCGGTGTTCCGTTTCTGGGGATGCCCGCGTGGGCGGCCCTGTCTGGTTGTTGTCTGGATGATTCGCGACGCGCGCGGAGCGTCTCGGTGACGTTTTCTGTTGTTTCGTCAATAAACTTACGGCACCGTAGGTTGCGGCGCGTTGTGCTCTTGTACGAATCGCGGCGTTCGCATTTGTCGAGCCGTACAAACGGACGGTGCCGCGCGAGGAGGAGACGGGGCGGGCCGAGAGCGGTGCGGGTGGCGTTCCCGGAAGGGCTCAGCCATGCGGCGAAGCGCGGTTGCGGCATGTGGTAAAACGTTGCAAATCCTACGTGTAAACGATTCAACACGCGGAGGCGCGAATTGATCCACGGCGGTGCCTAATATATCGCTCTGGCCTTGACCGTTAGCGCTAACAGCTGCGATACTTGATTCCCGAGAACGACCGGAATCCGCAGGTGGCCCACACGGTTATGACGGCGCTCCCCCAAGCGCGATCAACACAATAAAACACAACAACCAAAGCAACGCGGCGTTGGCCGCACATATCGTACGAAGGTATTGCCATGAGTGATTCCGATGTGGTGCTCGAGACCGAGGACCATAACAAGCGCGGCTCGGGTCGCTATATCGTCGGCCTGGCGCTGAGCGCCGGCCTCGCCGGTCTGCTGTACGGCTACGACACCGTCAGCATCTCCGGCGCCATCGACTTCCTGCAGGACAAGTACGGCCTGTCCCCGGCGCTGCAGGGCCTGGTCATCTCGTCCATCATGATCGGCGGCGTGATCGGCGCCGGCTTCTCCGGCTTCCTGTCCGACCGGTACGGCCGCCGCAAGCTGCTCATGTTCGGCGCGGCCTTCTTCTTCGCCGCCGCGCTGTGGTCGGCGTTCACGTTCAGCCCGGTCACGCTGATCCTGGCCCGCGTGATCGGCGGCATCGGCATCGGACTGGCCGCGGCGCTCGCCGTCACCTACATCACCGAGTCCGCGCCGACCAACATCCGCGGCGCGCTGACCAGCGCCTACCAGCTGCTCACCATCAGCGGCATCTTCCTGACCAACGTCATCAACTACTTCATCGCCTCCTCCGGCGACCATGACTGGGGCATTAACATCGGCTGGCGCTGGATGCTCGGCATCGGCGCCATCCCGGCCGCCATCTTCTTCGCCGCGCTGTGGTTCAGCCCCGAATCGCCGCGATTCCTCGTGCAGAACGGCAAGGTCGAAGAGGGCTTCAAGGTGCTCGAGCGCATCAACGGCACCGAGAAGGCTCGCCACGACGTCGAGGAGATCCAGAACCAGGTCCGTGAGGAGCGCGAGGCCAACGCCCAGTTCTCCGACCTGTTCAAGCCGGGCCTGCGCAAGGCGCTGCTCATCGGCATCTTCTTGGCCGTGTTCAACCAGGCGATCGGCATGAACGCGATCAGCTACTACGGCCCGGTCATGTTCAAGGACATGGGCTTTGGCGGCAACACCGAATTCCTCGCCTCCTCGATGGTCGGCGGCATCGAGCTCGTGTTCACCGTCGTGGGCATGTACCTGATCGACACCGCGGGCCGCAAGAAGCTGATGGCCGTCGGTTCCGGCCTCATGGTGCTGTTCGCGCTCGGCATCAGCTTCGCCTACGCGAACAACTACCAGCTGCTCATGCTGATCTTCGTCATGTGCTTCACATCCGCGTTCGCGTTCTCGATGGGCCCGATCCCGTGGATCATGATCCCGGAGCTGTTCCCGACCTACCTGCGTGGCCGTGCGACCGGTATCTGCACGGTGTTCCTGTGGGCCACCAACTGGGCGATCGGCCAGTTCACCCCGGTGATGATCGATTCGATCGGCGGCATGGGCGCCTTCCTCGTGTTCGCCGGCACCAACCTGCTGTGCTTCCTTGGCGTGGTCACCTTCGTGCCCGAAACGAAGGACAAGACGCTGGAGGAGATCGCCGAGCTGTGGAAGCCGAAGTCCGATCAGTCCAACGCCCAGCTCGAAGTCGTGCGCGCCACTGCCGACCTCAAGCAGGCCGAGTCCGATATCCGCGCCGCCGAGGCCGAACTGGCCCGCGCCCGCCGTGCCAAGGAGCGCGCGATCGCCACCAAGGCCGCCGCAGAAGCGTTGGTCACCGCCCAGAAGCGGGGCAACTGAGCCGGGTTGCGCCGGACTGGGTTGGCTGAGCCGGACTGAGTCGGATTAAGTCGGCTGAGTCGGGCTCGGCCGAGCCCCGATCCGGTGCCGCCGGTCGCGGCTGCCACCCCCTACGTCACAGGCTGCATGCCAACGGACCCTCGATGAGTCCGCTGGCATGCAGCCTGTTCCATATCCGCCGGCGGCCGCAAGTCGGCGAGACGTCGACGCATCCGCTGGCATACGGCCTGTTTCGTGCCTGTTCGGGGCCGCAAGTCAGCGGGAATGCCAGGCGTGCAGACGGGTGCACTGGCGCACGGCCGGGGGTGTGGCGTTGCCCACTATCGCGGATGTTCCTCTGGCGCAACGGCGCGCCGGTTGTTAGGGTTGAGACGGTCGCGGCCTCGGCCGCATGGTACGCACACGAGGAACGCAAGGCGCGCAGACGATGCGCGCATGCAGTAGGGGTTGGAATGTTCGATAAGAGACTGTTTTCGGTGGCACCCGGCATCGGGGGGCTGATCGCCGGCAAGGTCGCCCTGTTGTGGGTGTCGCTGCTGGCCAATATCGGATTCGTGGTCACGCTGGTGGCGCTGCTGTCCGGGCTGCTCGGCGGCGCCGAACCCGTGATCACCCCGACGCGCGCGGCCCTGTACGCCGGCATATTCGTCGTCTGCGCGCTGGTGCGGTACCTGACGATCCGCGCCGCGGCCGGACTCGGCACCGAAGCGGCCGAACGCGTCAAACTCGGCCTGCGCGAACGGCTCTACCGCAAGATGCTTGCGTTCGGGCCCTCGTACGGCACCCGCGTCACCACCGCCGACGTGGTGCAGTCCGCGGGCGAGGGCATCGAACAGGTCCAGACCTTCTTCGAGCTGTTCCTGCCGCAGCTGTTCTATGCGATTCTCGCGCCGATCACCCTGTTCGCCGTCATCGCGCCGATCAACATGCCGACGGCCGTGACGCTGCTCGTCTGCGCGCCGCTGATCGTGCTCATCGTCGGCATGGTCGCGATGAGCGCCGCCCGCATGTTCAAGAAATACTGGGGCACCTACACGGATATGGGCGCCACCTTCCTCGACGACATGCAGGGGCTGGAGACCCTGAAGATCTTCGACGCCGACGAGCGCGCGGCCCGTGCCATGGATGACAAGGCCGAACGGTTCCGCATCATGACCATGCGCGTGCTGCAGATCCAGCTGCGCTCGCTCTCCGCGATGGATCTGGTCGCGTACGGCGGCACGGCCGCCGGCATCGGCGTCGCGCTCTGGCAGTATGCGACCGGCCGTCTGCAGTGGATGCCGGGCCATTCGGTGCCGCTCGGCCTCGCCGGGGTCGTGCTGATCGTGCTGTTGTCCGCCGACTTCTTCATCCCGCTGCGCCAGCTCGGATCGTATTTCCACGTCGCGATGAACGGCATGACCTCCACCAAGCGGATCTTCGCGTTGCTCGACGCGCCGGAGCCGCAGCGCGGCGACGTGGAGCTCGACACTGCGGCCGGGGCGCCAGCGGTCGCGTTCGAACGCGTGGGATATGCCTATGAGCGCCGCGCCGATGCGTCCGGGCGCTCCGACAAGTCCAGCAAATCCGGCGGTTCCGCGCGGCCCGATTCCCGCAGCGCGGCCCCGTCGGCTCCGGCGTTATCGGACATCACCTTCCTGGCCAATCCCGGCCAAGTGACCGCCATCGTCGGCGTCAGCGGTTCCGGCAAGTCGACCGCGGCCGCGCTGCTGGCCGGCACGCTCGTCGGATACACCGGATCGATCGCCCTGCTCGACGCCCGCGGCCGCCACGAATTGCGCGGTCTGACCGCGGCGTCGCTCACCCGCGCCGTCACCGTGGTCGGCGCGCGCAGCCACCTGTTCGCCGGCACGATACGCGAGAATCTGCTGCTGGCCCGTCCGGACGCCGGCGACGACGACCTGTGGGAGGCGCTGCGCCGGGCCCATATCGACGATTTCGTGCGCGAACAGTCCGAAGGCTTGGACGCCCGCATCGAATCCGGGGCGACGAACCTGTCCGGCGGGCAGCGCCAGCGGCTGGCGATCGCGCGGGCCCTGCTCCACGACAGTGCGGTATACGTGTTCGACGAGGCGACCAGCAGCGTCGACGTGGAGAGCGAATCGCTGATTCTCGCCTCGATCCGCGCGCTGGCCACGGCCGGCAAGACCGTGATCATGATCACCCATCGCATGGCCAATGCCGTCGACGCCGACATCGTCGTGGTGTTCGACCATGGCGAGGTCGTGCAGAGCGGCAAGCACGGCGGCCTCATCGGTGTCGACGGCGCATACGCGCGGCTGTTCCGCGCGCAGAGCGCGATCGAACGGGTCGGGCGGCGCTCTTCGGCCGATGACGGGGCGCAGGGGAGCGCCGCGTCGAGTGCCGTGGCGCCGATCGACGGTTCCGCCGACTCTGATGGCCCGGCCGCTCCTGCCAAACCTGCTGATCCTGCCGCTCATGACGATTCCGCCGCTCCGTCCGATGATCCGGGTGTCTCCGCGCCGCATGAGGGCGCCGTCGCGGCCGGCGCGTCCACCTCCGCCGTCATCGCGCGGCTGCTGCGCGAGGCCAGGCCGCTCGCCGGCCTGATGACCGCCGCGTCCGTCGCCGGCACGATCGGCCATCTTGCCGCCACGTTCCTGCCGGTCTTCGGCGTGATGGCCGCGTTCGCGCTGGCCGGCAGTCCGGTGTGGGGCATGGGCGCCGCACCGGCCGTGACCGTGATGGTCGTATGCGCGATACTGCGCGGCCTTATGCGCTACGTCGAACAGTATCTCAACCACAACGTCGCTTTCCGCCTGCTTGCGCTCTTCCGATCCAAGTCCTTCGCCGCGCTGCGCCGGCTCGCCCCGGCGAAGCTGGCCGGCAAGGGCAAGGGCGACCTGATCGCGCTGATCACCACCGATGTGGAGCTGCTGGAGATCTTCTTCGCGCATACCATCTCGCCGGTCGTGATCGCCGTGACCACCAGCGTGGTGTATGCCTGCCTGCTGCTGGCGCTGAGCCCGGCGCTCGCCGGACTGCTGGTCGTCGCGCATCTGGTCATCGGCGTGGTCGTGCCGCGGTTCTTCGCCACCGGCGTGCAGAACCTCGGGCCGACGATCCGCCGCCAGGCCTCCGAGCTCGACGACGTGATGCTCGACGACATGCGCGGTCTGGGGGAGATCATCGGGTTCGGGCGCGGCGAGGACCGGGTGCGCGTCATCGTCGAGCGCACCAAGTCGCTGTGGGCCGAACACGCGCGTCTGAGCCGCGTCAACGGCGGCTTCGCCGGCATCGGCACGGTGCTGGTCATGACGCTGACCATCGCGTCGGAGGCGCTCGCTGTGGCGTTGGCGGTCGTTTCGCCGTCCGACATTCCCGCATTGGTGACTGGCGTGGTGCTGATCGCCAGTTCGTTCGGTCCGACGCTGGCGTTGAGCGCGCTGCCGGCGAACCTGACGCAGACCTTCGCCTCCGCGCGGCGTTTGTTCGCACTGATGGACGAGCATCCGGCCGTCGTGGAGACCGGCACCGCGGCGCCGCCATACCGCGGTATGGCGCTCGACCATGTGACGTTCGCCTACGGGGACGATGATCCGGTGTTGGGCGACCTGACGCTCGACGTGCCCCGTTCCGGCATCCTCGGCGTGCAGGGGCCGTCCGGCCGCGGCAAGTCCACGGTGCTGAAGTTGCTGATGCGCTACTGGGATCCGCAGCGCGGCGCCGTGCTGTTCTCCGGCGAGCCGCTGCCCGGCGTCGACGCGCATCACCGCCGCCGCGTGCAGACGATGATGAGCCAGGAGACCGCCCTGTTCGACGGCACGATACGCGAGAATCTGATGATCGCGCTGCCTGCGGAATCCGCCGCCGCGACCGGTTCCGACGCCGATGCGCTGCTGCGCGAGGCGTGCCGCAAGGCGTCGGTGCTGGATCTGATCGATACGCTGCCGGACGGCCTGGATACGCAGGTAGGGGAGCTTGGCGACCGGCTATCCGAGGGAGAGCGCCAGCGAATCGGCTTGGCGCGCGTCTTCCTGCGCAATGCGGATCTGGTGCTGTTCGACGAACCGACCAGTCGTCTTGACGCGTTGAACGAGGCCGTGATCCTTCAGTCGATCAACGCGTTGGCCGACGAGCGCGATGCCGCCATCGTGCTCGTGTCCCATCGCGCGTCCACCATGCGCATCGCCGATCGCGTGCTGCGCATGTAGGCGTGCCGGATGTGGGCGGATGGCGTGCGTCTCGCCATCCACGCACCGACAACTCGGGGGTTTGAGGCATAAATGTGCTTCAAACCCCCGAGTTGTCGGTGCGCTGCTTCCGAGACCATGCCGGTATGTCGCCGGAACCGGCCCGTACGGACCGGCGGTAATCGAGGCGTTGGATGCGGCCTCGGCCAAGACAGGCGATCCACGGCGTGTTCCCCGTTTTTTCAAGCGACCGAGCGTTGTGGTCCCCACCGATTTGACATGCTGGTACACGGGTGTATCAAAGAAAACACCCCCAAAAAACAAAAACAAACAGTCAGAGGAGAGCGTCGCGGTACGGACCCCGCCCAATGTCGCAGTTGGTTTCCGTAGCGCGCAGCAAGCCCGCCGATGGCTCGGGAGGAGACAACATGCGTAACACCAAGAAGGTCATCGCGGCAACGGCTGCCGTAGCAACGCTCGTCGGGCTTGCGGCCTGCGGCAGCGGCAGCGGCGACAACGCCGACAACAGCGCCAATAAGGGCGATGCCGAGAACGCCAACATCACCGTCTGGGGCTGGGGCTCGGGCGATTCCACGCAGCAGCTTGTCGATGCTTTCGAGAAGGCCAATCCCGGGATCAAGGTCAAGTTCAACAACACCGCACCGCCGAGAAGACATCCACCGCGCTGACCAATGCGATCGCGGCCGGCAACGGCGCTCCCGACGCCGTGATGCTCGAGGATCCGACCGTCACCCAGTTCGCCGTCACCGGTGATGTGATCGATCTGAGCGCGTATGGCGCCGATGATCTCTCCGACGACTTCACTGCCGGCCCGTGGAACAAGCTGTAGTACAACGGCAAGCCGTATGCACTGCCGATCGACGCGGGCCCCGAGATGTTCTTCTACAACAAGGCGGTGTTCGACAAGGCCGGCGTCGACGGCGAGTCCATCAAGACCTGGGACGACTATTACGAGGCGGCCAAAAAGATCCGTGCCACCGGATCCTACATCACCAACATCGCCGGTACGTCGAGCGACTACCAGCCCTTCACCGCGCAGATCTGGCAGGCCGGCGCCAAGCCGTGGACCGTCGATGGCGAGAAGATCACCATCAATATGAAGGATGAGGGCATGCAGCGCTACATCAAGTTCGTGCAGAAGCTCATCGACGAGGATCTGATCGACACCAAGACCCAGAACTGGTCCGATGACTGGAACCGCGAGCTCAATGACGGCACCCTCGCCTCGCTGACCATCGGTGCGTGGATGCCGATCAACCTGATGACCGGTGCTCCGGACCAGGCCGGCAACTGGCGCGTGGCCATGCTGCCGCAGTGGAACGAGGGCGATGAGGTGTCCGCCGAGGACGGCGGTTCCGCATGGACCATCACCAAGCAGAGCAAGAACCAGGATGCCGCCTGGAAGTGGATCGAGTTCGTCACCCACGGCGACGGCGCGCAGCTGTCCGCCGACACCGGTGCGTTCTCGGCCCTCAAGTCGATCCTGAATTCCGATTCCTTCACCGATCCGACCACCGAGGCCAACAAGAAGACCAACGACTACTTCGGCGGCCAGAACGTGAACAAGATCCTCGCCGAGGCCGCCCAGCGTCCCACCGAGAAGTTCCAGTACCTGCCGTACAACCCCTTCGCGCAGACCGCGTACGGCGATGAGGTGTCCAAGGCCTACACCAAGGAGATCACCCTCGAAAAGGCCATCGAGAACTACGCCAAGAAACTGGCCGATCAGGGCGAGCAGCAGGGCTACACTGTCACGCTCAAGTAACAGGTAATCCTCGGCCTTCCGCCGAGGTCCCTTGCCGCAGCCAGCAACCCAGTAGGAGCGGGGATGCCCCGGTATCCCCGCTCCTGCCATGCCCGGGCTCGGCGGCTCCCAATCATCCACAAGCATCGGCAAGAAAGCAGTGATCATGTCTGAACCAACAGTGTCCGCTGCCGCCGTGGCGTCGCCGGGCACGCAGTCCGAGATGGCGAACCAGCATTCGGCGACGGTCAGAATCAACAAGCACAAAGCCGACTGGCGCGGCTGGAAGTTCATGTGGCCGTTCGCGGTGGTGTTCGTCTTCGTGTTCATCATCCCGATCGTCTACGCCATCTACATCAGCTTCTTCCAGAAGAAGATGATCGGCGGCAACCAGTTCGTCGGATTCGCGAACTATCTGCGCCTCTTCGGCGACGGGCAGTTCTGGAGCTCGGTCGGGCGCGTCGCGGCCTTCACGGTGGTGCAGGTGCCGATCATGCTGTTCCTGGCCGCGGCGATGGCGTTGGCCTTGGATTCCATGAAGCTGCACGGCACGAAGTTCTTCCGTATCGGCACGTTTTTGCCGTATGCGGTGCCCGCCGTGGTCTCGACGATGATCTGGGGCTTCGTGTACGGCGCGAAATACGGATTGGTCGGCTCGCTCAACGACCTGCTGGGCACGCATATCGACGTGCTGGACCCGAGCGTGCTGCTGGTGTCGATCGGCAATATCAACACATGGGAGTTCACGGGCTACAACATGCTGATCTTCTATTCCTCCCTGTCGACGATCCCGCATTCCCTGTACGAGGCCGCGAGCATTGACGGCGCGTCGGAGTGGCAGATCGTCAAGCGCATCAAACTGCCGGAACTCAAGGGCAGCTTGGCGATCACGGTGATCTTCTCGATCATCGGTTCGTTCCAGTTGTTCAACGAGCCTTCGATTCTGCAGAACATGGTGCCGGGCAACGCGATCACGACGTACTACACCCCGAACATGTACGCATACAACCTGAGTTTCACCGGCAACCAGTCGAATTACGCGGCGGCGTTGGCGATCGTGATGGCCGTGATCACCATGGTGATCGCCTACGTCGTCCAGCTGCGCAGCATGAAGGAGCAGATGAAGTGAGTGCCGTAACGACTTCCCATACCGCAACCGACGCCGTCGATCTCAAGGCGCGTGAAAAGGCCGCGAAGCAGGCCGAAAAGGAACGCCAGAAGCGCATCGCCGCCGACGAGAAGGCCGAGCGCAAACGTGCGGCGAAGACCGGATTCTCCAATCCGGCGAACCCGACCCGGTCCATCGTGATGACCGTGGTGTGCGCGATCTTCGCGGTCTACTGCCTGTTCCCGTTCGTTTACCTGCTGATCAACGCCACCAAGACGCAGGCCGACTTCACCTCGACCTTCGGACTCGGTTTCGGCAAGACCTTCGCCCTGTGGGACAATCTGGTCACCGTGTTCACCTATCAGGGCGGGATCTTCGGCCGCTGGTTCATCAACACGATCCTCTACGTGGTGGCCGGCGCCGGTGGAGCCACCCTGCTGGCGATCATGGGCGGCTATGCGCTGGCCAAGTTCCGCTTCCCGGGCGCAAACTGTGCTTCGCGATCATCATCGGCGCGATTTCGGTGCCCGGCATCGCGTTGGCGGTTCCGCAGTTCCTGCTGTTCGCCAAGCTGAACCTGACGAACACGCCGTGGTCGATGATCATCCCCTCGCTGGTGTCGACCTTCGGCCTGTATCTGATGTGGATCTTCTCCGACCAGGCCGTGCCCGACGAGCTGCTGGAAGCCGCCCGCGTGGACGGCGCCGGCGAGTTCCGCACCTTCTTCCAGATCTCGCTGCCGCTGCTGGCGCCGGGTATCGTGACAACGGCCCTGTTCGCGATCGTGGCGACGTGGAACAACTACTTCCTGCCACTCATCATGCTCAAGGATTCCAATTGGTACCCGCTGACGATCGGCTTGAACCAGTGGAAGGACCAGGCGTCCACCGCCGGTGGCCAGGCGGTCCAGAACCTGGTGATCACGGGTTCGTTGATCACGATCATCACCGTTGGAGATCGCGTTCCTGTGCCTGCAGAAGTACTGGTAGTCCGGCCTGGCCACCGGCGCCGTCAAGGAATAACCGCCGGGACGCCACCGGCGTAGAGAGAGGTTGGGCGACACCCTGCTTCTCGGACGGTTTCTACGCTGGGAGCCCCGTCAGCGTAGAGAATGGTTGGGTAACAGGTTGGTTCTCGGACATTTTCTACGCGGAGAGGTTATCTGGCGTAGAAACCGGTTGGGTAACAACTTAGTTCTCGGACATTTTCTACGGTGAAAGGCTGTTTGGCGTAGAGAACGTTTGGGTAACAACTCGCTTCTCGGACACTTTTTACGCGGGAAGCTCGTTCAGCGTAGAAACCGGTTGGGTAACAATCCGGTTCTCGGACGTTTTCTACGCTGCAGGACTCTACGGCGTCGGAGATGCGCAGCAAAATAGATGCCATCATATATCACAAGGAGTATCCCATGTCGTTGTCACAGACCAAAGCGCTCGGTCGGGCCGCCGACGCGGCGCGCAGACCCTTCCGGTGGCCTGCCCTGCTGGCGCCGGATGGGCACGGCATCGCCTACGGCGGCGACTACAACCCTGATCAATGGCCCGAATCCGTCTGGGACGACGACATTCGCCTGATGACCAAGGCCGGCGTCAACACGGTCGCCCTGGCGATCTTCAGCTGGGACAGGATCCAGCCGGCCGAGGACGAATGGGACTTCGACTGGCTGGACCGCATCATCGGCAAGCTCGGCGCGGCCGGCATCGCCGTCGATCTCGCCTCCGCGACCGCGGCCGCGCCCCTGTGGCTGTATCCGGCGCATCCTGAGGTGTTGCCGATCGACCGGTACGGCCATACGATCAACCCCGGTTCGCGCCAGTCGTGGAGCCCGACCAGCCCCGTGTTCAAGGACTACGCGCTGGAGATGTGCCGCCGCCTCGCCGAGCGGTACGGCGACAGCCCGGCCGTCACCGCGTGGCATGTCGGCAACGAGTACGGCTGGAACAACCGGTACGACTACTCGGACAACACTCTGCGCGCGTTCCGGCGCTGGTGCGAACGGGAGTACGGCACGGTAGGCGCGCTCAACGAGGCGTGGGGCACCGCCTTCTGGTCGCAGGCGGTCACCAGCTTCGACCAGGTGATCATCCCGCGCCATATGGGCGGCGACGCGATGGTCAACCCGTCGCAGCAGCTCGATTTAGAGCGTTTCGGCTCCGAATGCCTCAAGGAGTTCTACAAGGCCGAACGCGACGCGATCACCGAGATCTGCCCGGATAAGCCGATCACCACGAACTTCATGGTCTCCACCGATCAGTGCACGATGGACTACGCCGACTGGAGCGACGACGTGGATTTCGTCTCCAACGACCACTACTTCCATGAGGGCGAGTCGCATCTCGACGAGCTGGCCTGCTCCGACGCGCTGATGAACGGTCTGGCGCTGGGCAAGCCGTGGTATCTGATGGAGCATTCCACCTCGGCGGTGCAGTGGAAGCCTCTCAACTCGCGCAAGCGCGGCGGCGAACTCGTGCGCGACGCCCTCGCCCATGTGGCGTTGGGCGCCGATGCGATCAATTTCTTCCAGTGGCGGCAGTCGCGATCCGGTGCCGAATGCTTCCACTCCGCGATGTTGCCGCATGCGGGGGAGGATTCGAAGGTCTTCCGCGAGACCTGCGAGCTGGGCGGCCTGCTGCGCCGTCTGTCCGCAGCCGGGCTGCAGGGGGCCGCGTTGCGTCCCTCGCGCACCGCCATCCTATTCGACGCCGACTGCGAGTGGATGACCCGCAGCGAGACGTTGCCGAGCATGAAGCTGAGCCACTGGCACGACGTGCGCGACTGGTACCGCGCGTTCCTCGACGCGTCCGCGCGAGCTGACGTGGTGCCGCTGCGCGCCGATTGGTCGGACTACGACACCGTCGTGCTGCCGACCATGTTCATTCTGTCCGAGTCCGACGCCGGGCGCGTCAGGGCGTTTGCGCGGTCGGGCGGCCGCGTGATCGTGGGGTACGCCACCGGCATCGCCGACGAGCACACGCACGTGGCCTTGGGCGGGTACCCGGGCATGCTGCGCGACATGCTCGGCGTGCGCGGCGAGGAATTCAACATCCTGAGCGGTGCGGACGACGGCGCGAGTACCGCTGCGGATGGCGCCGGTCTCGGCGATCCCGGGACGGTCACGCTGTCCAACGGCTCCGTCAGCCGTCTATGGGCGAATGTCGTCACATCGGTTGCGCCGGACGCGACCGTGCTCGCCACCTATGAGGGCACGGACGCCGCCGCGTGGGAGCTGGACGGCGTTCCCGCGATCGTGCGTCATCCGTACGGCGAGGGCGAGGCGTATTACATCGGATGCGATCTGGACCGCGCCGATATCGCGCGGTTCCTGCGTGACGAGTTCTCCGGCGCGCTACCGGCGGAACGGCAGAGCGCGGATGCGTCGGCAGCGCTGGTCGGACTGGAAAGCGAGAGCCACACGGACGCCAGCCTGATCCGCACCCGCCGCAGCACCGATACCGCCGATTTCGATTTCGTCATCAACCGCTCCGGTCAAACCGTGTCGGTGCCGGCCGTGGCGGGTGAGATGGTCGTCGCCTACCGCTGTGACGCCGCGGAATCGGGATCGCCGGCATACGCCCTGCGCCCCAACGGCATCCTCATCACCAAAACCGCTCACTAGCGCCCAGCCGCAAGTCCGTCGATAATTGCAGGGCGAGCTGGCCGCGATCTAATGGACGTCCGGCTCCCCTCCGGAGGGGGAGCCAAAAAGGAGCTGTCACCCCAACAGGATCCCGCACGCATTCCATTCGTAACCGCGGATGAGCCGTCGGCGAGGCTCAGGGTATGATGATGCTCTGTCCCCTCAGCGGCGAAAACGGTTGGTGAAATGTCGAAGGAGCGTGCCGTGGGCGATACCAAGGCGAGCAAAAAGCGCGTCACGCTGCGCGACGTGGCGCAGGCGGCCGGCGTGTCCCTGAAAACCGCCTCGAACGTGATCAACGGCAACGGCCGCATGACCGAGCAAACGCGGGCCAAGGTCGAGGCGGTGATCCAGCGGACCGGATACCGCGTGAACATCGCCGCGCGCAATCTGAACCGCGACCACACCGGGTTCATCACGCTCGCCGTCCCCTCGCTCACCCCGCCGTATCTGGCCGAGCTGGCCAACCGTACCATCGACGCGGCCCGTCAGCGCGGATATTCCGTCTACGTCACCACCTACGCGGAAGGGTCCGCGAAGGGGGCTCGCGACATTCTCGAGAACTTCAACTCCACGGTGTCCGATGGCATGATCCTGTCGATGAGCGAGGTCGAGGACATCACCCCCGAGGATCTGGACGTGGATTTTCCCCTGGTGGTGGTCGGCGCGCGCACCACATGGGGCGTCGCCGACCATGTGACCCCGGATGACGTGTCGGCCGCCGCGAACGCGGCCGGCTATCTGCTCGACCATGGCTCCACAGCGCTCGCCGTGGTCGGAGCCCGCGGTGCGTACGACGAGGACGCGTTGCTGCATGCGGTGGAAGGCAACGCGCAGCTGCGCCTGCGCGGCATCATCGAGGAGTGCCGGCGCCGGGGGATCGCGTTGGATCCCCGGCTGGTCGGCAACACCGATCAGGACTGGACGATCGGCTCGGGGGCGTCCGTGACGCAGCGGTTGCTGGATCAGGGGGTGCCCTTCGACGGCGTGGTGGCGCTCAACGACCAGCTGGCGATCGGATCGCTGGTCGCCTTGCGCACACACGGTTTTGACGTGCCGGGGCAGGTGCAGGTGATCGGCTTCGACAACATCGAGGAGTCCGCCTATCTGCAGATCCCGCTGACCACGATGGACTCGAGGTTGGAATGGACCGCGCCGACCGCGGTCGAGCGCATTCTGCGCCGGATCGGCGGGGAAACCGTGGAACCCGAGCTGCTGATGACCGAATCTCGCGTCATAGCCCGGTCCAGTACGCGCTGACTGCGAGTTGTCGGTGCGTGGATGCCGAAATCGGGTCGAAATAGGGCCAAAATAAGCCGAAAAATTGGGTGGCAACCGGTTTCACTACTTGTCCTCGCACCGACAACTCGACTTTTGCATGCAAAAACGTCATGCATGCTGCCCGATGTGGCGCCCTTTCATGCGATTTTGACGCGGTTGTGGTGCGACGCCGTTGTAAGTCCCATGTATGACCGATCCGTCCGATTCGTCCCCCCACCGCACAATCCCCTTGCGCGCCGCGATTTTCGGGCCAAGTAGGGACGCGTTGAGTGTTATTGTGTGTTGAGGAGAAGAAAAAGTTTCCAGGAGGTTTTGTTATGACGGAAACCAGTGATCTTGTCATTGCGGCTGCCGCGGACAGCGTTCCGAATATCGCCCTGAATGATGGCAATGCAATTCCTCAGATCGGCCTCGGACTGCTGCGCATCGATGACGATGCCGTGGCTCCGGTCGTCGAGTCGGCGCTCGCCTCCGGCTATCGCCACATCGACGGCGCCGCCGGCTACAACAACGAGGGAGGCATCGGCCGCGCCCTCACCGCGACCGGCTACAACACGGGGGAGCGGCGCGCATCCCTGTGGGTGACGACCAAACTGCGGGATTCCGAGCAGGGCTACGATTCCGCGCTCAAGGCCTTCGACCGCCAGGCCGGTCTGCTGCAGGTCGACTACGTGGACATGTACATGCTGCATTGGCCGACCCCGTTCGACTGGCGCAGCGGCGAGACTTGGAAGGCCTTCGTCAAGCTGCGCGACGAGGGGCGGGTCAAGACTCTCGGCGTGTGCAACTTCCTGCCCGAGCATCTGGAGCGTCTGCATGACGAAACCGGCGAATGGCCGGCCGTGGACCAGATCGAGCTGCACCCCACATGGCAGCAGCGCGAGGTCGTCGCGTTCTGCAAGGAACACGGCATCGCCGTCGAAGCGTATTCGCCGATGGCCCGCGGCGCCGATCTGAAGGCCGGCGACGGCACGATCGAGCGCATCGCCGCCACGCATCAGGTGACGCCGGCACAGGTGATCCTGCGCTGGCACATCGAGAACGGCACGATCATCATCCCCAAGTCCGTGCATGCCGAGCGCCAGCGGGAAAACCTCGATCTGTTCGGCTTCGCGCTCACGCTGGAGGAGCATGCCGCCATCGACGCGCTCGACGGTCCGACCCGCGCCGGGCACGACCCGATGACCTTCTCGTACGCGTGATCGCGGTGCAGGGCACGCACGCGAGAGATCGATCATGAGCAGACGCGGATATTCCGGGCGTTCCGGGAGGAGTGGCTCCTCCCGGAACGCCGGCTATTCCCGCTATTCCTCGGGAGGCCGTGCCCATTTCCGCAAGCGTCGGTTCAATGCGAGCAGCCCGCTGGAGCGCGTGCTGATCCTGCTGGTCATCGCGGTGGTGATCGGCATCAGCGTCGGCATCGGACTGCCCAAAGTCAGCCCGGACGTCGGCAAACTGACCGGCGAGTACGCGGCGAGCGGCCCGGCCGCGGACGCGCTGAACCGGCTGACGGTCAATGACAGCCCGGTCACGACCGGCTACGACCGCGATCTGTTCGGTTATCGCAAAACTGATGATGACGGCAACGGCTGCGACGCGCGCGACGATGTGCTCGCCCGCGACATGACGGATGTGACCTATACCCATGCGGGCGGATGCACGGTGAAAACCGGCGTGCTCGACGACCCGTACACCGGCGAGACCATTCACTTCGTACGCGGGCAGAAAACCAGCAGCGCCGTGCAGATCGACCATGTGGTGGCGTTGGAGAACGCCTGGCAGTCCGGTGCCAGTATGTGGGACAGCGCCAAGCGGTACCGGTACGGCAATGACATGTACAACCTGCTCGCCGTGGATGGCACGGCCAACCAGGGAAAGGGGTCGTCGTCGGCCGCGTACTGGCTGCCCACGAACGGCGCCTTCCGCTGCGACTACGTGGCCCGCCAGATCGGTGTGAAGGCCAAGTACGAGCTGAGCGTCACCACCGCGGAGAAACGGGCTATGCTCTCCGTGCTGCGGTCCTGCCCCAGCGAACAGCTGCCCTGACATGGGGTGATTTCGTGTAGCCGCCCCACCCGTGTCCGCGGATATTCGCGCGACGGGCGGCGGACACGCCGCAAATGGTGAACGGGGTATTGCGTCTCGTCATAAAGGTGGCGTATAACTCTGAGCGGTTGTACAGATGGTTGGGAGAGGTTGCACCGCAATATGAGCGTTGAGACAGGTCAGACGGACGCGACAAGCACGACGGATACGACGGATACCGGGTCGGTCGATCGGGCGGAGGCCTTTGAGAACAGGGAAAGGCCCGTCAGCGAGTTGGACATCGAGCGTGATCGGGCGGCTCACGAGGGAGGCAAGGCCAAGCACCCGCATGCGCTCGCCAGCATTCTCGGACCGGCGTTCGTGGCTGCGGTGGCGTATGTGGATCCGGGCAACGTGGCGGCCAATATCACGTCAGGCGCGCGCTACGGATATCTGCTGGTGTGGGTGCTGGTGCTCGCCAATGCGATGAGCGTGCTCATCCAATACCAATCCGCCAAACTGGGCATCGTGACTAACAAATCGCTGCCGGAGCTGCTGGGCAGCCGCATGAGCGACGCCGGGCGGTTCATGTTCTTCATGCAGGCTGAGGTCATCGCCATCGCCACCGATCTGGCCGAGGTGATCGGCGGCGCCATCGCGCTGAACCTGCTGTTCGGGCTGCCGCTGTTCATCGGCGGTCTGATCATCGGGGCGGTGTCCACGGTGGTGCTGTGGTTCCAGGGCGAGACGCAGACCATGTTCGAGCGCATCATCATCGTGATGCTGCTGGTCATCACCTTCGGGTTCATCGCCGGCCTGTTCGTGGCGCCGCCCGATCTGGGCGAGGTGGCCGGCGGACTGGTTCCGCGGTTCGAGGGCACGGATTCGGTGCTGATGGCCGCCTCGATCCTGGGCGCCACGGTGATGCCGCACGCGATCTACCTGCATTCCACGCTGGTCAACGACCACTACGAGGGCGGCGTGAAGCCGACGATCAAGCGCCAGCTCAAAGGATCCAAGATCGATGTGGCCTGGGCGCTGCTGCTGGCCGGCACCGTGAACTTGGCGATGCTCGTGCTCGCCGCCAACTCGCTGCACGGCATGACCGGCACGGATTCCATCGACGGCGCGCAGCGCGCGATTTCGCAGGTACTTGGCCCCGTGATCGGCACGATCTTCTCCATCGGTTTGCTGGCGTCGTCCCTGAGCTCCACCTCGGTCGGCACGTATGCCGGCTCGGAGATCATGCACGGACTGCTGCGCATCAAGGCCCCGATGTGGGCGTGCCGCGTGGTGACCCTGGTACCGGCGCTGATCGTGCTGTGGTTCGCCAAGGATCCGACCGAGGCGCTGGTGATCGGCCAGGTGGTGCTGTCGATCGGCATCCCGTTCGCCGTGATCCCGCTGATGCGGTACACGCATGACAAGCAGCTGATGGGGGAGTACGTGGACGGCACGTTCAAGCATGTGCTGTTCCTGATCGTGGTGGCGCTGATCATCGCGCTCAACGTGCTGCTGGTCTTCCTGACGCTTACCGGCCGGGCGTAGGTGGGCATGGCCGGACGTAGCCGGACGAAGGGGTGCGGCCGGCGCGGGAGATTCGGTACGCTTGGGGTTTCTGGCGTATGGGGTTTCTTTTGCGCGGATTGCGTGTACGCGGAGCGCCAGCGTGGTGTTGCTTCTTGTCTCTAGTATCCCGCACCGTTCATTCGTTGAGTAATTCTGGCTCACCTCTCTGAGGGGAGCTGTCGGCGCAGCCGACTGAGGGGAGAATGCGCGAATCGGCTTAATACCAGGTGTTCGTGGTAATGCTCTCCTCAGTCCGCTTCGCGGCCAGCTCGTCCGCAATCAAGGACGGCCTTACGGCCGCAGTCTTATCCGCTCACTGTCGTTCGTCTTCGCCTACAAACAGCTCCGCTGTTTGCTTCACGGCTCAGCCTCCAAGAGGGGAGCCAAATATAGTGCACAAACTTACGACGCAGGATACTAGATGCTTTGCTCCGCTGAGGAGGGTGCCAGCGAGGCGGTTCGTTTAGAGGATGATGGACTTGCCGTGGCGGATTGCGGTGTGCGCGGTGGTGCTTCTATAGAGTCGGTGTTTTGCCCCGTTGAGGAGCTTCTCCGCGGGGCGCTGTTGCTATAGGAGCGGGGCGCTGTTGCTATAGGATATTGGATCCACGTCTAAAGGAGCGGCGGGGCATGATGTCCAGCCTCTGGGCGGTTTAGCGCGCTGGGAATGCCGTCAGTGGGGTGAACCGTCCAGAGGATGTTCGTTCTACCACATCTCGGAGAGATAGTGTGCCGTTGCTTCTAACCTCTCGAAGGTTTGCACTGAGGAGAGCGTTGTCAGCGGGGTGATGCGCTTAAAGGATAATGGGCTTGCCGCGATAGAACACGGTGGGCAAGTCAATACTCCTGAGAACAGGAGATCTGCCGCGCTAAGGAGTCTTCTCGCGAAGTGGCGTTTCTACAGGGTAGAAGATTTACCTCGCTGAAGAGACTGTCAGCGAGGCAAATCTTCGAGGCGGTAACGAATCAGCTCTACCAAGGTCAGCACTGGCATGCTCCCGCTGGCGGGAGCTGGCTCGCGAAGCGAGACTGAGGGTGGTAGCAGAACGGGGGTAATAGAACCGCCTTACTTCTCCCGAGCCGCGCGCAGACGCGCCACGGCCCGCTGCGCCACGTCGCGCGAGGATCCGGCCCCGTCGCCCTTCACACCGAAGAGCACGAGCATCAGCTGCAGGAACACCAGAAATGCACTGAACCGCAGCGTCCACTCGATGCCGAAGATGTTGGCGGGGATCCGGTTCGCCGCCCCGCCGCCGAGCGCCGCTTGGCGCAATGCGGTCAGGGTTTCCATGATGATCACCAGCACCGGTGCGCCGATGGCGCCGGCGATCTGGCGAGCCGTGTTGGTCACGGCCGATCCGGCGGAAACCTCGGAGGGCTTCAGGCAGTTGAGCGACCATGTGGTGATGGGCATCAGCACGAAGCCCATGCCGACCTGGCGCACGAACTGCCAGATGGAGATCCACCAGATCCAGGTGGTCGGACCGATCAGGCTCATCATGATCGTGCCGAACAGCAGCGTGGCCGATCCGACGATGGCGACGGGTCGGGCGCCCAAGCGGTCGAGCAGCTTGCCGCCGCAGAACTGTGAGATGCACTGACCGAAGGCGCCTGGAAGCATGATCAGGCCGCTCATCGTGGCCGAATAGCCACGATCGTCCTGGATATACAACGGCATGATGACCATGATCGAGCTGAAGGCGAAGAAGCTGAGCGCCGCGCAGATCGTGCCGACAGTGAAGCTGCGGTTCTTCAGTACGCCCAGATCGAGCAGCGGCGGCTGGGGGAGCGCCTTCACCGCGGCATTCTCAGCGACATTTTTGGCGGCGCCCCTAGCCGTATCTTCCGCTTCCGCATCCGCGGAATCGCCCGCCTGTTCCGACTCATTCGCCTGCGAAGCGCGGTACGCCGCCTTGGCCGCGTTGAACCGGCGTGCCCCATGCACCTGCCGCAGAACGAACCACACGATGCCGGCCAGGCCGATCAGCATGGCGGCCCACACCATCGGATGCGTGAACGGATACGATTCGATGTTCGTGAAGCCGAACATCAGACCACCGAAGCCGATGACCGACAGTCCGACGGAGAAGAAATCGGCGCGCGCGCTCGGGTCGTTCACGCCGAAATTACGCAGGCCGAAGATGGCGAGCAGCAGCGAAATCACGCCGATGACGGTCAGCGTCAGAAAGATGGAGCGCCAGCCGTTCGCATCGGTCTGCCAGCCGCCGATGGTCGGCCCGACCGCGGGCGCCACGCTCATGGCCATGCCGACCGTGCCCATGGCCATGCCGCGGCGGGACAACGGATAGATGGAGAACACGGTGATCTGCAGCACCGGCCACATCACGCCGGTGCCGATGGCCTCGAGCAGTCGGCCGACCAGGACGAGCAGGAAGGTGGGGCCGAGCCAGGCGAACAGTGATCCGAGCGTGAACACCATCATCGAGACGATGACGATCTGCCGCGTGGAGAACCGCCGGGTGAGGAAGGCTGTCAGCGGCACCATCACGCCCATGACCAGCTGGAAGATGGAGGTGAGCCACTGACCGGTGGTGACGGAAATGCCGAACTCCGAAACGATGGTTGGCAATGCGGCGCTCAGCTGCAGCTGGGTGAAGTTGCCCACGAAGGTGATGAAGGTGAGGATGGCGATGGAGATGAATGCGGTGCGGGTCAGATGCCCGTTGACGTATGATTCCTCGCTGGTGAGTGCCTGTGTGCGTTTCGTTGCCGTCATTCCGAGTCTAGTCATATACCACTTCTTTCCTGTACCTTAGTGCCGTAGACCGCGCCCGCATCGCGCAAGATTCACCAAAGTGACCAGAACACACTACGCCTATGGCTGTACCGAGGACTCTTGTAAGGGGAGTGTGCATGTGCTGTTACACAACAAAGAACCGGGGTGTGTTGTGCACGTTGATGCACAACACACCCCGGTTTCTCATGTATCGATCCTCCCGCTGGATGGATAGCCCGGTGGACTATCCATAGCAGTGCACGAAGTACACGTCGCATGTAACGCCAGGAGGTGGCGGATGTCGCAGCGCCGAATCATCCCTCGACAGCTCGCATCCTCCGCCCAAACGGAATCAGTACGACCCCGTCCCCTTGAACACCGCGGCGACGGTCTTGAACAGAATCGCGATGTCGCCGGTGATGGACCAGTTCTGGATGTAGGAGACGTCGGCAAATTCGGACTGCTCCTGCGAGAGGTCACTACGCCCGGAGATCTGCCACGGGCCGGTGATGCCGGGCTTGACGAGCAGGCGGGTGGAGTAGAGCGACGAGTACTGGTCCACTTCGTACTGGCGCTGTGGGCGGGGGCCGACCATCGACATATCGCCCTTGAAGACGTTGAAGAACTGGGGGATCTCGTCAATCGAGGTCTTGCGGATGAAATGCCCGATCTTTGTGACGCGCGGGTCTTCCTTGAGCTTGAACGTGGTGCCGAGCTCCACGCCGGCCTGGGCCGCCACGGCGGCATCCATCTTGTCGGCGTCGATACGCATGGAACGGAACTTGTACATGGTGAACGGGCGGCCATACATGCCGATGCGCGACTGGGAGTACAGCGCGGGACCGCCGTCCTCCTTGTGCACCTTGTACGCGGCCCACAGCATGAGCGGCGAGCTGAGCACGATCGCGATGGAGGAAAGCACGATGTCGCACACGCGCTTGAGGATGCGTGTAAAGGTGGAGTACTGGGTAAGCTGCGCGGTGAGCACCGGCATCAGCGGATCGTTGCGCAGATGTAGGGTAGCGCCGCTGATATCGGCGACGGACGCGGTGGTGGCCAGCTCGATGCCCATGGATTCGACAGCAAGTGACAGGGTGCGCGTCGTTTCGGAGTCGCGGGTCAGCACGTCCGCGATCAGCACGGTGCGGGCGTTGAGCCGCTTGGCGGTCAGGGGCAGGTGGGAGTTGAGGGCCAGTACCTTGAGCTTCGCCTCGTCGTCATTGGCCGGAGTGAATGGCACCGAAACCAGATACTGGGCTTCGGTCGGATCATCCTCGTTGCGTACGGAAGCGACCGGGCACACGGCGATGGGCGCGTATCCGAGGCTGGTGCTTTCCCTCAACTGCCGCAGGATCTTGTGGATACCCTCGGGAGAGCCGATCACGATGGTTGGGTAGTTGAACTCTCCCTTGCGGCGGTTGCGGTGAAGCGCCCGTCGCATGAGCCAGCGCTCAACGAGCACCAGCACGAGCGACACGATGGGAATGCAGATGTTCAGCGAGCGGGGAATGCTGAGATGGAACAGGTATCCCAGCGTGCACAGCATGATGAAGTCGACGAAGGCCGCGTTGAGCAGCTTGGAGTACAGAGAGTAGCCCTCGCCCATCGTGTGGCGTTCGTAGGTGTGCGTGCAGCACAGGCTGATGATCCATGACACGCAGACCAGCGCGAGCAGTGCCGTGACCCCTTGATTGTCCGGAGCCATGTTCATGACTGCCTGACGCTGTGCCGGCAACAACGCGAACATGATGCCGGTGGCGATCAGCGTCATCAGCAGATCGAGTACCACCAGGGTGGCGTTGTATATGTAACGCCAGCGCGGAATAGAGTAGTCGAAAAGAGGCGGTTTCGTCTCGGATTCGCTGTGCAGCAGGGTACCGTCGTTGCTCAAGGAAAAGTATGATCCGTCAAAGAACGTTGGCGCGGCAGACTGTCCTTCGTTTTGGCTGTTCAACTTAATTGCCTTCCCCCCCCCTCTATTGTTTTTAGAGGGACTTCTCTTTCGTATCGCACGAAACGCGTTACACGTAACATGAAACACGCTCACTCTACCCGATGGTGAGTATAACGTAAAGAAGTCTGACCATTATATTTCATTATGTTCTACAGTGGTAATCCGCTGTTCACTTTTGAATTTTTCTACTCTATCGTGTGCGCATTGGTTGGGGGTGGTTCGAAGCATACCCCCGCTCTGTGTTCCGGACCATCGAATAGGATGTTTCCACGAGCGAGGGTAGGATGGTACCTTAAACTAAGATATGGGCATGCCCACAAGGTTGTGTTCAAGGAAGTGAATGAGGACTGGCTATGCATATCATGTTCGTCTGCACGGGCAATATCTGTCGCTCGCCTATGGGCGAACTGTTGCTGACCCATTATCTTGAAGGAACCACGGTGCGTGTATCGAGCGCCGGAACGCATGGTCTGCCGATGCATCAGATCGATCCGTCCAGTGCCCGCATGATGGACAGCGTGGGCATCGAGTCGAGTGGATTCCGCTCGCGGCGCCTGACCAGCCAAATGGCCTCGGACGCCGATCTGATCCTGTGCTTTGAAAAGAGCCAACGCAAGGATATCGTGACGTTGGCTCCGACGGCGGTGCGGTACACTTTCCTGCTGCCGGATTTCGCGAATATGTGTAAGTACTGTGCAGAGAACGGCATGGTCAAGGGACTGACAATCCAGGAACGGCTGCAGTCGGTGATCGATATGTCGTCGATCATTCGCCCGATGCTGCCGGAGGCCCAGGATATCGAGGATCCGCATGGCAAGGAGTTCTCCAAGTTCCGCCTTGCCGCCGAGCAGACGAACCGAGCTTTGCTCACCATGCTCACCAGCATGCGCAAGCACTACCGGGTGCAAGAGGCGCCGGTGCGGCCGCAGATCACGCGGCAGTACGTGTCGGCGTGGTGAATTCTCCTGAGTTCAGTGGGACTCAAGCGGGGCCGGAATCTGGTTGCCGCAGGGGGAGTTTGTGATTCCGGGAAACTGGCTACGGGCATGATCCGTCGGCAATGATGAAGATCCGTTGCGAGTCGAAAATGGAACCGGGTGCTGGCCGCCCTGTGTGCCGTTGCCGGTTCATGCGCGTTCAACCGTATGTCATGGAAGGTTGAACGGCGATTGCTGCCATCCGCAGGTGTTCGGCTGATCGTACGCTTGTTCCGCAACATAGTGAATATTCAGCCGTATTGCCGGGTTGTTCACATCAATCTCACAAGTGGTACATATTCTTCTGAACCGAGTAGGTTACACTGCTCCTTATCGAGGTATCCAGCCAAAAACAGGGCAATTTGTGGGGAAAATGAACGGGATAAAGAATACCGCGCGGCATGTGCCGCCACCGTCTCCGATCATTCGAGAGCTTACGGATATGGTTTTCTACGCGGCAATTGCCATGTTGCCCATCGATGGTACCCGGATCGGCATCAGCCTGCCATACTGGACCCCTATTTCCCCGTGGTTGTTCGCACTATATGCCGTATTGAACTGGCGGTACCTACGAGATGTCCTTGGACGGTATCTCCCGTTTTTTGTATTCCCGTTTGTGTTGATTGTCGTATCCACCTATGGCTGGAGCACGATCGGCATACATCCGGTTCAGGCGTTGACCTCGTTTGTCTCCATTGTTTTGGGCCTGTGCTGTTTGGCATCGCTGGAAATCGCGATATGGAAAAAGCATTTGAGTGTGCGACGTATGGTGACGGTGCTGGTGGCGACGTATTGGTTTGCGTTTGCCACGGGGGTGATTCAATTCATCGCATTGTTGGTGAATCCAGCGTGGAAAAATGTGCAGATATACTTTGGGGAGCTTTTACTGCGACCTTATGTATGGAGCCGTCCTCAATTCTTGTTCGCAGAGCCCAGTTACATCGGAATGCACTTATTCGGTGTATTGCTGCCGACATATTGGCTGACCAAAGATAGACGGATCGGCATACTGGTACCTGTATTCGCCGTCGGTTCCTCGATTATGGGCGCGGGCACCAGAATCGTATTGGATTCACTGGTGGCGTTGTTCGTATGGCTCTTGGTCGCCGTTAATTTTAAATCGATCAAGGCTACGGCGGTCTTTTTAAGTGGACTGATAACACTTGGAACTAGTGGCATCGTCGCGTTAATAGTGAACCCGAGAATGAATTCTTTGGTTACGCATGGGCTGTTGTCCGGTGATGAGTCCATGAGTTCAAGGATCTTCCATATGCTGGCTCCGGCATGGTCCTGGAAGCATGATTTGAGTCATGTGCTGCTTGGCTGGGGTGCTGGAAATATTTCCGATGCAGTACGAACCGGGTATGCGGGAGCGAAACGCTGGTTTGACCTGCATGGTGGTAAGAGTAACAGCGAGATCGACAAACTGTCCAATCCTCCGGCGAATACTTTCACGATGAGTGCATACGTCAGTTTCATTACTGAATTCGGAGTGCTTTGTTTCCTGTGCCTTCTATTGGCAATTGTTGCGTATACCACGATTCATCATGCGTGGAACAGGATGACGGTATGCTGGTTGCTCTTGCTGGCATACCTGTTCGTGCAGTTCGAGTCCTACTCGTTCTATGCGGTGCCGTTGTTTTTGTGCTGGGCGGGAGGCGGGTCTCGGCGGGATATCGTGCCGGACCACATATGATTCGTGCACAATGGGCGACGAGGCCGCTGCTTATGGAGACAATTCATTCTCATAGAGGGATCTTGCTGAGCCGGGTTGTTTCAAGTCGGATATATCATATTGAAAAAGGGAAGTAGGAGAGGAGAAGGACTTGCTTCATTTAGGATCCCGAAGGTTGTCAAGAATCAGGCTTGGCCGGATTGTTGCTCTGGCTGTGTCCGCGGCCATCTGCCTAACAGTGGGTATTGTGTCCCGAACCGCGTATGCGGAAGGGCCTGCTTTTCGGGCCGCTGCTCAAGTTTTTAAGTTGAGTGGTGAGAATGGTGCTGATAACGCCAAGGTTTTCTGGCAAAAAGTGAGTGGTGCGGATTCATATACGGTGTTCCGCAAGCAGGGTGACGCGCGCGTTGAAGTAGGCGCCACTTCAAGCGCGACTATGGATGACTACGGTCTGTCGGATGGCCAACAGTATGCATACGAGGTGCAGGCCAAGTCGGGGTCGTCCGTCATCGCAACTGCTTCCACCAACGATGTCGAGACTTTTACTCCGTCACAGACAACATTCACCCAAAACAATGTTGTACCTGCTCAACAGGTCTGGAATAATCCACTGGCAAAGCAGGATGTAGTATTCCCGACTACTCAGACCGGATCGACCGAAAACCCTTCCGATTGGAATCAGAGCAATCCCGAAACGGTGGTGACCGGAACGCAGTGCCCGGCTTTCAACCAACTGGTTACGTACTGGGGACGCCGTCATGTCAGCAACTGGGATCGTCGTGAAAGCACATTTAACTGGAACGATAACGATGGCGGCGGGCTCTCGATCACGCAGCGTGTCTCTTGGGATTTCTGGACACAGCTGAACAATACGCGGACGCATTTCCAGTGTGACACATCCTTTAAAGTGAAGGATTCGAAGACTGGTACGGATTGGAAACTCGCGAATGCGACTATGCAGCATGCTAACCGGACACGGAATACCGTAACTGGCGATGCGATATTGTATGGTCAGCTCAATAAGACGTTAGGGCTTTTGCTGGTTGATATCGATCCCGAGTCCGGAACTGTTAAGAGCTATTTCGCTGATCGGCCGTTGAATCAGGATGTTGGTGATTTGGCACTCTTCGTGGATGACGATAATACGGCGTATATCGTAGCTGCTGCACATAGCAATACCGATACAGTTCTGATTAAGCTGAATCGTGAGTGGAATGCTCCGTCTGAACTTGTGGCGACGCTCTTCCAAGGTGAAAAGCGTGAGGCTCCTGGAATCCAGAAGATCAATGGTAAATACTTCTTCTTTAGTTCGGGGGTGAGAGGCTGGTATCCGTCTCAAACGAAGTATGCTTATGCGGATTCAATAGCTGGCCCTTGGTCTCCGCTGCAGGAAATCGGCAATGCTTCGACCAATGATGCTCAATTTGGATGGCTTCGTACGGATTCAGGTACGAAACGTACTACGTATACCATAGTGGGACAGCATTGGGGTGCTAATAGAAATCCGCAGTCCGCACTGAAGAATGCGTGGAGAGTCTTCCCCATTGCGATGAACGTTACTTATGCTGATACTGCATGGTATCCGCAGGTTGATTTCGATAAGGAATACGGTGCGGTTCCCGTACAAATTGGTCGGAATCTGTCCCGGGGCCGCGTCGCGGTGGATTCCGAAAACGGCAATACTTTGGCATTGACCGATGGGATGGATTCAGAATCAAGTGGATATATCTCTCACACGAAGAGTCCTTATACGGTAACAGTGGATTTGGGCGTGTCGAGCGCCATAAGTGAAGTCGATTTCACCACACATTTAAATGATGACGCTTATACGAATTACAAGTATTCGTTGTCGGTCAGTCAGGATGGAACGAACTACAGCCAAGTCACGGATGGTTCGGCGAATACGTTCATGGGGTTTGTTCCGAATGCGTATTCGGGAACCGTTACAGGGCGGTACGTGCGACTTACTGTGAACAGTTGGGATGAAGTTTCGGATATATCCGGGTGGAATAAGCCTCTTGAAGGTTTGCAGGAGATCACTGTCTATGGGTCCAACTCTTCTCCCGCTATTCCTGAAGCCCCAGTCAATGTAACGCCTCCTTCCTATATGGTGACGTTTGATACGCGTGGAGGAAAGGCATATCCGGCAAAGTCTGTGAAATCCGGTGATCTGCTTGATCTTTCCAGCAGCCCGGAATGGACTGACCCGGCTCAGTATTCGTTCAATGGTTGGTCTCTGGACGCTGCCGGTACTCAGCCGATTGATCTGAAGACGTATCGTGTGAGTGGCGATGTCATCTTATTTGCTCAATGGACTTCTACTCGCCGATATACAGTGACGTTCGATGCCCAAGGTGGTGAGTCAGTTCCTGCGCAAGAGGTCAAGCAAGGCGACGCCGTTACCGTGCCGAAGGATCCGTCGCGTGTGGGCTATACGTTCGCCGGCTGGTCGTGGAGCAAGAGCTACTTGGACAAAGTTGATTTCAATGCGCTGCGTATTTGGAAGGATACGACGGTGTATGCGTCGTGGACCCGCAATTACACGGTTCGGTTTGATTCGAACGGTGGTAGTACTGTTCCGGATCAAACAGTAGTTCAGGATGGTCAGGTGTCGGTTCCGAAGGATCCGTCGCGTGTGGGCTATACGTTCGCCGGCTGGTCGTGGAGCAAGAGCTACCTGGACAAGGTTGATTTCAACGCGTTGCGCATCTGGCACGACGAAACGGTGTATGCGTCGTGGAGTAAATCCTCTAGGAGTTTGAGCCAATTTCCGGGAGTTGACAACAGTTATTTCAATTTGGATGAGAACTCGCCCTTTGCCCGCAGCGAGGGTATAGCAGGTATTCGATGAGATTCTTGTAGAATTACGAATATGATCGGATAAGAGGTGAATACATCCGAGGCTCTGGATGTATTCACCTCTTATCCGTAACTTTATTTAGGAGTATTTTAATGATGGGTCCTTTGCGTGTGGCTCAGGTCGTTGGCCGTATGACAGGTGGTGGTGTGGAGGCTACCGTGCTCAATCACTACCGTCATATTGATAGAAGTCAAGTTCAATTCGATTTTGTGGTGTTGGAGGACTCAACTGTAGTCCCGACTGATGAGATCACAGCGTTGGGCGGACGTGTTTTCTTTGTTCCGACGTATAAGAGGTTATCTCAATATCTACGAGAGTGCGAACGTTTATTCCGCGAGATTAGACCTGTCATTGTGCATTCTCATGTAAACGCATTAAGCGTTTTTCCTCTCATGGCTGCCAAACATGCTGCAGTACCAGTGAGAATCGCTCATAGCCATAGTACGAGTAATCCACGTGAGTATGCAAAAAATGCTGTAAAGACAGTTTTAAAGCCATTCGCGACGGTATATCCAACCCACTATGCTGCTTGTGCCATGCACACGGCACGATGGCTTTTTGGCAAGAAACTTGCTGACTCGGGGAAAGTTCGCATTATTCATAACGCGATTGATCCGAACGCGTTTCGCTTTAACAAGACTGTCCGTGATGTAGTACGGAAAGAACTCGGTGTTCAGCCTAATCAGCTTGTTATAGGTCAGATCGGTCGTCTGTGCTTTCAAAAGAATCCCCTGTTCACGCTAGACGTTTTTTCGAAATTATTACGTAAGCGGTCTGATGCCGTTCTTGTGTTTATTGGTGACGGTGAAATGCGTGAGCAGGTTGAAGCACGCATCCATGAACTTGGAATTGAGAATTCAGTACGGTTACTGGGTGTGAGGCAAGATGTCAGCAAGTTTTACCAAGCGCTTGATGTACTTATGTTTCCATCGACATATGAAGGACTCGGTATGGTCGCTGTTGAAGCACAGGCTGCGGGCTTGCCGGTGCTGGCTTCATCTTTCGTGCCGCAGGAGGTTGTTCTGATTCCAGAGCTTGTGGCATTTTTATCGCTCCGCGATTCTAACGGGTGGGTTAACGCCCTTGCCGCAGTTTCAGTGTCTGCGGAACATTCGAATGAGCAGACTCGTATTTGCCAATCAGGATACGACATTTCAGATAGCGCACGAGAATTGTGCGATTGGTACCTAACGCTTGCTGCTACTATTTCCTAGTAATAGCAAGTATATGCCGAAAACGGGAGATTGTACGATGCATAGATTACCACGCGTGGGGATAGTCACTTCCGGATATTTGCCAGTTCCCAATGTACTTGGTGGAGCTGTAGAAGCTTTGGACATGATGCTCTTACGAGAGAATGAGAGGCAATCTTCGTTCAATTTCACCGTATATTCCACTTGGACTGAGGGCGTTGAAGAAGAGTCAAAGAATTTTGATCATGCAAAGTTTGAGTTTGTCAAGACTCCTTGGTTCGTGAAGTTTGCGGATTCAGGCATTTATACATTTGCGAAATATGTGCTGCGTAAAAAGAAGTTGATGAGCTACCGGTATATAGCGCAGCGTTTATGGTATATCAGCAAGGTTGCCAAGAAGCTTTCTAATGAGGATCTTGACGCTGTTCTTATTGAAAATCATGCCACACTCTTTATGGTGATGAAGAAGTATGGGAACGCGAAAAGATACAAAGGAAGAGTGTATTATCACCTACATAATGAATTGACAGGTGGTTTCGGTTGCTTGGATGAGATATCTCAAGTGCATAAAGTTCTGGGAGTTTCCAGATTTATTGTCGATACGCTTGATGTTTTTCTCAAAAAAGAAACAGACTCGGGTTTGATTGAATCTCAGAAAGCAGTATGGAGAAACTGCGTCGATACCGAGAGATTCAATCCCAGCAATGAGTTGATTCAGCAGCGTGGCAAAGATTTTCGGGGAAAACTGGACATTCCAGAGGACGGCATAGTTCTTCTCTTTTCGGGACGATTGACTGAAGAGAAAGGTGCCAAGGAACTCTTGGAGGCTTTCCTGCTCGCCGATGCGCCTAATACGTTTCTGGTAATTGCAGGAGCATTCTTCTATAATTCGAATATTCAGAGTCCCTTTGAGCAAAAACTTGCTGAGATGGCTCAGCAGGCCAATGATAGAATACGGTTTACTGGATTTGTCGATTATGCGGATATGCCTGCTATATATGCAATGTCTGATATCTGCTGTCTGCCTTCAATATGGAATGATCCTGCACCGCTGGCCGTCATTGAGGCATTGGCTTCCGGTAGGCCTTTGATCACGACCAAGTCCGGAGGTATCCCTGAGTATGCTGACGATCAAGCAGCTGTGATTCTCAAAAAGGATGATAACATTGTTGCTAATATGGCAATCGCCATTAGAGATCTTGTGAATAATCCTTTAAAAAGGGAGAATATGGGATCTCGTGGAAGGTCATTGAGTGAAAATCTATCACCCTCTTCTTATTTAAGGCAATTTGTTGCCCAATTTAGAGATTAAAGTACTTTCTTTAAAATGACCATTTTGTAGAAGAAAGATCTAGCATTGACTCCTTATATAATACTTTTTACAATTCTGGCGATTTGTGCTGTTCTGTCATGGCTTATTTGTATAAGGAGTGCGCGGCTTCTCCTGCTTGCATTGCAATGTACGAGTATGGGGGTTATGACTGCTGGCCGCGGGCTAACAGTTGGTACAGATAATATTTCTTATTTTAATATATTTTCTTGGAGACAGTTATACGACTCACAGTATTGTCCGATGGAGTTTGGTTATTGTAGTTTAAATCGCGTCCTTGCGGATCATGGTTTCAGTTTTCAAATAATTTTTGTTATTGAGAGCATAGTTTTATATATGGCGATTTTTATTTTTACAAAAACTATGATCAAGGAATCAATGTGGTCTTTATTACCTCTCTTGTTCTTCACTCTTCAGCCTTTTTTTAATGCTCTAAACACGTCGCGACAATATTTTGCTCTTGGATTTGCTCTAATCGCATTTGTTCTTGCTTATAAAAAGAAATATATATTTAGCATAATTTGTTTTATTGTCGCATTCTCTATTCATTATGCCGTGGCTGCTGTTCTTTTGCTTGCAGTCCTCGTGCCCATGCTTCGATCCTCTTGGTCATCTACAGTGATATTAGGGGCGTATTTAGTTTCTTTTTTTGTTAGGATTATAGGTCCTGAAAAAGTAATGGGAATTTTTACTCATTTGATTTCAAAATATTCGCACTACGCATCGGGCAATCAATTTGATGCTATGGGATCCTTTCAATATATACTCTTTACTATTCTTATTCCTAATATTATTTTTGTTTTTTGTTTATTATTTGACTATTTTGTAAATAATAGAACAAGGAACAGTTTGTTATCTGATAAGGATATATCTATATTTCATTCGAGAGAGATACTTCTCGGAGGATCTCTTGCCTATGTTTGTCTCTTGAATGCTTTTGTCGGCAGTATGTCGCTTGCAAGGTTTGCTGATTTTTTTATTATATTCCTTATTTCTTATTTCTTATATGTACTGTCAAGCATGGATGATAAAAGATTGGTGATGTTTGTTGTGTTAGTGATTATAGTTACATCATTTATTTCTTGTTATTATTTTATTGGAATACGTGGTTATCAATCTGTGGTTCCGTATATTCTTATGGAATAGGTATACTTCCTACTTTTTTGGAGAAAAAATGTTTGACGATTCACCACTCGTTTCAATTGTTGTTCCAATATTTAAAGTTGAACAGTATCTGGATAAGTGTATTTATTCCATTGTTAATCAAAAGTATAAAAATATAGAAATAATATTGGTGGACGATGGCTCTCCTGATCGTTGCCCCGCTATGTGTGATGAATGGGAAAAACGTGATTTACGAATTTCTGTTATCCATAAAGATAATGGTGGATTATCCGATGCGCGTAATGCAGGGATAAGGTACGCCTCAGGAAAGTATGTGTATTGCGTTGATTCTGACGATGTTATAGATCCGTCATTGGTGCAGTGCGCTGTAGATACTGCTTGTAGATGGAATGCTGATGTTGTTATGTTTAAGTTTTCCTGTATGAAAGAAGATGGGACGGCTATCTCATCAGGTAATAATGATAATGGTTTTATTTATCCGGAATCTTGTTTTTCTTCAGAGCAAATACTCGAATGGATGTGGAAAGAGAAAATACCGAACTACGCTTGGTCTTTCCTCGCATTAAGGAGTATTTATGTAGGATCTTCGATCGACTATCCTAAAGATAGACTGATGGAAGATCTGGCAACAACATACAAGATCATTTCTTCTGCGAACAAAATTGCATTAATTAATGATTCATTATATTTTTATCGTATGCGGAGCGGATCTATTCTTGACAAAAAAAGTCCACAATTGGTTATGGATTATGTGACAAGTATTGAAGAAATAAGTAGATATTCTGAAGAGAATTATCCGTCATTATTCGTGACCCAGAATAATTGGGCGATTAAAAATCTATATACAAGCTTAATTTGGTCATACAATATCAAGAATCAATTTTCTGGTAATGACTATAAAATTACTAAGAAAAGAATTTTACGGATAATAAACGAGTATATAAAAAAAATACCTTTTAATGAAATTAGTGTTACAAACAAAATTGAATTTATTCTTTCCAAGTTTGGACTATTGGCAATGATGTCTGTGATTTCTCGTCATCGTCATGAAAATTAAGGATGAATATGAAGAATATGCTCGATACTGAAGTTGTGCATGTTGTCATTCCGATATATAACGTTTGTGATTATGTAGATGAATGCGTAGAAAGCATTGTTGATCAGTTGTACCGTAATCTGGATATCATACTTGTTGATGACGGATCAACAGACGGTAGTCAAGATTGTTGTGACAAATGGGCTCAGCACGATAAAAGAATCCGGGTCGTGCATCAGACCAACCAAGGTCTTTCTGCAGCTAGAAACACAGGATTAAAAATGATCAGCGATGGTTTTGTCTTTTTCATTGATTCTGATGATAAAATAACCTCATCGTACATGATTGGTTCCTGCGTAGAGAGAATGAAGAGAACTAAGCAAGATATTGTTTTCTTTGGATATCACGAGGGTACTTCTTTAGAAAATAGCGATTCCATACAATTAACTGACTCAGAAGAAATTGTTCCGGATTTGTTATTGAAAATAGCGAGTGCTCAAGTACATAGCTATGCTTGGCATTTTATGTCTAAAACAGCTTTATATAAGGATATTTCTTTTCCTGATGGTAGAATGGCAGAAGATCTGGCGACAACGTACAAGATCGTCGCGAGGGCAGAGCACGGATTGTTTGTTCCTGAGTGCTACTACTTCTATCGACAACGATCTGGATCGATTGTGCATAAAAAGACTTCGTATGATCATATTAAATACTATATGGATGAAATGGCTTCATATCATGAAATGATCGAGTTTCTTAAAGAATATGATCATAGTATTTATGTTGCCGGGTATAATGCTTTTCTTAAGCATTTTATTTCACACTTAGGTTTTGCCAAGCAAGCGGATGTCATTAAGTGGCTCAAAGACACTATTTGCAATGAATGTGTCAAGATGCCGTCAGATGTTATTGATAATAATAATAAATTTAAATTATTTTTAATAAAGTTGAGTCTATTTAGATTTATATTCAATTTTGTTGTTCCTTTGAAGAAAATGATTGTAAAACACTGATCAGGATATTGATATGAAGCCATTAGTAAGTATTATTGTTCCAGTTTTTAATGTTGAGAAGTTTCTTGATAAATGTATCAGTAGTATCGTTTCTCAGACATATTCTCATCTTGAAATCATTGTTGTTGATGACGGCTCCACGGACTCATCTCCTGAGAAATGCGATCAGTGGGCTGAAAAAGATGAGCGAATTAGAGTTTTGCATCAAGAAAACAAAGGATTACCTGGAGCAAGAGAGACTGGTGTTTGTTCTTCGACAGGTGAATATGTCTTGTTTGTTGACTCTGATGATTGGATTGCTGAGCGTTCGGTAGAGTTGCTTATGGAATGTGCTATATCCAGCAATGTAGATATAGTATATTTTGATTTTAATAGAGTTTCTGATATTGAAGATGTTTCTGTTCATAATGCAAGAGATGGTTTTCCTGATGAACGACGTGTGTCGGGTTCTGAAGCTCTTCAAATGTTATTGAACGGTAAATTAGGCTGGAATATTTGGAGAATGATGATCCGGTCTACAGTGTTTGAGAATTCTGATGTTGTCTTTCCCATTGGTGTGATGATGGGAGAGGACTTAGATCTTTCATATCAAGTTTTGGGTTATGCGAAGAGTGTATACTTTCTTCCTTATTCTTTATATTACTATTATGATCGACCATCATCTTCGGTGAACACTGTGACAATGAAGACTCGCGATAAGGCCATGTCTGATTTGATGATAGTTTATGGAAATTTGGAAAAATATATTGCATCATATTATCCTGAGTTTGTTAATTTATGTAATGCGATGGTTGTGACGCAGTTTTTTTCTTATTTGTCTGAAATTATTGCAAAAAGAGAAAATGACCCTTCTGTAAAAAGATGGAAAAATATGTTGAGATTGAGGATTCTACAGTATGGCCATGGCCTCTCTCTGATGGGTAAAAAGAATTTGATACGAATATTCGTTGTATGGTCCAAAATTTTATGGATACATCCTATTGCTTGTTTCTTCTACAAACGGGTTGAAAAGTCTCGATGAAGTTAATATATTCTTATCGTGTGATTGAGAAAAGTTGTAATGAGTGCTCATGGAGGGGAAATATGGCAATTTCTAGAGAAGGTTAGTGCTTCAAGATTTCCTATGTTGTGATAAGTTTTATATTAATATCATGACTATTCTTTAAATTTTTGACATTCAGAAAGATTTAATTCTTTTTCATAGTATTATTCTACGAAGAAATATTATGGGATGGCAAATTTTGATATTTTAATATAATATATATTATTTATCATATAGCGAGATGATCTTATTTGTAATATGAAAGGTTTTTATATGAAATATAGTAATGAAAAAAATTCTCAGATCATTGTTTCTCTATTGAAACAACATGGAGTTCGGAAGGTCATTGCTTCTCCCGGGTCTGCAAATATGGCCATTGTCGTAACTTTGCAGAACGATCCTTTCTTTGAAATATATTCCAGCGTAGATGAGCGTTCGGCGGCGTATATGGCTTGTGGTCTTGCTGAAACAAGTGGAGAGACGGTGGCGATTACCTGCACGGGTGCTACAGCTTCAAGAAACTATTTACCGGGACTTACCGAGGCGTACTATCGGAAACTGCCTGTTGTTGCTATTACGGCATTTCGTGGTGGTGCTGACATGATTGGACAACTTGTTCCGCAGAATATCGACAGGACGCAGATACAACATGATGTTGCACTGATATCTGTGGACGTGCCAGTTGTTAAAGATGAGGAAGATGCGTTATATGCGAATCGTCTGGTTAATCAGGCTCTTCTTGAAACAAAGCGACACGGCGGTGGTCCAGTACATATTAATGTTGCGGCATTATACGGTAACACTTTCTTTGATGGTGATGTGCCGAAATCAAGATGTATTCACCGGTACTACGCTCATGATGATTTTCCTGCAATCAAGCCGGATGTTAAAGTTGCGGTTTTCTGTGGTGCGATAACGAGGTTCACGGCTAAGGAGCAGCAGACGTTATCTGATTTTATTAAGAGCCATAATTCTGTTGTACTTTGTGATCATTCCGTGAACTATTGTGGAGAGGGAAAAGTTCTTTCTTCCTTGGTTAGTGAGAATGCTACCAATCCAGATTTGTATCCGGATCTCATTATCCATATTGGTGAGGTTTCTGGCGATTATCCTACAATGGGAGTTCTGCAATCTTCTGGCGCAGAAGTATGGAGAGTCTCTGAAGATGGCGAGATCCGTGATTATTTTGGTCGTCTTACTAATGTATTCGAATGTTCTCTGTCGGATTTCTTTGGACAATACGATTCTTCGTTGTCAAGTACGCATGATTATTACAATGCATGGGCACGCCGCCGCAAAGAATTAGTTTCGTGGATGCCTGAGTTCCCCTACTCGCATCGTTGGATTGCTCAGAAGACCTCATTGCTGATTCCAGATAATTCTATTCTGCATTTTGCAATCTTAAATAGTCTAAGAACTTGGAACTGTTTTGAACTTCCAGAGCATGTTCGGTGCTTCTGCAATACCGGTGGATTCGGTATTGATGGGGCTATTTCAACGATGTTGGGTTCAGCTTTGGCTGATCCTGGTAAGCTGAATATATTAGTTACCGGCGATTTGGCTTTCTTCTATGATATGAACGCATTGGGTAACCGACATGTATTAAACAATGTGAGGATACTCTTGATTAATAATGGGACAGGTGGGGAGTTTCATATGCCATACTCTTCTGGCAGTGCCCTCGGAGATACTATCGATCCATATGTTGCGGCAACGGGGCATTACCAGTGGAAGTCGTATGATGAGTATGCAGTAAAACCATCATCATCACCGGCAGGACAGTGGGCTGAATCGCTCGGCTTCACGTATATTGCAGCGCATAGCAAATCAGATTTCGAACAAAGTATCAGCGATTTCTTGGATACGAATAGTAAGACTCCGATACTCATGGAATGCTTCACATTCATTGATGATGATGCTTTAGCCGCAAAAATGATTGGTGACCTTGATCCGACCCAGAGGAAAAAGCAAGAAATTCGTGCCACTGTCAAAAAGATGCTTCCCAAGGGAGTTCTTGAGACAATCAAGCATATTAAAAAGTAAGGTAGTGCCCGGATTCTTGCGCACTTTGGTCTTCGCCCGTTCCTGTGGCGGTGATCAGTGCGCTGCTGGTACGTTCTCACCGAGTCTTGACATGTCGAGGTAGCGTCGTGTCGACCATTCGTTGGAGGTCACGTAGCGGATGCGCGCGCATATGAGCATGAGCGCGCTGCGTCCGTCGGGGAAGCTGCCGACCACGCGCGTGCGCCGGCGGATCTCGCGGTTGAGGCGTTCGATCATGTTGTTCGTGCGGATGCGGCGGCGATGCTCGCGGGGGTAGCCGTCGAGCAGGTAGGTCGTGGTCTCGCCGATGCCCTCACGAAGGCATTCGGCGGCCTCCCCCGAGCTTCCTCGAATCCATCTCCTCGGCGACGGATTCCGCCTTCTCCAGCGCCTTGCCGCGGGTCTCCATGGAGAACACGGCCTTCAGGGCGTCCGCGGCCCAATCCCTGTTCCCGGGGTTGACCCTGGCAAGGATGTTGCGCTCGAAGTGCACCATGCACCGCTGATGACGCGCCCCGGGCAGCAATTCGCCCACGGCGGCGACCAGCCCCGCACACCGGTCTCCCGTCACCAATCGCACGCCCCTCAACCCTCGTGCGAGCATGCCTTTGATGAACGAGCGCCAGCTTTCCGCGTCCTCCTTCATGCCCTCCGCCACCGAAAGCACCTCGCGCCGCCCGTCGGCACCGACGCCGATGGCCACCAGCACGCTCACGTTCTCCACGCTGCCTCCCCAGCAGCGCTTGTGCCACACGCCGTCCATGAACACGTACGCATACTCCTGTTCCAACGGACGCTCCCGCCATGCGTCAATGTCCGCGTACACCTTCCTGAGCTTGTCGCTCAGGGTCTGCGAGGGCATGCGATCGCCCCACAACAACTGGGCGACATCATCGACCTGCCGGGTGCTCACGCCGGCCAGGTACATGTCGATCAGCGCCTCCCCGGGCGCTCTCCTCACGGCGCCGGTAGCGTTCGATCACCGCCGACTCGAACACCGCCCCTTTCAGTTTCGGTACTTTGAGGCTCATCTTGCCGGCCTTGACGGTCAGGTCCCGCCCGTAGTGGCCGGCCCGGTACGCCTTCCGCTTCCCGCTGCGCTCGTATCGGGCGGCGCCGGTGATCTCGTAGGCCTGAAGCGTCGGGCATCGCGTTCAACGTCTCCTCGACGCTTTTGCGGACCATCCGGTCCAGGGTGGTCTCCAACATGGCCTGGTCGACCTGTAGAATCTGCTGTGACATGGCTTCGTGCCCTCGTTTCCAATCGCGATTTGTTTTGTTTGGCGACAGAAAATCGTACACAGGACACGGGCCATGCCCTATTCCAAGCCCTCAACCAATTTGCGCAAAAAATCGGACGTTATCAAAAGTAAATTTACCGAATAATAAATGCGCTCTCATTTTAGAAAGTGAGAGCGCATTTTATTATGGGATACTATAAATTGCTTTGCTAATGGAAGAACTTCAAAAATACTCAAAATGAGCAGGAGTATGAAAGTAATAATTGAAAAAATCGTATAATTAGGAATCTGCGCGGATACTATTACTGTTTGTGAAACAAGAAGCAGAATAGAGGGTAATACGATTTTTCCATTTACCTGGATGTCAAGAACTTTAGATGAAAGGAAAACTCGACTGATCAACATAACAATATTACTGATAATCATAGCCAGCGCAGCGCCGTACAATCCGTATGGGTAGATGAAAAGCGCTGTAAAAACGATTACTGCAATAGCGGAGATAACAGTTGTCCAGAAGAGCATGGATGTTTTCATCGCAGTTGTGAAGACGGTTCCATAGAATCCTGCTAAAACATTAAAGAAGAACGCTAAGATGAGTAGTGGGATCAAAGGCCAAGCAGTATAGAATTGCTTTTGCAGTAATATCGAAGCAATGAAGGGAGTAAGCGCGATAATCAATGAAGCAAAAAGAGTACAAATAATTCTAAATACCATAAAAATATTTGAGAAAAACTTAGTGATTCCTGTTGTCTTATATTCTTGAAAAGCTGATAAACTCCAAGCTTGCCAAAATGTAGAAGATACAAGATTCATGACATTAGGTATTTTACTTGCTGCTGCGAATAGACCGGATGCTCCGATGCCGAGGACAGAGGTAATGAAGAAACGGTTGATGCTTGTTCCAGCCCACCAGAAAATTGCATTCGGAATTAATGGAAAAGAATAGATAAGCATTCGCTCAAGATATTTGTCCTTCTTAAGCGAGGGGAATCTTATGTATCTATAAACCTTGCCAGCAAAGACAAAGAGTATAATAGAAACAAAACCACCCAAAGATAGAGAGTAGAAGTATCCGTCAACCTTGAACCTGAGAAGACCTATTAAAATTCCAGCAGAGGCAGCAGATACCAGCGAAGAGATAATTGAAGTCCAAGTGATTAATTTGATTTGATTAAGACCACGTGCTGTGTTGCTAAAGAAGCTTGAGAAGAGGGTGATTACAAAGTATATAAAGAAAAGGCCCTTATAATCACCGAGCCCACCGAAAATATCTAAATCAAGAACGGGAAGCAAGGCTGCAGAAATTAGGCAGCCGACACAACTTATCCAAAAACCTATCGTGATATATTTTTGGGCATTCTTTTTGTCATCGATAATAAATCGTACAACAGAATCATTAATTGATGCAACGACAACAGGAGAGATCAATCCTGCGACTGTCAATGACATATCTGTAATGCCATATTCCTGGGTTGAAAGAAAATATGTGTATAAGGGAATCAGGAAGAAAGTAATTAACTTAGTTGAGACAGCGTTTATTGTGAATAATCCGATATTTACCAAAAGAGTTTTATATTTATTCATATCTTATGTATTTAGTTTGATGTACGTAAATGAGATATTAAGAATACCTTATGAGAGAGCTTCCTTGAGATAATGAATCGAATATATCCGCATTTCAGATAGTTTCTTTTGCACGCTATCCCAATCGGCGGATATCGGATCAAACGCTGATTCGAATTGATCATTCACCAAATGATCAGAAATGTGCAATTCAGAAAGGAGATAAGCCATTCGCGATGTTGCCTTATCCTTTCCATATGTAATGAATTTCTTTTCAAAGAGGATCGAGAAGACAGTAGCATGAAAAGAGTTAGAGACAACATATTCAGCATCATCGATTAACTTTAGAAACATACTAGGCGAGATTCCAAAGAGATTAATGGATGGTGATGAATAATTAATTGCCTTGCGTGAGATATAAACTATGATAAGATTATGACGTCGCGCTAAATTATCAACATATTTGCGCATTGAATTATTAGGCCATAACGTATATGCAAAGATAAACTTTTTATTGCGTATTTTGCTTGGCAGATTATCTGTTTCAATAGATGTGTATTGAGATTTTTCCAACAAAAGGGTTGGATCTACTACAACATTTATCGGATTCTTGGTCAACGGTTGAAATAGACTGACAGTGTTTGCTTCTCTTACGGAGAGAGAATTAAAATCATCAAGCAATGATGAAAGTTGTGATTTTACTGACGAATTAAAGAATTCTGATTTGAAATGGGTCTGAGCCAAACTTGGGGCGTATGCAATTTTCTTGCAACCTGGAGCCGCGAAATCAAGGAAAAAAGGACCCACAATTCCACGTGTACAATCAAGATTCCAGATCTGATCGCTGCCGCAGATCAGTGCGTCGAATGAAGAAGCATCCTTCTTCAGTTCTTCTTCTGCGTTCTTCCCTTGATATCGATTAGGAGTTATATCGAGGTGTTGATTTATGAATTTCTCAAAATTTCTATATCTCTTAAAATTACGAGGGAAAAAGACTATATTCGATAGTGCTCTATGTAGCCGTTGAGAGTCGCCGGTGGCAAAGAGTCGGTATTGGTCAAAATCATCTCCTCTGTAGTCAATCACATGAGTGTCATGCCCCAGTGATTTCAAGTATTCTTTCAAGGCATAAGCCTGTAGCGCTGAGCCATAGTTATATGCACTATGGAATGTAATTGTACCAATCCGCATCGTTATTAGACTTTCCCAATCAACAATCTATGTGTACTCATATACATCATATATACTATTCCATGTATTGGATAGCATCTAGACCTTCATTGATGGTTTTGGTGAAAATCATCGATTACTCAGATTGGGGAACTATGGTCAAGGGGTATGCATAGAAGCAGCGGCTGTGGTGCAACGCAAATCCTTTGAAGTTCTCCAGGGGATGGTACATTACTGTATTATGTGTGAGATTTCCGGAAGAATGAGGAAGCCCATTGAATGTAAGTGATTTACTGCAGGTGCTGCGCAAGCACATCATATCTGCGATCATCTCTTTTGTCGTTGTGTTTGGTGTAGTGGCCGGTGTTACGTTTCTGATGCCCCCGAAGTACACTGCAACTGCTGAACTTTTCGCAACGTATGCCGGTACTTCCGGGGAAACGCAAAATACTACAGAAATGTCTTCTGGAGCATCGTATCTCTCCACGCAAATTAAGACGTATCCTGAGCTGGTCAAGACCGAGTCGGTACTTGATCCGGTCATTGATGAACTCGGTTTGGATATGACCCCGGAAGCTCTGGCCGAAGCGGTTACTGCGACCAATCCGACCAGTACATATATGATCGATATTTCTGCAGAGGTGGGAGATCCTCAGCAAGCCGCTGACATCGCCAACAGTGTCGCGAAGAACCTTTCACAACAGATTTCCTCGGACCTGTATACCAATGGTCAGGGTAAGTCCCCGATTTCGTTGTCTGTCGTGCAGAAGGCAAAGGTTCCGACGAGTAAAAGCTCCCCCAAGGTGCCGATGTTCCTTGCGGCTGGCTTTGTGCTTGGTGTCATCATCGCCATCGGCGTTGCACTGCTCAAGGATATCCTCAACACAAAGGTCGACTCCTCCGATGATGTGCGTGAATTGACCCGTGCTTCCTCTCTCGGCTCCGTTCCTCTATCGGATACCCTGGACGATAATCGTCCGATCGTGGTAGCCCAGCCCGCCAGCAGCGAGGCTGAGGAATTCCGCCGCGTCCGCACCAACCTCTCCTTCCTCGCCACTACGCCCGGCCAGCATGGTCGTCTGCTGGTGATCACCTCCACCGATCCGTCCGAAGGCAAGACCACTGTTTCTGCCAATGTCGCCGTGGCCTTGGCTGAGGAGGGCAAGAGTGTGTTGCTCGTCGACGCTGATCTGCGTCATCCGTCGGTGGCTCCCAAGCTCGGCATCGAAGGCCACGTCGGTCTGTCGCATGTACTGTCCGGGCAGGCGTCTCCCAAGGACGTCATCCAGAAGTATTGGAAGCCGAATCTGCATGTGCTGCCCGCCGGCAAGCGTCCGGCGAATGCCAGTATTCTGCTCAACTCGGATATCATGCGCGAGCTGATTGACCAGGCGCTCACCCAGTACGATTACGTGATCATCGATACCACGCCGCTGTCTGTTGCCGGCGACGCCACGCTGTTCGGCCGTATGGCCGGCGGCTTGGTGCTGGTGACCGGTAAGGGCGTTGTGGAGAAGAAGGAGCTGCAGTCCACGGTCGAGTCGCTCAAGACCGCCGAGGTGCCGATCCTTGGCTTCATCTTCAACTTCGCCGATCCGAAGAAGATTCACTCCGGTAATTACTACTATTACTACGGCGAGGAGAACAACAAGAAGGGCGGTAAGAACAGGCGCAACCGGAAGAAGCGCCGTTAGTTCGGAAGCCTTGCCTATCGAACAATGAATCCGTGGTCGACAATGGCGTCGCCACGGATTTTTGTTTATGCTGTGAATCATGACAGAAGAGATTTTCACCCCCAAGAACATCATCGTGACCGGTGGCTGCGGCTTTATCGGTTCGAATTTCGTGCACTACGTGTACAACAATCATCCCGACGTGCATGTCACCGTGCTGGACGCCCTGACGTATGCGGGCAATCTCGAGAACATCAGGGGCATTCTCGGGGATCGTGTCGAGTTCGTGCACGGCAACATCTGCGATGCGGAGCTGCTCGACAGACTGGTGCCCGGCCACGACGCGATCGTGCACTACGCGGCCGAATCCCACAACGACAATTCCATAGCGAACCCCGAACCGTTCCTGAAGACGAACGTGGAGGGCACGTTCCGCCTGCTGGAGGCCGCGCGCAAGTACGACGTGCGCTACCACCACGTTTCCACCGACGAGGTGTACGGCGATCTGGCGCTGGATGATCCGGCGAAGTTCACCGAGGAGACCCCGTATCATCCGTCGAGCCCGTATTCGTCGACGAAGGCGAGCTCGGACCTGCTGGTGCGCGCATGGCATCGTACTTTCGGGGTGCGCATGACCATCTCGAACTGCAGCAACAATTACGGCCCGTACCAGCATGTGGAGAAGTTCATTCCCCGGCAGATCACGAACATCCTCGAAGGGATCCGGCCGAAGCTGTACGGCGACGGACTGAACGTGCGCGACTGGATCCATACGGAGGATCACAGTTCCGCGGTGTGGACGATCCTGACGAAGGGCCGTCTCGGCGAGACCTATCTGATCGGCGCGAACGGGGAACGCAACAACATCACCGTATTGCGCGACATCCTGACGGTGATGGGCCGGGATCCCGATGATTTCGACTGGGTGAGGGATCGCCCGGGTCATGACCGTCGTTATGCGATCGATTCGACCAAGTTGCGGACCGAACTGGGATGGCGTCCTACGCACACTGATTTCCAGAAGGGTTTGGAGAAGACCATCGCCTGGTACACCGAGAACCGCGCGTGGTGGGAACCCGCCAAGGCCGCAACCGAAGCACGATACAAACAACAGGGGCAATGAACCGCATAACGTCACGTGGACAATAGGGCTTAGACTTGTGTCATATGGACAGTGAGACACCGCTGCGCGCGACGATGATCACGAACTTCGATTCCACCGAACAGCGGCAGGAGTGGAACGACATCGTACAAGACTGCCCCGCATACCCTCGGATCGTAGGCTGTGGTGCCGGACCAATACGTATTGTCCCTGCGAGCGAATGCTGAACGACTACACCAGAATCGCTACGTATTTTGCCGGCATCGTGCGTACTGCATATATGTACTGTCCCACGGTCATGCTGACCGACGCCCAGCTGCTGGATGGGATGTTTTTTCCTGTCACTGGGCCCCGCTGCGGTCAACGGCGTATTGGGAAAGTCACACGGTGATGGGCCGGCGATTATCATTTCCGGCCGTCAGCCGACGCTGGAGGACTGCCTGGTGGCATTTACCACCGCACGGATCGGCGATGTGCGACAATCGGCGAAGAGCATCGATGCGTCGATACGACCTGCTGATACGGCGTGTGAAGGCGCTGAGGAGCAGCTGACCATGCGGCCATTGGAATACTACGTGTTCGGTACCACAATTACGCGTGCACAGGCATCGGGGCTGGATGGCCGGTTCTATGCCGAATTCACCGAACGATTGAATCACGCGCGTGAAACAGGAGCGCCACGGGCGGTGATCATTGCCGAAATGTTTGCGCGAGTGCTGTACGGCGATACCGCAGACGATGATACGGACTATTGGCATGGTACGGCACTGGAAGAGCGATGCCGATTCCTTGGGCAGCGATGGCAGGAATGGATCGATGCCGAGAAGCAGGGGCTGGTACTGTACGAGAACCAGAATGATCCATCGGTGCAGCAGACAACGGGAAGTCCCGGCTTCGGCACATGCTTCGATCACAATGCGCGTCGATATAAGGATGTGCTGAGCAGACAGTTCCATTTGCCGCGATCCGCGGATGCCGCAGATGATGGGCGAACCAGCCGACCCGGCCAGCCAGGTAAGCATGATACGGCCGTGACCTTTACCCGGACGTTGCAGGCCATCGCGGCAATGCCGAAACGCTCCGACGCATGTGTATGCATCGATCGGGCCGATCTGCCGGAGGGAGAATCGGCGCCGCGAGAGACCGAAGCCGATGGAAGCAAGAACGCGACCCGGCCGGTCACCAAGGTCGGCAAGCCCGAATTATCCCGGCAATTGCTGCGGGACTGGTATCAGTTCGTGTATCAGAAAACCATGGCGCAGCATCTTGGTGCCTATCTGGTGGCGGTGAGCGCGCCGAACAACTCATTCGCGCGATTGGCGGGAGACGAGTCGCGTCGGTCGTCGCTGGTGCTGAGCGGCAACATCACCAGGCAGTTGGGACGGATGCCGTTCGTGCTGTTCGCGACGTTCTGCTATCAGAGTCAGCCGATCATCAGGGCATGGCGGGAGTGCAATGCGGATATGAATGCTCGGGTGCAGAAAATCTGCACCCGTAACGTGGCATATGCGGTGGATCAGGCATGCCGGCAGAAAAGCCTGAAAGATGATGGCAAAGACATGTTGTGGGGCGCGCTGATCGCCGGTATCCTAGCGTTGGTTTCCGCAATGACGGATAACGTGTGGCTGAATGGCAATGCGCCGATATGGCTGATTGTGCTGGCGGCATGGTTCATCGGCATCGTTCCCGACCTTATCGATATCTCGAAATGGGTGTGGGGCGTAAGATCGAGTTTCAAAACCGTGGTGTATCTGGAATAACGGGATATGTCGATGCGAATTGATCGTTGACACGAACGATGGTGGAAATGGGGCGAATCGGAATTCGAATGATGCGTTGCCCGAAGTGCGCGATGGCGAGCCTCCACTGGAGGTTTTGGGGGAGAGCGTCGTGTATCGAGAACGGGGCGGTGTCGACTTTACGGTCACGCAAGTGGCCTTGCGGGATACCGACACGGGGAATCATTTTGCGGTGCACTATGCGTCGGTCAAAGACGGTAGGTCTGGGGCGGTGTGCGTCGCGATGTGCGGCGGGCGGATATTACTCGCGCGTCATTGGCGAATCGCCACGGGATCCTGGGAGTGGGAATTTCCCCGGGGCATGGGGGAGCGGGGTGAGTCTCCGGAACAGACCGCATTGCGCGAGTTCCATGAGGAAACTGGATTGCACGCGGATTCCGATTCGGCTGTGACCTTGCAATATATCCATGCCGACACCGGCGTATTGAAGGATTCGATCGCCATAGTGGGCTTGACGGTACTCGATACGGTGCCGGATAGTGGATCCGATTGAGCTCGCCGATCTGACATGGTGTTCGGTGGAGACTCTCGATCGTATGATCGCTGCCGGATCCATCGCCGATGGCATTACGATCGCCGCGTATGCGATTTGGCGACTGAGGCAGTGACAATCGGCCGCTCATTCCGTTTGCAGGGCGTTGTTGACGCAACCGGTTGGGGCAGTCGAAAAAACACGGCGGCATCAGGTGTTCGACCTTTCCTCCGGCGCTACGCGCCATTTTTCGCCGACGGTGATACTCCGCTCAACCATTGACGAGATGAACTGCCAGCAGCCCATCATAATGGACAACCCGCCATCCCCGATGGTATGCTGGGCCCCATCGGAGCAGAGCAGCAGATGGCGGTACATCCCCGCTGACCGCATGCATCGCGTTCTGCAAGCGGCATGATGCATATGCTGCCGCATTCGACTGTTACGCGTACATCGGCGTCCGATACCTCCAAGAAGCGTGTCGGCGTCGCGATGTCGTCTGACCTTGGCCGTGAATAGGGTCAGAGTGCTACGCCGTCGGTCGATGCCATATACGTCATCATGCTGCTGATTATTCCGTGGACACCGCATCCCATAGAACCCAGAAAACATTGCTCGGCATATGCCGTGCCATGGCATGCCGGTGTTCGCGATTGCCGTAACGCCGTTCGGCTGTATGCTGCGTGCCGTGCCAACGCGCGCATGCACCGGCGCGCCATGCACCGGCGCAAGTACAAGCACACACTGCCGTGTATGACTCGACTGTACCGCTACAGATCTCATCGCTCGCATAAGAGTATGGAACGGTGCCTTCGTCATACGGATGCGTCACGGGATCGCACGTACCGATACTGCGGGGAGACAAGGAGATACCATGAATGACGGCGAAGTCATCCCTTCTCATTTTTTCGGGATCACGCGAGGAGGCGCCAAGGGCGGTTCCGCCATTCCCGTGCAGTCCGGGCAGTGCCGTTCCCCTGCGGCCCGACGGGTCCAGCAGATCGATCCGGATACCGGCAAGGTGCTGCGTGTCTTCGGCAGCACCGAGCATGCTGCCCGCGCGTTGGGCGGGAAGAACGCTTCAAATATCAGGAATGCGATCCTGCGAGGCGGCACCTCGTACGGATACCGCTGGCGTTATCTCAGCGGCAGCGGCGTGGCTCCGGCTACGATGCCGGATTCATCGCGACCGATCGAGCAGATCGACCCCGACAGCGGACGTGTCATCCGTACGTTTACGGGCGTCTGCCGTGCCGCTCGGGCGTTTGGACTGCATTCCGGCGCCGATCTGTATCGCGCCGCGCATACGGGATTGACATGCTGCGGATTCCTGTGGAGGTATGCGGACTGCAGGGGATATCCAGTGGAGCGGATTGATCCGAATACAGGGGATCCGGATGCGGTGTTTTTCAGCGTCGCAGGCGCTGCAGGTGACGAGCGTGGCTCGGTTTGCCGTGCTCTTGTTGATGGCAGCGTGGCTGGAGGATATCGCTGGAGGCTGTTGGACGAGCCGGCGATTGCGCGCGAAGATGGTCCCGGCCCGTCGTCGAACGCATACTGCGCCGTCGGCGGCATCTTCAAAATCGTGGATCGGAACGGCATCGTATACGGATACGATATGCGCGACGGACCTCATTCGCGATCGTTCACATCGGTGACCAAGGGTAAGGGGCACAAGCTTTCGCCTAAGCTCATGGACGCCCTTACCCTATGGGTTGAAACCGGTGATACGAGGCTCCTGTGCCATTTCCTCCGATGATACGCATGGATGATATGGGAAGGGCCTTGATCCCCTGACTCTCTGTGGGACCGGCTCCGAAAGGATCCGGTCCCACATCTTGCTGAATCATTGCGGCATCGAGTCGTGGTCTCACTGTCCTGTGTAGCAGAGTGGCCGCATGTCGAATATGCGATGCTTGCCATATGGACATTCATCGGTGTCGCCGAGTCTGTGCAACACCCGATTTCCACTATCTTGGGAACGATGACATACGTGTGCTATCGCTCTTTTCCATATCCTGCCCGGAGGGCTTGAATGGTGATGAAATGATGTATTTGCCCATGATATGGGGGACTGAGGAGCGCGTAGGATGCGGCGATTCGCCATGCGGATTTACCTGCTTTTTGGAAACGTTTTCATGGTCGAAAAGCGTTGCGAACTGTACTAGGGTGACGTTCGTAACGATGGACCGATTGAATGCGAGTATGCCGGTCCACAGTGCTATGACACCCGAATCGGGGGGAGGTCACCTTATGAATCTCAGTATGATCCGTATTCCCATATCCGCTATGGCGGTGATACCGGCAGGGGACGCGCTGGCGGGGGCAAGCGCGGCGACTGCCGTTCCAATCAGGGGTTCCGCTGGGATGCCACCTGTCTGCGCTGCTCACACGGCCGAGCGGCGCAGCGATTCCACGCTATGCACATGCCGGTCACGATTCGTCGCAACGATGACGAGGATGCTGATATGGCTTGGTTCGTGTTGTCATCGCTGTTATGGGGTGGGCGACGCCCGGGACGGACCATGCCCAACCGTGATCCGGCATCCGCGAATCCGATGGTGATTGGTGATTGGTATCCGTCGGCCAAGGGATGGTCCTGGTCCCGTCGTCATATGACTGATTTCGTGTACTGGAGCGTCAAAAGTCCGCCTGATTTTGGGTGGTGCCCGTTGAAGTGAAGGCGGGGCTCCTCGACAAGTCTGGGATGCCGTACACACTGCGACACTCGCTGCCGGCTCTCTTGATGTCTTGCCCGCGACCCGGTAGAGTGGCCGCACCTCGCTTGGAAAGGAGGCTGATGATGGCGGATAGGAGAGTTGCCGATTCATTGTGCTTCCGAAAAGCAGCATCCGGATCTCGGTCATTCCACAAGTGCACTACCATTTCGGAGCAACCCCGATGTTTTGTCGATGAGGAAGTCGGCGTTGCGGCTAATGGACTTCCAGTTGGTTTACGCCATGATTTTCGGCAGTATGTCACCGCAGTGGCATGCGCGGCGGCTCGCGGAGAGCGAGGATATTGTGTCACCGGTCGTTACTCAGCCGGATGTATGGGAATTGCGTTATCCGTATGAGGCACCGTTGTCTGGTAACAGAGGATCTCTTCGGCAGTACAGGATGTACTATGCGGAGGATGAGTTCAGAGACCCCTCAGATGGTTGCATTGCTGTTCCATCGCAAAGAGACGGAGGATCTTTCGGCTGCCGTGCAGCGTGATCGGCAGAACGCTCGGATGGGCGAAGCGCAGGAGCGTTTTGCGCTATATCGGTATAGCAACTGGGGTCATCGCAGTGTGAAGTGCCGGTATTGTTTTCATGAGAAAGGAGGCGCGCTCAATGGTGGATCAGCGTGAGATCGAAGATCGTTTTGCCTCTGTCGATTTTGATGAAGTGGCTTTCGAACTGCATGATGATTTTCTTAGGATGAAGCATGCTTTGGTGTCGAGGCGTAAGGAATCTGGTCTTACTCAGGAACAGGTGTCGCGTTTCTTAGGGACGACGAAGGCGCGGATTAATGCATTCGAACAGTATTACTATGATCCTAAGGCTTCGGAGATACGTGCATATGCGCTTGCCGTGATGATGAGGCTGCATACGGATTGCCAAGCTTTTATCTCCCAAAGTGCTCAATGGGCCTTTTATATGGATGAGCCCGATACAACGGTTATGTCGCCGGCATCCTCGGGGAGATCCATGGCCGAGGACTATACGCTGTCGGTTACGGTACGCGATTAGTGTCGTATCACATAAGGAGTGCTCGTGGACGAGAATGTGGTCAGTGTCAGGCTTGTAGCCTCGCGCGCGGAGATCAATGATTATTCCGTTTCAGACTTGTCAGATGCTCGTATTCGGGTTGGAGTGACGGTAAGAACCAAAACTCCAGATGCCGTTGGCGAGAGTGAGCTGCCAAGTTGCTTGGTGGAGATGGCAATAGAAGCGTTTGCTGGTACGTCGGATTCCTCTGAGGAGCCTAGCTGGGATGATTGTCCAGTTGCGGCTGTGGCGTGCACGTATCTGGTGCACATGCATGAAAAAAAGTCATATAAGCAGTTGGTTTCGTACCTGTGGCTGGCGTTGCGCGCATCCGTCATCGCGCAAGCGGGGACGATCGAATTCCCGGTCGCGAAGATTCCATTGGTTCCGCCTCCGGGGATCAGCCGGTTGGACGAGTCCGAGCCGGCTCGCGATCCGGACCAAAGGTAAAGGAATTCGGTATTCTTCCGGGGTCTTTTGGGTTATCCCGTGGGCATGAGTAGACTGGCTTGCGGTAGGAGAAATACTCGCTGAAAGGTGCATGCCAGCTCATGGTAACGGGTGACCAGCCGGAAAAGAATACGACGCCAACGGTTCCGTCGTCGCATGACAGCGTCGCGGATCAGCTCACGATGGTGCAGTCTCCGGTATCCGGGGTCGCCCAGCAAAGCGATTCGCGATTCACTGACGATCAGCCCACCACGGCGATGAACGGTGTTCCGCTACCTCCCGGCAAGCCGGTGAACGCGGAGATCCCGGCTGCCAATCACGATATCGTCGATACGTTCTGGGATATTCCTCCGATCACGTTCCCCACGGAAATGTATGATGCCGGCGAGAACGCCGGCGCGCCTTCCGGTCCTCGCCATTCGGCAAGCAACGTAGCGGCCCAGGCCGCCACCCAGCCCATCGACTTGGCATTCCCCGCATTGCAGGACAGGAAGACGCAATCGCTCGGGGCGTCGGCCGTGAGCGGGCCGGATCCGGCCGCCGCCCAGTCCGAGACCGAGGTCATGCCGACCTACGAGGGGCAGCCGTTGTTCCCGACGGTTCCCGCGACCGCGACGGCGACGAAGGCCAAGGACGCCGATCCATTCGATATCGATTTCAGCGCGATCGAGCAAAGCTCCGTGCCGGTGGACGATCCCGGCGCCCCCGATCCGGTGTCCACGACCCGCTCGGTGGAGCGTGGCGGGATCCCCAAGACCGTTGTCGTCACGTTGGCGGTGATTCTCGCCATTGCGGTGTTTGTGGCATGCGGCATGTTCGTATGGCGCATTTGGTCGAACCGTGAGGACCGGCAGCTGTACAGCAGCGCGTTGTCCTCCTGCAACAAGGCCTACACGCAGTACACCGACGCGAAAAAGGCGCTGGACAAGGCTCTGAGCGATTCCAAGACCGTCCAGTCCGTGACCTCCGATCAGGTTGCCGACGCCGCCACGGTCACCGCCCTCAAGCAGGCGGTCAGCGACGCGAACGCGCTGCAGGCTCCCGCCGAATGCAAGGAATCGCTGTCGGCCGCGCAGCTGACCACCAATGCCAAGGCCGCCAAGGAGGCTGCCAAGACGGCGAAGAGCGCCACCTCGACCATCACATCGGCCGTCAAGTCCGTCAATGACAGCAAGTCCGCCAAGACCGAGGCCGCATCCAAGCAGTCGCTGCAGGACAAGGTGACTGAGGCGCAGACCACGCTCGACAACAGCTTGGGCATGGTCGCCGACGAGACGACCCGCGACGCGCTGCAGACCGCGATCGACAGCGCGAACACGCTGCTGCAGCAGAATGATCCGGACCAGAAGTCGCTGCAGACCGCCGTCACGACATTGCAGACCGCGATGGACAACGTCAATGCGTCGATCGCCGAACTGACCGCGCAGCAGCAGACTGCGACCCAGCAGCAACAGACCACGGTGACGCCGGCGCCGAACACCACGGTGCCGGATACGACGACGACCACCCCGGGGACCACCGTGCAGCCGGAGACGCCGACGACCACTCCGGAGACCACACCCACGACCCCGACCACACCTACGACCCCGACGGAACCGACGACTCCAACGAATTCGGACACCAAGCCGGACACCAAGCCGGACACCAAGCCGACGGAACCGACGACTCCGACGACTCCCGATACGGGGTCGGGAACGAATACGGACACCAATTCGGGAACGGATAGCAATAAAACTGAATAGTCATTAGCTGGCGGGTAATTGCTGGAGTTTCAGCGGTTGTCTTCGGCTGCCGGAGGTCGAGCGTAGCGCGGGTGTAAACCTGAGAATCGGTGCTGGCCACCTAGGCAGCTGTGCCGACGGCCTCCGGCATCATATGCAACGCGCACTTCGTGCACTGCTACGGGCGGTCCGCTGGACCGCCCGTCCGGTGGAGGCATGACCGGTCAACCAGCCAGTATTGATATGCATAACAATGTAAGGAAGTAACCTATGCCGTCACACGCACGTACGATCACCAGGAAAACCCATCGCGTCCGCAACACGCTGCTCGTCGTGCTGCTGTTGCTGGTCGTGTGCGCCGCTGCGGCCGGTTTCTGCGGATTCAAGCTCTACAAGTCGGCGATGAGCGCCAAGACGCATCTCAATAACGTCATCAACTCGGCCAAGGTCATCAAGGACGGCTCCACCGACGATATGATCAAGGCGCTGTCCGATGTGAGCTACATCCAGAGCGAGGCCGCCGCCGCCAAGCAGGATGTCAGCGGCGGTCTGTGGACGCTGGCGGAGAAGGTGCCGGTGGTCGGCAGCGACGTGAAGACGGCTCGGGTTTCCATCGACACCATCGACGACTTCGCGCAGACCACGCTGCCCCAGCTGGGCAAGGTTGTCACCACGCTGACCAGCGCCAGCCTCTCCAGCGGCGACGGCCAGCTCAATATGGAGCCGATCATCTCCGCGGCGCAGCAGCTCACCACGGTCAACCAGTCCGTGCAGTCGCAGGCAAAGACCATCCAGGATCTTCCCGATGCCAAGATCGGCTTGGTGAACAATGCGCTGCAGAGCGGCAAGACGCAGATGGCCTCGTTGGCGCAGATGACCGAGAATCTGACCGGCATGCTCAACATGCTGCCCAACTTCCTCGGCGCGAACGGCGCCCGCAACTACGTGCTGCTGGCCCAGACGAATTCCGAGATCCGCGCCACCGGCGGTCTGGTCGGCTCGGCCGGCTCCTTCAGCGCGGACAACGGCAAGATCACGGTGGGGGAGTTCCATGCCGATGCCGAGTTCCCCTCGAACGTCGCGCTGGACGACGTCAATGAGGAAGGCGACGGCACACTCTACAGCGGCATGTACTTCGGCCAATTCGTCCACAACATCTCATCCACGCCGGATTTCCCTCGCGTCGCAAGCATGGCGCAGAAGTTCTGGCAGGCGGCGCCGTTCGGCGGTTCGTCCGATGGCGTCATGTCGCTTGACCCGGTCGCCCTGCAGGCGATGATCGGCGCCACCGGCGACGTGACCCTGTCCGACGGCCGTGTGCTCAACGGCTCGAACACCGCCGAGTTCCTGCTCAACGGTGCGTACAAGGAGCTGACGCCGGCGGCTCAGGACCAGTACTTCAGCGAGACCGCGGCGCAGGCCGTCGATCATCTGTTCAGCGACATGAACACGCAGAAGCTCATGACCGTCGCCAAGACGATGCTCAAGATGGCCGAACAGCGCCACCTGTACTTCTGGTCGTTCCACGAGGAGGACCAGGCCGTGCTGCGCACCGCCGGCGTGACCGGCGAGATCGCCAACGACGCGCAGAACCCGGTGGCCGGCGTCTATCTCAACGAGATGCAGGCTTCGAAGATGGACTGGTACATCCAGCGCAAGTCGACGGTGAAGAAGACCGGCGACAACACCTACCACATCACGTATTCGTTCACCAACACCCTGCCGGCGTCCGAGGCTGGCTCGCTGCCGGAATACATCACGGCGAATGCCAAGGGCGGTGTGGCGCTCAATCGCGTGATCCTCTACACGCCGGCCGGCGGTGAGATCAGCAATGTGTCGGCGTCGAACGGCAGCTCGTTCGCGCAGGTGCAGGCCAAGGACCATATGACGTACATGGACGATCTCTCCCTGGCTCCGGAGACCACGGTGACCGTCGAATACGACGTGACCACGGCGGCCGGTTCCGCCAACCTCAAGCTGGACCAGACGCCGACCATCGGGGACCCCTCGATCACGTACGAATACTGATCGGTAGAGGCCGAATCCTCAGAAAGCGCGGTATCTGCTTCTTGTGAAGCGGGTACCGCGCTTTCTTCATGTCCGTTCTCTCTTTAGTTCTCCCCGGGAGGGGACTAAGACGGTATCGAGGGTATGCCGATCACCCGCCAAGCACCATCCGCATAGCGTGTCAGCGGTGTCTGCGCGTACTATCGGAAAGCATATGGCGGGTGGCGTTTCGAGCTGGCAGTAAGGTACCTTGGAGGAGTGGGCGTCGCTGGTCGGCATTTTCTCGCCGGACGGCGAGGATTTCGACGTCAACGTCACCACGCAGTTCCTGCTGAACAACTACGATGCCTTCCATGACAACGGCACGTCGTCGATTACCAAGGGACGTGCACTGCAGCGGTATGACGATGTCATCCATGACGAATATCGTGACGGCAACGATTATCTGTGTGTGCTCATCGACCGGGCGCGTGTATTCGCGCAGATCGCGCAGTTCCCGGGAAAGAGCGTCGAGACCACTCCGTTCGATGATCAATTCGACGCGCTCAAGCGGTTGGAATCGTCCCAGGCATATCCGCTGCTGCTGTCCCTGTTCGTCGGGCGGCGGGAACTGGAGCTTGACGACGATCAGCTGCACACGCTGCTGCAGGCTCTGATCTGCTTCTATGTGCGCCGCAACATCACGCTGGTGCCGAAGTCCTCGAATATCCGCGCGAAGATGCTGGGCATGACCCGTACGATCAAGAATGATGATCTGAAGGGCGCAGCCATTGTCTCCGCCATTCTCGCGATGCTGAAGAGCATCAGCTCCACGGATGACGTGTTCCTCAACGCGTTGAGCAACGAGGGCGTGTATGACAAGAACGCGAAGACGACCCGTTACATACTCATCGCTTTGGAGCGCAATATGGATGGTCCCCAGCTGTTCGACAAGGGGCATCCGGACAATCTGGATGAGATCAATCCGAAAAACAAGCAGCCGTTCTGGTCGATCGAGCATATTCTGCCCGAAGGTGATTTGACCGACTACTGGAAGCGCGAGATCTCGCCGGAGGATCCGGAACAGGCCTCGTCGTTGCAGGATCAGTATGTGCATATGCTCGGCAACCTGACACTGACTCCGTACAACTCCGATCTGAGTCAGCGGCCGTTCGTCAATGACGAGAAGCCCTATACCGGTCAGCTGTCCTACCGCGAGTCGAAGCGTGATTTCGCCGACGAGGGCCACTTTGTGGGATTGCGTCAATCGTCCCGTCTGAACGCCAGCATTCCCGATGTCGAAGAGGGGGAGACGATCATGAACAAGACCTCGTGGACCATCGACGACATCGTGCGCCGCACGCGGTATCTCAGCGGCAAGGCGCTGGAGTACTTCGCGTTCCCGGAGTGACGGGCCTGCAGAGCTGAAACGGGGAATCGGCCCGTTTCTTAGGCAGATTATTCACTTCGTAGGCAGGTCTCCTGAATGACCATCGTTCGCGAGGGCTGAAATACTGGTCTCCGCGGATAGGGTTTCGGGGATGACCTGCCTACGAAGTGAATAATCTGCCCAAGAAACCTTTATGCGAGCACAGAACGGTGTGGTTCTTTCTCCTCAACCGGCTGAGGAGAAAGAACCACACCGAATCATGACGGCAGCAGGGTCGTAAACGCAGTGCCTCCGAGCTGCTCGATTCCTCCTGTGACCAGTGCGGTCAGCATTGGCGCGGCTATGTTTTTGATCTGTTTCTCCCAGATGCTGGGCATAAGCGTCTCCGCCGTGTCCAGATGCTTGATCTGCATACGGATCAGGTCCTTAAGGCATGCCTCGGTTTCATGCATATGCAGGAAGGCGGTCGAGATATTGTCGTTGAACCCCTCCTCCCGCGTCTCGCAGTTAAAGAACTGAAGCATGTAATCAGCTGAATTATCCATTAGGCATTCCTATCTATGCACAGATCATGGAGAGATGAAGATCAGGCGGCCTTTTTGCGGCCGCGGCGCTTCATGGTGCCGGCGGTGGCCTTGGCGGCGTCGAAGATCACGGCCTTGTCGTCCGGGTATGCAGTGCCGTTGACGGACTGGTACGACACCTCGTCCTCGGGGACCTCCGCCAGCTCGAAATACTTCATGATGGCTTCGACCAGCGTGGCGTCCTTGACGCTGACCGACGTGGTCTGCTTGTCTTCGGGCTTGCTGAACTTGACGGCGTTGGGATCCTTCTGCGTCGCCGGGGTGAGCGCGATCTGCCGGGTCTTGTCGTTGATGAGCACCTTGGCGTATGCCGGGTATCCCAGAATGGCCGCGGTCGCCTTGTTGAACTTCACGGCCGTCGCGGTGACGGTCATCATGGTCTTGCCGACCGGCTTGATCAGGCTGACTTCTTCGAATCCCTGCAATAATGACGGCATAATTTCACTCCTTGATTATGGATATGCAAAAACATGTATGTCGTAATTCATAATAAATATAACATGATTTTGCTGAATAAATACTAAGAGCGATTTTTAAAATATGCCATGAATATGGTGGGGTAGAAATGTAATGAAATCACCCTAAAACAATGGGGGCAAAATCCAAATTATGGTAGAAAAGGATTGGTAGTATCTTGTGTCATTAATTCGTTTCCTTAGCTGGCTCCCCTCCATGAGGGGAGCTGTCGGCGAAGCCGACTGAGGGGAGGCAGTGCGAATTGGCCTGATTTCGGGAGTTCGCGGTGATGCTCCCCTCAGACCGCTTCGCGGCCAGCTCCCCTCATGGAGGGGAGCCAGACAAGGAAACGCGCTGATGAAGCATAGCCCCTAGCCCTCATACGCAGTCCCTAGCCCTCATACGCGTGTGGGGTGTGCCCCACAAGGAAGCACACCCCACACGCAAGCGGAAAGCCGGACAGTGGATCAGTACCAGTGATGCGTCGTCCAGAAGCTGTACGCGCCCTGAATCGACCCGTAGCGGCTGGCGCAGTAATTCCAGAACCACTTGAGCTGCGTCTGGTAGTTGGTCGCCCAGTCGGCGCCGACGGAGGCCATCTTGCTGCCGGGGAGCGCCTGGGCCAGGCCATACGCGCCGGAGCTGGCGTTTGTGGCGTTCACACGCCATCCGGATTCATGGTTGATGATGTAGACGGTGGCGGTGAAATCCGCCTCCGAATAACCGTTCGCCAGCAGATAGTCGTGTGCCCACGACTGCATGTCGCCGGCCGGGACCGTCGTGCCGATATTGGCCGCTGCGGCGGTGGGCGTCGTGCTGCCGGTGCCCACGAGGATGACCTTGTCGACCGGAGCCTTCTTCACGTATGAGGTGAACACATTGGAGGAGACGATCTTGTCGCCGGAGCGCGTGACCAGACTCGTGGTCTCCATCACGCCTTCCTCGCCTTCGTTCTCGACCTTCTCCTGCCCCTGCGGCAGGGAATCGGTCTCCTTCTTGACGGTGTTGAACGCGATCGGCTCCTCGTTGGTCTCCACCTGCGTGCCTGCGCGCTGGATGGTGATCACCGTCGACTCGCTCACCGGATCGGTGAGCTGCGGGCTGACCGAATCGTCGGGTTCAAGCGTGATGTTGCCCGCGTCGAGCACGGACTTGACGTCGGTGAAATCGGAGCCGAGGACGGTGCGGGATTCGCCGTTGATCTTCACCGTCACATAGGTCGTGTTCTTGTCGGCGCCGCGCATCGACTCACGGGCCTCGCCACGGGACACCTGCAGCGCATCGGCGTCGGTGGCCGAATACGACGTGACCTGCGACTGGGCAGCATGCTGGCTGGCCGCATAGAAATTGCGGGAGACGATGCCCGCACCCGCAAGCATGCCCGTGGCCGCGACAACCGCCGTGATCTTCATCCACTGGCGCTTGCTCAAAGACCTCAGCGTGGGCACTCGCTTGCTGTGATTGGCCATTATGCTCCTTGCTCGATCGACCCGTCGCCGGCTGACCTGTGCAGCCGGGCGGCACACACGATTCCTTAGTTTAGCGTCTGGCCGCGAAGTAGTGAAATCGTGAATATCGATGGGAAAACGGTTTGCGGTGAAGACGGGGAACGGTGCCGTCGATACCGTATGGACCACCCTCAGTCTCGCTTTGCGAGCCAGCCCTCCGGGCCCTGCAATCAAGGACGGCCTGCGGCCGCATATTCTTGCGCGACTGTCGTCGCGTCCTCGCCTACGGACGCCTCCGGCGTCCGCTACACGGCTCGGCCCGTCAACGGGAGCATACCAACTCTGGTTCACCGGAGCCGAAAACGGCCTTCCGCATGTGCACGGAAGGCCGTTTCCGACATCCTCGTCGTCGCTGAGACCCGAGGGGAGCGCATGCGAATCGGCTTGATTCCAAGTGTTCGTGGCAGTGCTCTCCTCAGGCCGCTTCACGGCCAGCTCCCCTCAGCGAGGGGAGCCAGATGTAGTACACGAACTTATGGCGCGGGATACCGGCCCCGCGTCGGGATAGGTTTTACTCCTCAGGCTTCTTGGGCTCCTCCTTGGCTGCGGCATCCAGATCGAGCGTCTTGGCCTGGGCGATCAGGTCGTCCAGATCCGGGGCGCGCAGGGCGCCGGCCTGCTTGAAGATGACCTGGCCCTTCTTGGCGATCATCAGCGTCGGCACGGCCTGGATGCCGGCGGCCTGCGCCAGTTCCTGATTGGCGTCGATGTCGACCTTGGCGAACACGATGTCGGGATTCGCCTCGCTCGCCTTCTCGAAAATGGGGCCGAACGCGCGGCACGGGCCGCACCAGGTCGCCCAGAAATCCACCAGCACCAGGTCGTTGTCGGTTATCGTCTTCTCAAAATCCTGCGTGGTTACCGCAACGGTCGCCATAGCCATCATCTCCTTTTGCGCATGTCATGCGCCTCTCCGGGCGTCGGCCCCATATGGCCGCCCGCCTGCGTGGTCAGCACCAATATCGCAGCACCACTCAACAAACTTCATCCTCCAGCCGAATCGCGCGGATCGCTCGCCGTGTCCGCGCGGCGGGTCTCCCGGCGAACCGCCCCCGCGCGTGTTCGCTGAGCGCGGGGAAACACGGAGGTCGCACGGGGTGGGCGATAATTGATGCTATGGCAGTCATGAATGATGAGGTGCCCGACGAGGGCGACTTCGACGCGGGCCGTCGCCGCGGGGAATTCGACAACATTACGCCTGAGGATTTCATCCACGGCACCGGCCGGGGCAATCCTCCCGGATGGCTCGGCCCGGCGGACATCGACCGCGCCCGCAGCCAGATGCCGATCGCATACGTGGAGATCGTCCCCGTGCGCACCGACGACCTCGGCCGCATCGCACAGATCGGCTTGCTGTTGCGCGTGGCCGACGACGGGTCGATCGAACGCACGCTGATCACCGGCCGCGTGCTCTTCCATGAGACGCTGCGCGAGGCTATCGCCCGCAATGTGGCCAAGGACCTGGGAGACATCGCCCTGCCGGTGCTGCCGCAGAGCCTGCAGCCGTTCACCGTGGCGGAGTTCTTCCCGACCCCGGGCATGTCCGAATACTACGATCCGCGCCAGCACGCGATCGCGCTGTGCTACGTGGTGACGATAGCGGGCGACTGCAAGCCCCAGGACGAGACGCTCGACGTGGAATGGGTGGACCCGCACGGCGATCTCATGGAGACCTTCCTCGCCCAGATGACCAACGGCCACGGCGACATCGTGCGCAAGGCGCTCGCCTGGGCCGGGGTCTGACAGACAAGCCGCCGGCGGCGCCCGAACAACGGGCCGCGGACCGGCCACGCCGGGCGTCGACGATCGATCAGTGATCGCCCGATGATTTTTGGAAAGCGATGAACATGCCAATCACATTGAACAACACGGTCTATCGCGGCGGGCAGGGCACGCCGCTGATACTGGTGCACGCGTTCCCGGTGGACCACCGCATGTGGGACGACTGCTCGGCAGCCGTCGCGCGCCTTGCGGACGAGGAGGGGCTGTCTCCGTTCCCCATCTGGGCGCCCGATATGCCGGGTGCCGGCGAAGGACCGATTCCCGGTGATGATTCCGGTACCGTTGCCGGCACCGAACCCGGTGACGCAGCCGATGCGGCGAGGGAGGCCGCGATCGCCGAGGCCTCCGGCGGCAGCGCCGCGGACGGTGCGTACGAACGGGCTCTGGACCTGCTGGCCGACGCCTATGTGGACTTGATGCATGCGGCCGGTTACCGCTCGGCGGTCTGGGCCGGGCTGTCGATGGGCGGCTACGTGATCCTCGACATCCAGCGGCGGCATCCCGATGCCGTGGCCGGTTTCGCCATGTGCGACACGAAGGCAGATGCCGACAGCCCGCAGCAGCGGGCGAACCGTTTGCGCGTCGCCAGCGCCTGCGCGAGCGGGCACACGGTCGAACCGGTGATGCACTTCGCCGAGGCGAACGAGCGGGATTCGAGCTTCAAACAGTCGGCGGAGGGCGAGGCGCTCTTTACCCGGTGGATCCGCGAACAGCGCCCGGAGGGCGTGGCATGGCGCCAGCGCATGGCCGCCGGCCGGCCCGACCTCAACGACCAGCTGCCGCTGATCAGCGCCCCGGCCGCCGTGATCTGCGGCGACAAGGACCCGTTCAGCCCGCCGTCCGCCATGAAGCCGATCGTCACGGCGATGACCGGCACCACGGCCGCATACACCGAAATCGCCGACTGCGGTCATTTCAGCGCGGTCGAGCACCCGGACGCGGTCGCGCGGGCGCTCGTGGATCTGGTGCGGTGCGCCGGCCGGCGGTCCGCGTTGATGGTCTGTTGAGCACTGGCTCCCCTCGGGGAGGGGAGCCACAGCTACGCGGAATCGCCGACGCCCGGTATCAGCTCCGACATAACGTCCAACAACACAAAGGAAAAACACGATGTTCTCACCACTGGCACTGACGCAAGCGCTGCCTTTCCTGCCGCTCGCGCAAGGTGATATCGACTATCAGACCGACCTGCGCGGCGAGGCGGGGCTGATCGGCACGGTGCTGGCCGACCCGGCCGCCAAGGTGATCCTCACGCGCAACGGCCGCATCGCCGTGCCCAAGGGCCAGGACAACATCGTCGACTACGAGAACGTGTCCATGCGACTGGCCACGCTGCCCGGGTCGTATGTGAGCGCCGAACTGGCATCCCATCCGCAGGCCGTGGCCATGTACCTGGGCCGGTATTCTGGCGAGCGCGGTGAACGGGTGGTCGCCGTCGACATCACTCGGATCGCGGATACGCCGGCGCCGGCCGAGGTGACGGTGCCGGATTCGGCCAGCACCGGAGCCGACGACGCCTTCGACGAGCATGACAACGGCGCCGGGAACGGCGGCGCGCCGAAGCCGAGCCTGTTGGAGCAGGCGGTGACGCGGTTCGACTGGGTGGATCTGCGCGGGTTCGCGCCGCACGCCTCGGCCCGCGAGGCGGGGCAGGCCACCAGCGCGATCCCGCTGAGCATCTGGCATAACCGTCAGCGGTTCTGCCCGACCTGCGGCGCGCCGGTCACGGCGGCGCTCGCCGGGTGGGCGCAGCGCTGCACGAACGAGGCCGACGGCCGCCGTCTGCTGTTCCCGCGCATCGAACCGGCCGTGATCACCGCGATCGTGGACAGCGAGGACCGTCTGCTGCTGCAGCACAACAGCGCATGGCGGGACGCCAGGCTGTATTCGGTGTCGGCCGGATTCGTCGAGGCCGGGGAGAACCTGGAGCACGCCGCCCGCCGCGAGGCCAAGGAGGAGACCGGCATCACGCTCGGCGAGGTCAAGTACCTCGGGTCGCAGCCGTGGCCGTTCCCCGCGTCGCTGATGATGGCGTTCAAGGCGCATGCGCTGACCACCGACATCACCGTGGACGGCGCGGAGACGATGACCGCGAGGTGGGTCACGCGCGACGAGTACACGGCCGAACTCGTCGCCGGGCGCATGGTTGCGCCGGGCAAGGCGACCATCGCCCGGTACATGATCGAGGAATGGTACGGCCGCGAGCTCTAGTGCGTGCGGTTTGCCGCTTCGTCGCTCCGCATTTCGTACTTCCGGCTCCCCTCGGTGAAGCTGAGCCGTGAAGCGACCGTTCCTTGGCTCCCCTCAGCGAGGGGAGCCAGATATCGGAAACGAACCCATGACGCGGACCACTAGTGGTTGCGGGCGCCATGGGCTAGAGTGGAGGGCTATGAGCGAAAACAACGAGGCACAGCCGCTGAACCTTGACATTCCCGATCACCTCTCGTATTCGGAGGAGCATGCGTGGGTGGACGAATCCGCGTCGCCGGCGATCGTCGGCATCACCGAATACGCGGCCAACGAGCTCGGCGAGCTCGTGTTCGTCGATCTGCCCGAGCCGGGGATTCGCGTCGAGGCCGGCGACGAGATCGTCGAGCTCGAGTCGGCCAAGGCGGTCCAGCCGTTCATCAGCCCGGTGTCCGGCACGATCAGCTACGTGAACCGCGACGCCTCCGACGACCCGAGCGTGATCACCAACGATCCGTACGGCGAGGGCTGGATCCTGAAGATCGAACTCGACGACGACGAGCCGGATCTGCTCACCGCGGGCGAATACGCGAAGCTGATCCGCTAGCGGCCGCCGGGCCGGGGCCCGGCACGCGGTTTCGCCGCTCGTAACGACCGGTCGGTTAATGACCGTATAGTGAGATTATGAGCAGGGTCAAGCAACACACACCGCCGATGGACGAGGACGACGAGATGGCGACCGTGCCGATCCCGGCGCGCAAGGTCGTCACCACGTTCGACGCCGCCTCGAAGCACGAGCGCATCGAGAACAAGCCGCTGCACGTGCAGGCGACGCGCCGCGCCATCACCAAGGGGTTCGGCCTGTGGGTGCGCTTCTCCACCAGCGTGGTGAAGCGGTGGGGCTGGTACCCGAACGTCGAGCCCTACGTCGGCTACGGCACCGATGACTACTCCCGCCTGATCTGCCGCACGATCTACGCGCCCCAGCGCGCGCAGGCCGGCAAGCTGACACGCGGCATCCACGGCATGCTCACCGTGCCCGCGGCGCGCCGGCAGGTGCGCATCTCCATCGACGACATGCCTCTGGAAACCGTGCAGGTCGGCCTGTCCGAGGCGTACGACCGGGTGGACCGCACCAAGGACACCGGCAGCGAGTACGCGATCTCCGACACCAGCGGCTATCTCGACCTGGTGGCCGAGCACCGCCTCGAACCGGGCATCCACAAGGTGTCGTATCAGGTCGAGCGCCGCAAGCCGGTCACCGCGAACCTGTTCACCATCCCCGACAGCGCGCGCGTCGGCGTCATCTCCGACGTGGACGACACCATCATGATCACGCAGGCGCCGACCCTGTGGAAGGCCGCCTACAACCTGCTGCTGCTCGACCCCAAGAAGAAGGCCTCCGTGCCGGGCATGAGCGTGCTGTTCACCAAGATCGCCGATCTGTTCCCCGATGCGCCTTTCTTCTACCTGTCGACCTCGCCGTGGAACGTGGAGAGCTCGATCCGCCACTTCATCATCGACCACGGCTTCCCGGAGGGCCCGCTGCTGCTGCGCGACCTCGACCCCCGGCCGAAGACCTTCGTCCCCTCCGGCGTGCAGCACAAGCTGGAGTTCGCCGAACAGCTCATGGCCGATTTCCCGGACATGAAGTTCATCCTGGTCGGCGACGACGGGCAGAAGGACCCGACCACGTACGCCACCATCGCGCGGCGCTATCCGGGCCGCGTGCTCGCGATCGGCATCCGCCAGCTGAGCCCGCGCGAATCGTCGGCGTTCTCGTCGATGGCCGGCATCACCTCCACGCAGCCCGTGCCGGTGACCGACGTGCCGGTGTTCACCGGCACCACCGGGTCGAACCTGATGAAGACCATGCTGCCGTACCTCAAGGAGCATGTGCGGTAGGAGCACGCGGGCCGTATAATCGCGTGCATGACCGACGATATGACACAGACGGCCGCGGCTGCGGCTCCGGCACCAGGCCGCACGGCGCCCGCGGCCGAGCCCCCGCGGGCCAAACGGGTGCCGTATGAGCGCACCTTTCACGGCGACACCTTCATCGACCCGTACGAATGGATTCGCGACAAGTCCTCGCCCGAGGTGCGCGACTACGTCGCCGCGCAGAACCGGTATTGCGACGCGCGCATGGCACCGTTGGGCGGCCTGCGCAGGACCCTGTTCGACGAGATCAAGTCGCGCGTGCAGGAGACCGACCTGTCCGTGCCGACCCGCGTGAACGGCTACTGGTATTTCACGCGCACCGTCGAGAGCCTGCAATACCCGATCAGCTGCCGCATGCCGATCCGCGCCGAGGACGATTGGGACCCGCCCGTCATCGACCCGGCGTCCGAGCCCGGCTCGATGCCGGGAGAGCAGATCGTGTTCGACTCGAACAGGGAATCGGCCGGCCACGACTTCTTCCGTCTGGGAGGGATGAGCCTGAGCCATGACGGACGGCGGATGCTGTACGGCGTGGACACCGCCGGCGACGAACGGTACGATTTCCGCATCCGCGACCTCGACACCGGCGACGAATCGCCCGAAACGCTGGAAGGTATCAGCGGGGCGTTCCTCACGCCCGACGGGCAGTGGGCGTTCTACACCGTGCTGGACGACGCGTGGCGCCCGTGCGCGGTGCGCCGGCACCGCGTCGGCACGCCGGTCTCCTCGGACGTCGAGGTGTTCCGCGAGTCGGACGAACGCTTCTGGGTGGGCGCCGGGCTGAGTTTCGACGAGCGCAACATCGTGATCGGCACGGGATCGAAGACCTCATGCGAGGTGTGGATGATGCCCGTCAGCGACCCCGAAGGCGAGTTCAGCGTCTTCATCCCGCGCGAACCCGACATCGAATACGATGTGAGCTTCGCCTGCTTCGAAGGCGCGGGGGAGCGGGGCGAGGACATTCCGATCGCTCTGGTGTGCCACAACGCGAACAACCCGAATTTCGAGATCGACGTGATCGACATGCGGTCCCATCAGCCGCCTTACCGGCTCGGCGAGGGCATGCGCGTTGCGGTCGGCTCCCCGTACGGCTGCGAGCGCGGCGACGCCGTGGAGCCCGGCGCGAGCGCGAAGCCGATCGGGGCCGGCTACGTCAACCCGGCCAATCCCGTGATCCTGCAGGGCGCGCATGGCCTGGCGGTCGAGGGCCTGTCGGTGTACCGCCATTTCGTCGCGCTGTCGTACCGTACCGACAGCCTGCCGCATGTGGCCGTGATGACCAAGGAGCAGGCGGTCGCCGACTTTCTCGCCGGGCGGCCGTGGTCGTTCCGCGAGCTGGTGCCGCCCGCGCTGGAGCACGATTGGGATGCCGACCTCGAGGCCGATGACGCCGAGACCGCGGCGTCGATGACCGGCGACGACGCGGCCGGTCCCCATCCGCACGACGCCGTCGCCGACGGTGGCGACAGGACCGGCGATGCCGGTGGCGATGTCGCGGACGCCCCCGTGATGGTGACGACCTGGGACGGGGCCGCGGACGATCTGCTGCCCGGCGAGACGCGGCGGCTGTATTCGATCGGCATCGGCGGCAACGCGTCGTACGAGGTGCCCCGGATGCGCTACTCCTTCTCGAGCTATACGCGGCCGGGCGAACTGCATGAGCTCGATCCGGCCACCGGCAGGGACGTGCTGCTCAAGAAAGCGGCGGTGCTCGGTGATTTCGACCCGCGCGACTATATGGAGCGCCGCGTGTGGATTACCGCGCGCGACGGCGAGCAGATCCCCGTCTCGCTGGTCTGGCGGCGCGACATCCCCGTGTCTGGTTCGGCCATGTTCATCATCGGGTACGGCGCATACGAGATCAGCTCCGACCCGGGGTTCTCCGTCGCGCGGCTGAGCATGCTCGACCGCGGCGTGCTCTATGCGGTGCCGCACGTCCGCGGCGGCGGCGAGATGGGGCGCGCCTGGTACGAGCAGGGCAGGCGCCTGAACAAGCGGCATACCTTCGAGGACTTCGTCGACGCGACCGCCGCGCTGCAGGACGCCGGGCTCGCCGATCGGCGCCGGACCGTGGCGGAAGGCGGTTCCGCTGGCGGCCTGCTCATGGGGGCTGTGGCGAATATGGCGCCGGACCGCTACGCGGGGGTCGAGGCGGACGTGCCGTTCGTGGACGCGCTGACCTCGATCCTCGACCCCTCGCTGCCCCTGACCGTCACCGAATGGGACGAGTGGGGCGATCCGCTGCACGACGCGGACGTGTACCGGTACATGAAGGGCTACACGCCGTACGAGAACGCGCCGGACCTGCCGGAGGGCAGCGACGCCGAGGCTTCGGCGCCCGCCCCGCGGTTCCCGCACATGTTCATCACCACCTCGATGAACGATACGCGAGTGCTCTACGTCGAACCGCTCAAATGGGCCGCCCGGCTGCAGCGCGCCGGCGTGGACGCGGTGATCAAGGTCGAGGTCGAGGCCGGGCACGGCGGCACGACCGGGCGTTACAAAGTGTGGGAGGAGGTCTCCTACGAGAACGCGTGGTGCCTGAGCCAGATGGGCATCGCGCACTAGCTCTGCGGTGTCCACCTGCTGAGCGGGGGGACACCGCGGCCGTGGCGCGCGAGTAGTCTCGCGTGCTATGAGCAAGACATATAACATCGCCGTGATTCCCGGCGACGGCATTGGCAAGGAAGTCACTCCGTGGGCTCAGCAGGCGCTGGAAAAGGCCGCCGAAGGCGTTGCGGACTTCACGTACGAGAACTTCGACCTCGGTGCGGAGCGCTATCTGCGCGACGGCGCGATCCTGCCCGACGACGAACTGGAGCGCATCAAGAAGACCGATGCGATCCTGCTGGGCGCCGTCGGCGACCCGCGCATCAAAGCCGGCATCCTCGAGCGCGGCCTGCTGCTCAAGCTGCGCTTCGCGCTCGACCAGTACGTGAACCTGCGCCCGTCCAAGCTGTACAAGGGCGTCACGTCGCCGCTCGCCAACCCGGGCGACATTGACTTCGTGGTGGTGCGCGAGGGCACCGAGGGCCTGTATTGCGGCGCCGGCGGAGCGGTCCGCCGCGATACCCCGGCCGAGGTCGCCACCGAGGTGTCGATCAACACCGCATACGGCGTGGAGCGCGTGGTCCGGTACGCCTATGAGCTGGCCATGAAGCGTCGCAAGCACATCACGCTCGTGCACAAGAAGAACGTGCTGGTCAACGCCGGCGACATGTGGCAGCGCATCGTCGACCGCGTCGGCGAGGAATACCCGGAAGTCACGCACGACTACCAGCACATCGACGCGGCCACGATCTTCCTGGTGTCCAACCCGAGCCGGTTCGACGTGATCCTCACCGACAACCTCTTCGGCGACATCCTCACCGACGAGGCGGGCGCCGTGGTCGGCGGCGTGGGCTATTCCGCGTCCGGCTGCATCAACGCCTCCAACGAGTATCCGTCGATGTTCGAGCCGATCCACGGCTCCGCGCCCGACATCGCCGGCCAGGGCAAGGCGAACCCGACCGCCGCCATCCTGTCCGCCGCGATGCTGCTGCGCCACCTCGGCTTCGACGAGGCCGCCGCCCGCATCGACGCCGCCGTGGAGGCGGACATCGAGGAGCTGGGCTCCACCGTGCGCTCCACCGAACAGGTCGGCAAGGATATCCTCGCGCGCATGTAGCGCCGTCCGGTCGGGCCCGAAGCGGCAGTCGCGCCGCGGTCCGACCCGTGTGTATCGTCATACGGCCGCCGTATCGTCATCGAACGATACGGCGGCCGTTATGCTCGGTGGCTCGTCCCGCGAATACGTGATGCATGCCTCCGTTGGATGGAGCAACCAGCCAACCATGTACGGGACGGACCGCCAGTGGTCCGCGCCGTTGCATTCGTTGATTAATTCTGGCTCCCCTCAGAGAGGGGAGCCAGGTATGGCGTATGAACGTACGATGCTGGATACCGGTAGCCCGCATCATGGCATGGATCGTCGCGTCCGGTTCCCTCGCTGCGGCTGGGCCGCGTGCCTTCCGTCCACATGCTGGTCATCGAGCTGCTTGTTCGTTCGGATTCGACGGGTGCCCGGCCCGAATTCGGGCAAGTCCTCGCCTCTGCGCCGCATTGTCGGTCCGGTGCGTCGTTCGGGTGGGCGGTCCAATTCGAGTAGGGGTATCTTCGGGGATTTTTCAGGGTGTCCATACGCGAGTGCCGAGTGCGATGCCGGATAGTGTGGAGCCATGAACGAGCACAATAACAGCGGTCCGCAGCAGCCGGACGAGAACGCATCGTACGATGCGCAGTTGCCATACGCGCAGTCCGGGCAGCAGCCCGGTGCGTACCAGCAGTCATATCAGCAGTACGGATACGGTCAGGGTGGTCCCGATACGGGCCAGCCGGGGTCGTACCAGCAGTCCGATCCGCAGCGGCCAAGTCAGCAGCCGGGGCAGCAACCGACCGATCAGCCGGCAGCGGATCAGTCGTACGGGCAGCCGCAATACGGCCAGTCCGCATACGATCAGCCGGCGGAAGGCCAGCCAGCAGAGGGGCAGCAGCCGTATCAGCAGAGCGCCTACGATCAGCAGGCATACGGGCAGGTCCCGTACCAGGACCAGTATGCCCAGTCCGGCGGCCAGCAGGGCCAGCCGCAATATGGCCAGCAGGGCCAGCCCCCGTACGGTCAGCAGTACGCGCAGCCGCAATATGACCAGCAATATGGGCAGCAGCCCGCATACGGCCAGCAATACGCGCCGTACGGATCCGATGTGCCGCCGGGCTATGTGCCGCGCCAGAAACTGGTCGCCGGGCTGCTCGGCATCTTTCTGGGCGGGCTTGGCATCCATAATTTCTATCTGGGCCACACCGGAAAGGCCATCGCCCAGCTGCTACTGTCCTTGGTCGGCTGGCTGGTCATCGTCGGTCCCGCCATCTCCGTGATCTGGTCCTTGGTGGAAGGCGTGCTGATCCTGTGCTCGAACTACGGGTCGCCGTGGCATCGCGATGCCCACGGCGTGGAGTTGCGCGACTGACACGATGAGCGTTCCGCCCCGTCACGCCGGCGTGACAGGGCGGAACGAGCACTGGCGCGAGGGCCACCCTGCCGCTGCGGAGACGCCGCCGTATGGGCGGCATGCGGATGGACGCGTCGTACAGGTGGCTTGACTGGGCGTCGCCGGGTGCCGGGCTGCCCGTCACGCCGGGAGCGAATATCGAGTGTGGCGTGTGGGTGCGCCTACCATAAGCGATGTGAACGAGATGACGAACGTGAACGACGGCGAGCACGCCACGGTGGATCCCGTCGGTGTGGCCGGCGAGCCGACGGCGGCCGATATGGCACGTCCCGGGGCCGGGAACGGCGCGGCAGCTGGGAGCCATTCGAGCCGCGGCGAATACAAGACGCCGGGCGGCAAGCTGGTTGGCGTCACCATCCTGCGCAATGCCGAGGCCGCGGCAGGTGAGGGTGGCGACGGCAACGCGGCCGTATTATGCCGTTTGGACGGCGATTTCTTCGTCGACGACGCCGACAACCCCGGCGGCGACGAAGCAGCCGGCAACCATGCCGACGCGGCGTCCGCGCTGATCGCCGACATCGAGCGCACGCTGCTCGGCGGGCAGTCGGCACGGTACGCGATCGCGCGCCATCCGGAGGTGCGGTTGGTCGGGGCGGACGCGGCCGCGATCGATGCGGCGTTCGCGCGCGCATGGTCGGGCTGGAGCGGTCGGCGTGAAGCCCGGGACCCGGCTCCGGCCGCGGCTCCGGGGGCAGTGGCGCATCCCGCGGCGAGCCCTGCCCCGGCACCCATGAAGAACGGGACGCGCGACGATGACGGCGAGGAGGCCGAATGGCGCCGGCGCTGGGCGGCGCTGCATCCCACGGTCGTCGTGGATGAACCGCGTGGCCCCGAAGAGCAGATGCGCATTGACGAACAGTGGTCGCGCGACGTGGCGCAGGGGCGCCGCGGCCCGACGGTCCGATTCTGGCAGTGGGCGGCACCGGCCGTGGTCATCGGCCGGTTCCAGTCCCTGCCCGACGAGGTGCACGAGGACCGCGCGGCGAGCGAAGGCTTCGTGGTGGTCCGCCGGTGCACGGGCGGCGGGGCCATGTTCATCGAACCGGGCAACACCATCACCTATTCGCTGTACGCGCCGCGGTCCTTCGTGGAGGGGGTCGGCGTCGAGGCATCCTACCGCCTGTGCGACCAGTGGCTGATTGACGCCCTGCGCGGGCTCGGCGTCGACGCCCGGTTCGCGGGGATCAACGACATCGCCTCGTCGCACGGCAAGATCGGCGGAGCGGCGCAGCGTCGGTTCGCCGGTCCGGTCGGCGCGGTGCTGCACCACGTGACGATGGCCTACGACATCGACGCCGAGAAGATGGGCCGGATCCTCAACGTATCCGCGGAGAAGATGTCGGACAAGGCGGTCCGGTCGGCGCGCAAAAGGGTCGATCCGCTGCGCTCGCAGACCGGGCTGAGCCGCGGTCAGATCGTCGACCGTCTGGTCGGATATTTGAGGAAACGGTGAGAGGAACCCGCGGGGGCGAGGCAAACCGACTACAATGTGACCAGCCAACGAAAAACGTGTCTAATGAGGAACGCGTCTGCGGCAAGTGGCAAGGAGGGGTGGATGAGCGCAGTCACACCGAATGCGATACACGATGACGGCAACACGCTGTTGCACACGGTCCTGTTCGCGCAGGTGTCGCCCGATCAGGCCGAGGAGCTGCTGCCGCATCTGCGCCGTGCGACGTATGACAAGGGCGATTACATCTTCAGCGAGGGGGACACCGACCACCGCATGTACCTGCTGGAGGACGGCAAGGTCAAGCTGATCCGGGAGTCGTCGGACCGCCGCGTGCAGCTGCTGTCGATCCACGCGCGCGGCGAGGTGCTGGGGGAGATCCCGGTGTTCGACCCGCACGGCGGGCCCCGCACCGCCTCGGCCGTGGCCATGGTGAACGGCACCAACGTGGTGTGGCTGGAGCACGACGCGCTGTTCGCCTGGCTGGACAAGCACCCGCGCGTGGCCGTGGACATGCTGCAGGTGCTGGCGGCGCGCATGCGCGGCAACAACGAGCAGATCGCCGACCTGGTGTTCATGGACGTCCCGGCGCGTCTGGCGAAGACGCTGCTGAACCTGGCCAGCCGGTTCGGCGAGCCGGTCGAGGAGGGGCTGCTGGTGCCGCACGACCTTACGCAGGAGGAGATGGCGCAGCTGGTCGGCTCCTCACGTGAGACCGTGAACAAGGCACTCACCGATTTTTCGAACCGCGGATGGATCACGCGCAGGGGCCGTTCGATCGTGATCTACCAGCCCGGCATGCTGATTCGCCGCTCCCGCCGGTAGCGGCGTTCGGCACTCGGCCAGGCGGTCGGGTGGCCGGTCGGAACGGCCGCGGACCGGCCGGGAACACGCGCCGGCGCATCTCCCGCGGGGCGGTACCGTGCCTCGTTCACGCCCGAGCGTCAAGGCTCCGTTCAGGCGTTCTTATGGTCGCGAGGGTTTTGTAACGAAATTCTACGTGATGCGCCGCCATGGCGGCTAGGTAGACCCGCCCCCTTAGAATGGGCAGCATGCCCAAGAAGAAGTCCCTGACCGTATCACGCGTGTTTACCCTGATTCTGGCCTACCTGACGCTGTGCGTCTCCGGTGGTGCCGTCACCAGTCTGCTGTTCCTGCCCGGTGTGCTCGGCGTGAACAAGGTCGCGCAGGCGGTCATGCCTTCTCTGCAGGTCGAGGGCATCGATTTCGACGTGACCAGCCTGCCGCAGAAGTCCACCATGTACGCGTCCGACGGCAAGACCAAACTCACCGAATTCTACGAGGACAACCGCATCGTCGTGCCGATCAAGGACGTGTCCAAGTACATGCGCCAGGCCGTGGTGGCCCGTGAGGACCGCCGTTTCTTCGACCATTCCGGCGTGGACGTGCAGGGCGTGCTGCGCGCGTTCGTGCAGACCTACATCCTCAAGCGCGACATGCAGGGCGGCTCGTCGCTGACCCAGCAGTACGTCAAGAACGTGCTGGTGGTGCAGGCCGAGGAGAGCAACGACCCCATAGCCCAGTACCACGCCACCGAGGACACCATCGCGCGCAAGCTGCGCGAGATGCTGATCTCCGTGCAGATGGAGAAGAAGTACTCCAAGCTGGAGATCCTGCAGGGCTACCTCAACGTGGCGCAGTTCGGCTCCAACCGCCTCTATGGCGTGGAAACCGCCGCACGCCGCTATTTCAACGTGTCGGCGAAGGATCTCAACATCGTGCAGTCGGCCACGATCGCGGCCATCACCAAGAACCCGCAGAACTACGACCCGTCGATCGAGGCGAACCAGAAGGAAGCGCAGAAGCAGCGCAACATCGTGCTCGACCTGATGCTGCAGGAGGGGTACATCACCCAGAAGGAGCATGACGAGGCCCATGACACGCCGATCCAGGACACGCTGAACATCCAGCAGATGAACTCCGGGTGCCAGTACGCCGGCGACTACGGCTTCTTCTGCTCGTACGTGACCAAGCAGATCCTCAACTCCGAGGCCTTCGGCAAGACGCAGGCGGAGCGCGACCAGCTGCTCAAGGAGGGCGGCCTGACCATCATCACCACGCTCGACGTGGACGCCAACAGCCTGCTGATGGAAACCGCGCGCAACACGATTCCCCCCGACGACCCGAGCGGCATGGAGATCATGATGGCCTCGGTGAAACCGGGCACCGGCGAGGTGCTCGGCTTCGGCCTGAACCGAACCTACGACACGACGTCGGCCGCCGACACGGACCCGACGAAGTCGGCCCAGAACTACGCGGTCGACGAGATAGACGGCGGCGGCGCCGGCTTCTCGATCGGTTCCTCGTGGAAGCCGATCAACCTGATCGCGTGGATGCAGGCCGGCCATTCGATCAACGAGAACCTGCAGACCACCACCAGATACCCGACCACCGAGTTCAACTGCTCCGGCGCCGCGGACGGCGTGAACGACTACGTCGGCGGCAGCGACTCGTGGGACGTGCAGAACGCGTTGACCTCGGGCACGGTCAACCCGGAGAGCCCCTTCCTCGGCTTGGTGCGCTCGCACAACACCACGCAGGCGTCGATCGGCGCGATCATCGGCCTGTGCAAGATCGCCAAGGCGGCGACCGAGGTCGGATACCACGACGCGCACTCCGGCGAGACCATCGACAAGACCGCGTCGTACACGCCGTCGATGACCATCGGCTCGGTGAACGTCTCCCCGCTGACCATGGCGAACATCTACGCCACCTATGCGGCCAACGGCGTCGCATGCACACCGATCGCGATGACCAAGGTCACCAAGGACGACGGCACCGAGCTCGAGGTGCCGAAGGCCAACTGCCACCAGGCCGTCGATCCGGAGATCATCCAGACGCTCGCCTACACGCTCAACCAGGGCGTGACGCGGCCGGACGGCGCCGGCGGCTCCGCGCAGCTCGACAACGGGCGCAAGACCTTCGCAAAGACCGGTACCAACGGCGATACGTACGTGTCGACGGGCGGGTTCATCCCCAACCAGATCGCCACCTTCGTGCTGGTCGGCGATGTGCAGAACCCGAACGCGAACCGTATGGCGAACGTCGCGATCAACGGCGTGTACCGCACCATGTGGGATGGTTCGATGATCGCGGCACCCGCGTGGAAGGCGTTCAACAACGCCTACGCCGAGCGCAAGCAGTTGCCGATCGACAACGATTACGGGCAACCGTCGTCGAAGTACACGGCGACCAGCAATACGGTCACCTCGATCCAGGGCGTGACCAGCACGCTGCAGCAGCGTTCGTCGAACTCGAACAGCAATTCGAACAATCAGCAGAACAATTCGAATAACCAGCAGAACGGCAACAACACGAACAACAACAATTCGAATAACAATTCGAACAACCACTGACGGCGGTTCCGCCGCGTCCCGCAGAGCCGTTCCAGTGACGGCATGGTGAACGCGCGGATACGGCACGGTGAACGCGCCGCCGTCATGACGAACGCCCGCCCGAAACGGCGGGCGTTCGTCATACAATGGCCTAGTGGTTCGCCGATATGGCGATGCGCCGCTCCAGAGGCGCCGGCGGATCGCGCGGAACGCACCGGGCGCAGGGCGGCGGGTCGCCGCCGGGCCGGACGCTCCGCAGCAACGGAAGACATGAACGGAGGGGTCGTATGAGCGATACGACGAATAAGACCGATGGCGGCAAGAAGGCCAAGAAGGGCAAGAAGAACAAGGAGCCCCAGGCCACGCTGTTCACGCCGATGACGCTGCGCGGCCTCACCGTGCGCAACCGCATCTGGATGCCGCCGATGGACACCTATTCGGCGACGGCCCGCGACGGCAAGCCCACGACGTTCCACTACCAGCACTACGTGTCCCGCGCGATGGGCGGCTTCGGCATGATCATCGCCGAGGCGACCGCCGTCTCGCCGGAAGGGCGCATTTCGCCGTGCGACGTCGGCCTGTGGAACGACGACCAGGTCGAGGCGTGGCGTTGGATCGTGGACGGCGTGAAGGCCGCCGGCGCGGTCGCCGCCGTGCAGCTCAACCACTCCGGGCGCAAGGGCTCGACCGGGTGCTTCGGCGTCGGATACGCCGACCAGAGCGTGCCCGTCGAGGAGGGCGGATGGCAGACCGTGGCGCCGAGCCCCATCGCGTACGGCCATTATGCGATGCCGCGCGAGCTGAGCGTCGAGGAGATCCACGGCATCGTGAACCAGTTCCGCGATGCCGCCGGCCGCGCCGTGGCCGCCGGCTTCCAGGCCATCGAGCTGCACGCCGCCCACGGATACCTGATCTCGCAGTTCCTCGATCCGCTCAGCAACGAGCGCACCGACGAGTACGGCGGCGACTTGGCCGGCCGCATGCGCCTGCTGGTCGAGATCGCCGACGCGGTGCGTTCGGTGATCCCCGAGGACATGCCGCTGCTGACGCGCATTTCCGCGACCGATTGGGCGGCCGGCGGATGGGACCTCGATCAGACGATCGAGGTGTCGAAGGTGCTCAAGGAGCATGGCGTCGATCTGATGGACGTGTCCACCGGCGGCATGGTGCCGAACGTGACCGTTCCCGTGCAGCCCAACTACCAGGTGCCGTTCGCCACGCAGGTGCGCCTCGCCGCGGATATGCCGACCACGGCGGTCGGCCTGATCACCAAGCCGAAGCAGGCGGCCAAGATCGTGGCCAAGGGCGAGGCCGACGCGGTCGAGATCGGCCGCGCCTCGCTGCGTGACCCGTACTGGCCGCTGCGCGCCGCCAGCAAGCTGGGCGTGCCGGTCGCCGAGGCCCCGTACCAGCCGCAGTACGTGCGCGGCGCCTACTGATGCGAATGCGGCGCGCCGGTATCGTCGGTATCCTGCGTCATTGCATAAGTCGCTGACGAATAATTATGGCTCCCCTCTTTGAGGGGAGCCATAATCGTAGGTCAGGCGTCCACACCGACCGCGTCGGCCACGTGCTCGAAGCCGTCGCGCTTGAGCAGTTCGGCCAGTCCGCGCTTGAGCACGGTGATCTGCTGTGGTCCGCGGTACATCAGCGCGGAGATGAACATGACCAGGCTCGAGCCGCTGCGGATCTTCTCGTACGCCTGCTTCGGCGTGAATACGCCGCCGATGCCGGCGATGGCGAACCGTTCGCCGTACTCGCGGTACACTTGGCGGATCATCGCGTTGCTGGCGCGGTAGGTCGGGCCTCCGGACAGGCCGCCCTCCCAGTCGCGCGGAATCTCCAGCCCGGTGCGGTCCTTCTGCAGGTTCGCGATGCTCAGTGCCTGCACGTTGTGCTCCGCGAGCACGTCGAGCAGCGCCTTGAACTCGCCCCAGCTCTTGTTGAGCGGCATCTTGACCAGCGTCGGCTGCGGGCGGTCGATCTTGTCCAGTTCGGTGAACAGCCGGTCAAGCGCCTCGGGGCTTTCGTTGAACGGCTCGCCGGCCATCGTGTTCGGGCAGGAGATGTTCACCTCAACCATGGCGGAGCGCCCGGCCGCGCGGCGCATCGACGTGCAGTAGTCCTCGATGCCCTCGGCGAGGTCGCCGGTGTTGCCGTCGTTGGTGCGCGCGATCGACACGGACACCTGCAGGGTTCTGGCCTTCGTCCAGGCGTGTTCGGCGCGTTCGATGACCTTGTCGGAGCCGTCGTTGGCCAGGCCGACGTGCACCATCATCGAATCGTATTCGGGCAGACGGTGGAACCACGGCTTCGGGTTGCCGGCGCAGGGGCGCGCGGTGGTCGACCCGACCGTCTCGAAGCCGAATCCGACGTTGTCCATGAGCACGGGCATGTCGCAGTTCTTGTCCAATCCGGCGGACAGGCCGAAGGGGTTGGCGAAGTGCACGCCCATCACGTCGGTCTCCAGCACCGGATCGGTGTAGTCGAGCATCTCGCGCAGCAGCCACATGAGCGGGGGGATGTTCTTGGTGACGCGGCAGAAGTCGATCATCTGGTCGTGCGCCACGTCGGGCGTGTGGTTGAACACGAAATGAGGCTTGATGATGTGCTTGTACCCGAAGGAGAACAGGTCGGTGGTGGCTTTGTTCACGGCGTCGTGCCAGAAGCTGTCAGAAACGTAGGTCATGCCCTTATTGTGTCACCTTCGCGGGAGGAATGCCAGTGTGAGGAATGCCGGTGCGCGGGAATGCCGGCGTATGGGGCGCGGGATGCGGGGCGCGGGGCGCCCGCTGCGCGCCGATCGCGAGTTGTCGGTGCGCGGGTGTCGGAAGATCCCTGTTTGTAACGTTCCAAACGCGGTATTCGACGCTGGGCAACCGGTTGCTATACCGGGGCATGCACCGACAACTCGCGATTCGTGTGCAGTGCGTGATGCTTGGTATCTTGTAAAAGTGAGATTTTGTGCGCTTTTCACAGAATTATGTGTGATTGCTTGCTTGTTTCCTCAGGAAACGCTCATATCAGTTTGTTTTATGCGCATATGTGTGCGATAATGTTCGAATGATATCCTCACAACGTCAGCATCTGATACTGAGCAGGTTGCGTACCCGCGGTGCGGTGCGCATCACCGCGCTGTCCAAGGAACTCGGCGTTTCCGCGATGACCATTCGCCGCGATATCGCCGAATTGTCCGACAAGGGGCTGCTCAAGCGCGTCCATGGCGGCGCGGTTACCACCAGCACCCTCCTGTCCGAGCCGTTGTTCTCCGTAAAGTCGCAGATGGACATCGGACTCAAGGACGCCATCGCGCAGGAAGCCGTCAAATACGTGGCCCCGGGCGACGTGATCGCCATCGGCGGCGGCACGACCGCCTACGTGTTCGCGCAGCACCTGCTCGAATCCCAACAGTCCAGCGGCATCACCATCCTGACCAATTCGATCCCCGTGGCCGAGCTTGTGCAGGCCCTCGAATCGAAGGACGTGGAGGTGATCGTCACCGGCGGCGTGATCACCCGGTCGAATTCCCTCGTCGGGCCCATCGCCGACAAGGTTGTCGCGTCGCTGCGCGTCAACACCGTATTCCTCGGCACCCACTCCGTGTCCGTGCCGCGCGGCTTCCTCATGCCCAACTCGCTGGAGGCCGCAACCGATATGGCGATGATGGACATCGCCGATCGGACGATTATCCTCACCGATCACACCAAATGGAGCTGCACGTCGCTGTCGCTGTTCGCGCGCTTCGATCAGGTGGACACGGTGATCACCGACGACGGGCTCGATTCCGATTCCGCCGCCAAAACCAAGGATTTGGTCAAAGAGCTCGTGCTGGCCCATCAGCATGAGCGGGAAGAAGAAAGTGAGTAGAATATGACATTCACCAGCTACACGCCTGGAGAATACGCGAAGAAGCACATTCGGATCACGCCGACCACGTTGGCCGACGGCCGTGATTTCTTCTACCTCGACGACGATCCGGAGTACGTTTCCGGCGCCAAGACCCGCGAGCTCAAGGACCCGCGCCCGCTGGACTACCGCTTCGCGCCGCATCTCGACGCCGACGGCAACGAGGTGCCGTACGCCGCCCCGCAGATGCGCCGCGACCCGCTGACCGGCGACTGGATCCCTATGGCGACCGCGCGCATGAACCGCCCGATCACCGCCGGCCCCGGCGCCACCGCCAAGGGCAACCCGTTGGCCGCCCGCAAGCCCGGCGACCCGTACCAGGACGGCGAGGTGCCGGACACCGACTACAACGTCGTCGTGTTCGAGAACCGCTTCCCGTCGATGGTGCGCGTGCCCGGCGTCTCCGAGGACGTGAGCTACGTCGACGGCAACCCGCTGTGGGAGAAGAAGCTCGCCGCGGGCCGCTGCGAGGTCATCTGCTTCGACCCGAACGAGGACGGCCTGCCGGCCGATCTGCCGGTGTCCCGTCTGCGCACGGTCGTCGAGGCCTGGGCCTTCCGCACCGCCGAGATCTCCAAGATGGAGGGCATCGAGCAGATCTTCCCGTTCGAGAACCATGGCCAGGAAATCGGCGTCTCGCTGGCCCACCCGCACGGCCAGGTCTACTGCTACCCGTTCATCGCCCCGAAGATGGAGAAGGAGCTGCAGCACACCGAGGCCTACCACGAGAAGACCGGCGGCAACCTGCTCAAGGACCTCATGAACGTCGAGCTGGAGGCCGAGGAGCGCGTCGTGATGCGCAACCACAGCTGGGTCGCCTACGTGCCGGCCGCCGCCCGTTGGCCCCTCGAGGTCCACGTCGCCCCGGTGCGCGACGTGCTCACCCTCGACCAGCTCAACGACGACGAGCGCTGGGACCTCGCCTCCATGTACTCCCACCTGCTCAAGCGCGGCAACGCCTTCTTCGACAAGGGCGACGGCAAGGGCATGGACCTGCCGTACATCGCCGCCTGGCACCAGGCCCCGATCCACGACGTCCGCCGCGAGAACTACCGCCTGAACCTGCAGTTCTTCTCCTTCCGCCGCGCCGCCAACAAGATCAAGTACCTCGCCGGCTCCGAGTCCGGCATGGCCGCCTGGATCTCCGACACCACGCCGGAGCTCATCGCCAAGCGCTTCCACGAGCTGGGCGCGGTCGACATCGCCGACTGATCGCATTATGGTGGCTCCCCTCTGTGAGGGGAGCCGTCGCCATAGGCGACTGAGGGGAGTATGACGGTACGCTCCAATGCTCCCCTCGGTCCGCTTCGCAGCCGGCTCCCCTCAAGGAGGGGAGCCAAGAAACTACTTCACAGAAAGAAAAACATCAATGACTGCTGTTGAATTCATTGAGCCGCTGACCCATGAGGAAGGCGTCTCGCAAGCCACCAAGCTGTTCGTCGATACTTATGAGACCGCGCCCGAAGGCGTGTGGGCCGCTCCGGGCCGCGTGAACCTGATCGGCGAGCACACCGACTACAACGCGGGCCTGTGCCTGCCGATCGCGCTGCCGCACCGCACCTTCATCGCGCTGAAGCCGCGCGAGGACACCAAGGTTCGCGTCGTCTCCGACGTGGCCCCCGACAAGGTCGCCGAGGCCGATCTCGACGGTCTCAAGGCCCGCGGCGTGGACGGCTGGTCCGCCTACCCGACCGGCGTGGCCTGGGCGCTGCGCGAGGCCGGCTTCAGCAAGGTCAAGGGCTTCGACGCCGCGTTCGTCTCCTGCGTGCCGCTCGGCTCCGGCCTGAGCTCCTCCGCCGCCATGACCTGCTCGACCGCGTTGGCCTTGGACGACGTGTACGGCCTCGGCTACGGCGATTCCGACGCCGGCCGCGTGACCCTGATCAACGCCGCCATCAAGTCCGAGAACGAGATGGCCGGCGCCTCCACCGGCGGCCTCGACCAGAACGCCTCGATGCGCTGCACCGAAGGCCACGCGCTGCTGCTCGACTGCCGTCCCGAGCTCACCCCGCTCGAGAACGTCTCCCAGCAGGAGTTCGACCTCGACAAGTACAACCTCGAGCTGCTCGTGGTCGACACCCAGGCCCCCCACCAGCTCAACGACGGCCAGTACGCCCAGCGCCGCGCCACCTGCGAGGAGGCCGCGAAGATCCTCGGCGTGGCGAACCTGCGCGTCACCGCCGACGGCATCTCCAAGGCCGACGACCAGTTCCAGGCCCTGAAGGAGACGCTCGACGCGCTGCCCGACGAGACCATGAAGAAGCGCGTGCGCCACGTCGTCACCGAGATCGAGCGCGTGCGCTCCTTCGTACGCGCCTTCGCCAAGGGCGACATCGAGGCTGCCGGCCGTCTGTTCAACGCCTCCCACGATTCGCTCGCCGCGGATTACGAGGTCACCGTACCCGAGCTCGACATCGCCGTGGACGTGGCCCGCAAGAACGGCGCCTACGGTGCGCGCATGACCGGCGGCGGCTTCGGCGGTTCCATCATCGCCCTCGTCGACAAGGGCCACAGCCAGGAAGTCGCCCAGAAGATCGCCGACGAGTTCGACAAGCAAGGCTTCCACGCGCCGCGTGCGCTTGCTGCGGTTGCGGCGAAATCCGCTTCGCGCGAAGCGTGAACGGATTTCGCCGAGGACAGCCCTGTGGGCTGTCCGGCAACTGCAGCCGAGGGTGATCCGATAGGCGAACCCGAGGCAATGCTGAGTCGGCCGCAGGCCGTCCGTAATTGCGGGATTGCGGTTGCGGCGCCGAGCGCCAGCCGCGAGGCCTGATCCGCTTCATCGTGGCTCCCCTCTCTGAGGGGAGCTGTCGCCATAGGCGACTGAGGGGAGTACGCACACGATGCGGCTCCCCTCAGTCAGCTTCGCTGACAGCTCCCGCCAGCGGGAGCCCTGACTTGTCCCACGACACGCGGGACCGACTTACGAAGAATCCCGAATCGTATTACGGTAACGGATTGTTTTGAAAATCGCATGGCATTCGCCGGAATCATCTGGTGAGTGCCATGCGTTTTTTGTTGCCGCCGTAGGCCCGGACGTTAGGGGCGTAACGACATTTTTCGCGCGACGGCAATCTGCAAAGGCGATCCAAGAGAGGTCCCGTTGTCCGATATCCAGACAACCCCCGAAAACACCATGCCCGCCGGCGAATCCGGCATCTACGATTCCCGTAATCCCCGCACCCCCCCCCATAATTCCCCCGACCCCCGCAACGATGACGCGGCCCGGCGCTTCGCGCACCCGCACCGGGTGATGCTCGGCCTGTACGCCGGCGCGTTCCTCGGCATGCTGTCCGAAACGTCCATGAACATCGCCCTGCCCGACCTGATGGACGAGTTCTCCGTCTCCTCCGGCACCGCCCAGTGGATGGTCGTCGGCTATATGCTGGCCATCGGCGTCGTGCTGCCGTGCGCCGGCTTCCTGCTTAAGTAGGTCAAGGCCAAAACCCTTGTGCTGTTCGCGTTGGCCTGCTTCCTCGTCGGCGCCGTGGTGTGCACCGCGGCCGCGAGTTTCCCCGTGCTGCTCGCCGGGCGCATCGTGCAGGGCGTCAGCACCGGCATCGTGCTGCCGACCATGTACGCGGCGATCATGCGCGTCTTTCCGCCCCGCAGCATCGGCGCCGCCAACGGCGTGGCCGGACTGGTGGTCATGTTCGCTCCGGTCATCGGCCCGACCCTTGCCGGCGCGCTGATCGGCGCGCTGAGCTGGCGCGCGATCTTCGCGCTGTTCGCCGTCGTCTCCGTCATCGCCCTGGCTTGCACGGCCGCGTTCTTCGTCACCCCGATCGAGCGCACGCGCCCGGCGGTCGACGTCCCGTCCATCGTCGCCTCCGCCCTCGGCTTCGGCTGCCTGGTGGCCGGCGTGAGCCTGATCAGCGACATGGGCTCCTCCCCGGCGGTGATCGGCCTGCTCGTGGTCGGCGTGGCGGTGCTCGCGTTCTACGCCTATCGCCAGCTGCACATCGCCGATCCGCTGCTCGACCTGCGTGCCCTGGGCATCGCGGCGTTCCGCACGCCGGCCCTCATGGTGAGCTGCTCGTTCGCCTGCACCCTGGCGTTCATGTATCTGGTGCCGCAGGAACTGCAGCGCGGGCTGGGCATGAGCTCCACGCTCGCCGGCATGCTCATGCTGCCGGGCGGCGTCGTCAACGCGGTGTGCACGCTGATGGCCGGCCGCCTGTTCGACCGCCACGGCGCCAGAACGCTCGTGTGGATCGGCGTGGCGATGACCGCCATCGGCGGCGCGCTGTTCTTCGCCATCGGCGTCGGCTTGGCCGTCGCGCTGTTCCTGGCCGCGCACGTCATCGTCATGGTCGGCATCCCGTTCATCCAGCAGTCGGCGCAGTCCTCCGGTTCATGGCGGCCGGGGCGCATGAGCCCTGGCCACGCCCGGTGACGGCCGGGCGGCGCACCGGCGATCGGCTGGCATCGGTCAATGGCGGGTGACTCCCCTATACTTGGGGAGTCACCCGCTTTTTCGCATTCGATCAGGGAGAGTCATGAACAAGGCAATCATCACCGTCGTCGGACAGGACACCGTCGGCATCATCGCGCGCGTCTGCACCTACCTGTCCCAGCGCAACGTCAACGTGCTCGACATCTCGCAGACCATCATCGACGGCTATTTCAACATGATGATGATCGTCGACTACGCCAACGCGGACAAGGACTTCGGCGCGATGGTCGGCAACCTCGAGGATCTCGGCGACGACATCGGCGTGCGCATCCGCTGCCAGCGCGAAGAGATCTTCACCAAGATGCACCGCATCTGAGTCTCGAAAGGAACACACCGTGCTGAATATCATGGAGGTCCACGAGACCAACCAGATGATCGAGCAGGAGAAGCTCGACGTGCGCACCATCACCATGGGCATCTCGCTGCTCGACTGCGCGAGCGCGTCCGTGGACGAGACCTGCGACAACATCTACCGCAAGATCACCACGTATGCCAAGGACCTCGTGTCGACCGGCCAGGCCATCGAACGCGACTACGGCATCCCGATCGTCAACAAGCGCATCACCGTCACCCCGATCTCGCTGGTCGGCGCCAGCTCCTGCAAGACGAGCGAGGATTTCGTCAAGATCGCCCACGCGCTCGACAAGGCGGCCAAGGAGGTCGGTGTCGACCTCATCGGCGGCTACTCGGCGCTCGTCTCCAAGTCGATGACCCCGGCCGAGGAACTGCTCATCCGCTCCCTGCCGCAGGCGTTGAGCGAGACCGACATCGTCTGCTCGTCGGTGAACGTCGGGTCGACCAAGACCGGCATCGACATGGACGCGGTCGAGCTGCTCGGCCATATCGTCAAGGACATCGCCGAGCGCACCGCCGACAACGATTCCTACGGCTGCGTCAAGTTCGTCGCGTTCTGCAACGTGCCCGACGACAACCCGTTCATGGCCGGCGGCTTCCACGGCGTGACCGAGGGCGACGCCGTCATCAACGTCGGCGTGTCCGGCCCGGGCGTGGTCTCCCGCGCGCTCGATGCGGCCAAGGGCAAGGATTTCGAATTCCTGTGCGAGACGATCAAGCGCACCGCGTTCAAGATCACGCGCGTCGGACAGCTCGTCGCGCAGGAGGCCTCGCGCCGCCTCGGCGTGCCGTTCGGCATCATCGACCTGTCGCTGGCCCCGACCCCGGCCGTCGGCGATTCGGTCGGCGAGGTGCTTGAGAAGATCGGCCTGGAGCAGGTCGGCGCCCCCGGCACCACGGCCGCTCTGGCCATGCTCAACGATCAGGTGAAGAAGGGCGGCATCATGGCGTCCTCGTATGTCGGCGGCCTGTCCGGCGCGTTCATCCCGGTGTCCGAGGACAAGAACATGATCGACGCGGCCGCATCCGGCTGCCTGACGATCGAGAAGCTCGAGGCGATGACCTGCGTGTGCTCGGTCGGCCTCGACATGATCGCGATCCCCGGCGACACCAGCGCCGCCACGATTTCCGGCATCATCGCCGACGAGGCGGCCATCGGCATGGTCAACCAGAAGACCACCGCCGTGCGCGTGATCCCGGTGGCGGGCAAGGGCGTCGGCGAGATGGCGAACTTCGGCGGCTTGATGGGCTACGCGCCGATCATGCCGGTCAACCAGACCAGCTGTGAGGCGTTCGTGACGCGCGGCGGCCGCATCCCCGCGCCGATCCACTCGTTCAAGAACTGATGGGTCCGTTTCCCGGGTGTTTGAGGGGCTGGAGCCGACCTATCGTCGGCTCCAGCCCCTCAAACCTGTGTTTATGTGTTTATGCGTACTTCTTAGGCAGATTATTCACTTCGTAGGCATGCGCACCCCGATGGGCGGTGTTGAAACGGTGCGACTTCAACACCGCGTATCGGCGGGTACCCGCCTAAGAAGTGAATAATCTGCCTAAGAAATGGCACATATCCCGATTTCGTTGTTTCCGTCGTCATATGGGCTGGCCATGATCCATGAGGGGGAGTGCTCCGTTCCGGGTTCGGCCGCCGGCAGCCGAATCAGCGGCCGCCTTGGAAGTCGAGCTGGCGCCACGCCTCATAGATCGCGATGGAGGCGCAGTTGGTGAGGTTGAGGGAGCGCAGGCTCGGGCGCATGGGCAGGCGGACCTGTTCGGCGACGTGCGGGCCTGCCATGATATCCATGGGATCGGGAATGTCGCCCGGTTCCGGGCCGAAGAGCAGAATATCGGTCGGCTTGTACTCGACTTCGGTGTACAGCTTGGTGGCGTGCGCCGTGAACGCGATGATGCGCGAGTTCGGCATCGATTCCACCAGATTGTCGAAATTCGGGTGCAGCACCACATGGGCCATGTCGTGGTAGTCCAGGCCGGCACGGCGGAGCTTGGTGTCGCGCAGGTTGAAACCGAGCGGCTCCACCAGATGGAGGATCGTGCCGGTCACCGCGCACAGGCGGATCGCCGACCCGGTGTTGCCGGGGATGCGGGGGGAGTAATAGCACAGATGCGGCGTCACCGTCTCGGTGGCGGCGGCTTTCTCGGCGGAGAGCATCGCATCGACCACGGAGATCGGATTGCCGTGCGCGTCGGTCACCAGCTCGTCCGGGCCGTAATTCGACTTGCGGTATCCGTACTCGAACATCTTCTCGACTTTTTCTTCGGGGTTTCCGGGAACTTTCGCTTCGTTCATCGCCTTGCCGTCAATCGTCATGGGTGTGCAGTTGCCCAACTGAGCTTAGGGCAAACCATACCCGACGCGTTCCCGTGACGGACCCCGGTCGGGCCCCGCTTGCCGCTGCGGCGACGCGGGCGGCGAGGAAGGCCGGCGTCGGTACTCGACGGCGGCGTTGGCGCCGCGGCGGGTCACCCCGCCGCGCGCCCATCCGGTCGCATGCAGCAGCGCGTCGTAGTCGCGCCGCGTGGACCAGCTCAGCAGCGTGAACCGGTCGGCGGCGAGCGGGTCGAGGCTCTTCAGCTGCGCGGCGGTGTGGCGCAGCGGCGCGTACCCGCCCCGTGCCGGCACGTCATCGGCGTCGAGGAAATAGTAGGCCGGACAGTCCCGGTAATACCAGTACGCGTCGATGTAGGTGTACTCGTCCTGCGCGATCACCGGCCGGCTCGCGGAACAGCTGACGGATCGGCTCAGCGCCGCCGATCCGGGCGTATCGGAACGATCGAAGCTATGGTTGCCGCGGATCGCGAAGGTGACGGTTCCGGCGAGCAGCGCGACCAGGACGGCCGCATAGGCGAGGCGGGCGAGGCAGGGCCGCCGCGCCGCGGCGAATATGCAGGACAGGGCCATTGCGGAATATCCGAACGGCATGGCCACGCTCAGATACCGTATGGAGAACAGGCCGTATCCGCCGGTGGACAGCTCCTTGGCCGCCGACCAGACGATCATGATGACCGGCGGTACGGCGGCCAGCATGATGATCAGCACGAAAGCGGCACGATTCAACTGGATCGGGTGGGGCAAGGAGTTTCGACCGGCCGCCGGGGGCCTCCGGTCTGATTGATCCGGCTGGTCCGGCATCCCCTCCTGCGGCGCGTTCAAAGCGATGACGGCCATGGCGAATATGCTCAGCAGGGTCGCCAGCACCAGCAGCGAGACCGACGACGGCAGTTCCCGCTCGGTCATGCCGAGCATCACCGTATCGAGGGCGCTCGCCACGCCGGACATGTTCATCGCGCGGCGTATCGGCGGGAGCACGGAATGCCGCATCTGACCGAGCAATACCGGCATCCACGGCAGATAGAGGGCCAGCGATGCGATATAGACCGTGAGACGACGCCACGAGCGCCATGCCAGCCATATGGCGTGCGCCAGCCAGACGAATGCGGTCAGATAGAGCGTGTACATGCCCAGCGCGACGGTGCACGCATATGCCGTCCACCATGCGATGCGCGGCCGGCGGTCGGCGCGGCTCCGAACGGCGTCTCGTGCCGTGCCGGACGACGGGGCGTCGCCGCCGATCGTGGCGGTGGCGCGTAGGATCGCATAGGTGCCGAACACCGCGACCAGCATCGCCAGCGAGTACATGCGCAGTTCGTATCCATAGCGCAGCATGAAGCCGCCGCACAGCAGGAACGGCATGCATAGGGAGGCGGTGCGGGTGCCGAACAGATCGCGCAGCAGGATCAGCATGACCATGACCGCAGCGCCGAGCAACAGGCAATTCAGGAGTCTGAGCGCGGCGACGTCGCCGCCGGTCAGCGGCATCCAGGCCTTGAGCATCAGATAGTACAGCGGCGGATGTGCGTCGACGGCGGTCAGGGCGATCAGGCTGCGGATCGGCTTGCCCGCCAGCAGCAGGGAATACTGCTCGTCGAACCACAGGGACTGGTTGCGTCCCATCAGAAAACTGGTCGATGCGGCCGCGATGGCGCATAGCGCCACTGCGAGCGAAAAGACGGGCGTGCGGCGATGTGCGCCGGTGCGGTTGCGGTGCGTCATACGGCCTCCTTGCCGTGTCGATGAGATGAGTCGGTGCGCCGTGCCGATGTGGCGGGGCGTTGCGACGGGTCGTCGGGCGCGTTGCGACGGGGCGTTGGGCGCGATGCGACATGCCGGTCCGTCGCATGGAGTGGCGCTATGCATCGGGCGATGCGCCGGTGCCGCCGGCCCGGACGATGTAGTTCGGCCTGCGCTTGGTCTCAAGATAGGTTTTCGCCAGATATTGGCCGATCACGCCCAGACAGAGCAACTGCAGCCCGCCGATGAAGGTGACCAGGCATGCGATCGAGGGCCAGCCGGCCACCGGGTCGCCGAACAGCGCGGCGCGGACGGCGATGAATCCGGTCGCGCCTAGGGCAACGCCGCATAGCAGCAGCCCGATATAGGACGCGATGGTCAGCGGTACGGTGGAACAGGAGATCAGACCGTCGATCGCGTAGCGGGCCAGTTTGAGGAAGTTCCATGTGGTGCGCCCCGCGGCACGGCGTGCATTCGGGTACTCGATCCATGCGGTATGGAAGCCGACCCACGCATAGAGTCCTTTGGAAAACCGGTTGCGTTCGGGCATCCCGGTGATCGCGTCGACCATGGCTCGTCGCATCATCCGAAAATCGCGGGCGCCGTCCGGCACGGCCACGGGCGACATCGCGTTCAGCAGGCGATAGAACAGGCGGGAAAACAGCGACCGGACCGGTGGCTCCCCCTTTCGCGTGATGCGCCGCGTCGCCACGCAATCAAGATCGGGGTCGCTGGCCAGCATGGCGAGCATGCGGGGCAGCAGCGATGGCGGGTCCTGCAGGTCGGCGTCCATCACCGCCACCGCATCGCCGGTGGCGGTGTCGAGCCCGGCGAGGAGCGCGCCCTCCTTGCCGAAATTGCGCGACAGGGACAGCCAGCGGACGGCAAACGGCCATGATCCGTCCTCGGCGGCCTGCCGGCACAGCCGCGCGGTATGGTCCCGCGAGCCATCGTCGACCAGTATCAGTTCCATGTCGGTGCCCGAGCCGGCGGAACGGAGATCGCCCGTGATGCCCGCGAGCGCCTTCAGCAGCAGTGGTAGGCAGCTCTCCTCGTTGTGGCACGGCACCACGATGGAAAGCGTGTCTATGGCGGCGTTCATTGGCTTCCCCCTTCGATGGATCGTCATTGTCTCGCTTCGCCGGCGCCCCCACATCGCTCTCCGTCGCCTTCAGTATGTGCCCGCAGGCGTTGCGGACTGGCCGGTATCGCCCCTGATCGTGCCCTGACTGGTCCCTGGTCTTTGGCCTTCGGGATCGACATGGCGATAAGGAGCGGTATGGGTTATATGGTTAATTACTTATATAACTAACCATATAACCCACTATAGGTTTCCGCCGGTGATTCGGCAACTCGGCGTTCCGTGGCTTCGGATGCACCGGATTGCCGGCACAATGGAAGCCCTCGGCGACGGCGGTCGCAGCGCGGCTGGGGGGCCATCATCGTTCCTCCCGTCATGGGCCGCTTCCGTCGGCCGCCGTGGATCCGTGGAATGGACCCGGACGCCCGCGCCGCATTCACATTACGGGGAGACCTGCGCCACGCGCCCCAACGCGTCCATGCGGCCGGCTTGGTTCCTACGGTCATCGAACGTCCCCGTTCCCGGCGACGACACCCCCGGATCATCAACGACAGGGCGGGAAAGTCATACCAAAACCGGCGACCCCGACCATCGGGGCCTACCAAACAAGGTAATGGGCAGGAGGCTGTGGGGTCTGTGGCGGGAGTGTCCGTTATGGTGAGGAGCGTGAATGCGGTGAACAACGACGATACGGCGAACGGCGGCGTGACCGACGCCGAATGGGCGCATGCCCGGCTCGGCGCATGGTGGGAGGCGAACGCGCGCGATCTGCCGTGGCGGTTCGGCCGGGCGACGCCATGGGGCGTGCTGGTATCCGAGGTGATGAGCCAGCAGACGCAGATGAGCCGCGTGGTGCCCTATTGGACCGACTGGATGCGCATGTGGCCGGACGCCGCGGCGCTCGCCGGCGCGTCCACCGCCGAGGTGATCACCGCGTGGGGGAGGCTCGGCTATCCGCGCCGGGCGCTGCGCCTGCAGGAATGCGCGCGGGTGGTGGCCGACCGGTGGCATGACGATCTGCCCCGCGGATACGACGATCTGATCGCGCTCCCCGGCATCGGCGACTATACGGCTTCCGCGGTGATGAGCTTCGCCTACGGCGAGCGGATCGCGGTGATCGATACGAATATCCGGCGCGTGCTGTCCCGCCTGTTTCTGGGTGTCGAGTCGCGCGGGGGATCGGCCTCGCCGGCCGAGCGGGATCTGGCGAACCGCGCGCTGCCCCGCGACGCGCGGCGTTCCGTGACATGGAACCAGTCGGTGATGGAACTCGGCGCCGTGGTCTGCACGGCGAAGACGCCGCTGTGCGACGCATGCCCGGTCCGCGACCGCTGCGCGTTCCTAGCCGCCGGCCGGCCCGGGCTGGGGGAGCGGCGGACCCGCCCCCGCCAGCGCTTCGCCGGCACGGATCGGCAGGTGCGCGGGCTGGTGCTCGATGCGCTGCGCGGATTGCCGGACGGGGAGACGTCGCTGCCGCGCGCGCAGCTGGAGGCGCTGTGGGCCGATCGGGTTCAGCTGGACAAATGCGTCGCGTCGCTTGACGACGACGGCCTGATCGAGATGCTGCCGGACGGGGCGGTCCGCCTTCCCCGCTGAGCCGGCGGGGCGTTGGCCGGGCGGGCCTCCGTCGCGTTTCGAGTTCCGGGGCGGGCGGAAGGGTTCGGATTCCGTGCCCGGGTCACGGGCTGCGGTCGGAGCGCCGGGCATGGTGTCCGGTCATGATCATGTGACGTTTGACGACATTATCCGCCACTTCGTTTCGCTTCGGTTTAGACTCGAAGGTATGCCTACACCGAAGTCCCGTGGAGCCATGAAGCAGCGCAAGCGCAGGATCAGCGCGAAACGGCGCGCCATCTATCGCCGCCGCCGCATCGTCGTGGGCGTCGCGTGCCTGCTCGTGGTGGCTGTGGTGGTGTTCTGCGCATACAGTCTGGTCCGCGGCTTCGGCGCGATCGGCGCGGCCGCCCGCCATGACGACATCTATGCGGTATCGCGTTCCGCGGTGCCCGATCCGACCAGGACCAGCGGCATCAAGAACTGCTCGGCGAACGACGTCGATCTGTCCCTGACCGCCGAATCGCAGAACGTCGCCGTTGGCGGGTCGCTGAACTTCACCGCGACCATCAAGTACACGGGCAGCGGCAAGAAGGGGTGCCTGATCGACGCCTCCGACGCGAACCGCGTGCTCACGATCACCTCCGGCGACGAGACGATATGGAGGTCTGACGTGTGCCCGGCCGACCCGCGCCTGCTGCTGATGGCCAAGGGCGATGCCGACAAGCGGCAGATCGTGTGGAACGCGGACGCCACCGGGGATGCGTGCGCCGAGGACGACTCGCTGCCGAAGGTGAACGCCGGCACGTATGTGGCGAAGCTGAGCCTCAAGGACCAGCCGAAGGTTGCCAGCGACCCGGTGACGATTTCGGTGCAGTGAGCGCCGGCGCGTCGGCCGGCCGCTGGAGCCCGGGCGCCGCGCGATGCCTTGGTGCGACGCCGGGCTTGCGCCGTCGGGCGTTGCGCCACTTGGCGTGTTGCGATATCGCATGCAATGTGCTAGCATAAGGGATTTGCGTACATGCATGTCATATTGCGGGCATGCTGACACAGACGAAGCGCCCGCGAATTGAGGCATATGGCGGCCCAAGCGGCGCTTGTCGGGGAACACCAGTATCGAACGAACAAGCGAGCGATAAGGAACGTCCATTGGCTGCCACTGAAGCTACGACGAATACCACCACTGTCATCGCGCGCGCCGACCAGCACGACATTGATCTGCACAAGGCGTCGGACCGCGTGAATTTCGGCTCCATCCGAGAGCCCATCGATGTGCCCTACCTGTTGGGCGTGCAGACCGACAGCTTTGATTGGCTGATCGGCTCCGAGCGCTGGAAGAAGCGCGTCGAGGAGGACAAGGAGAACGGCACCAACACCGTGCCGCACATCTCGGGCCTCGACGAGGTCTTCCAGGAGATCTCCCCGATCGAGAACTTCGCCCAGACCATGTCGCTGACCTTCTCGGACCCGTACTTCGAGGAGCCGCGTCACACCGTGCAGGAGTGCAAGGAGAAGGACTACACCTACTCCGCCCCGCTGTACGTGAACGCCGAATTCGAGAACGGCGACACCGGCGAGATCAAGTCCCAGACCGTGTTCATGGGCGACTTCCCGCTGCAGACCCCGCACGGCACCTTCATCATCGGCGGCACCGAGCGAGTCATCGTCTCCCAGCTCGTGCGCTCCCCGGGCGTCTACTTCGACCGCTCCACCGACCGCGCCTCCGGCAAGGAGGTCTTCGGCGCAAAGATCATCCCGAGCCGCGGCGCTTGGCTGGAGTTCGAGATCGACAAGCGCGACGTGCTCGGCGTGCGCGTCGACCGCAAGCGCAAACAGTCCGCCATCGTCTTCCTCATGGCCATCGGCATGACCAAGCCGGAGATCCGCGAGGCGTTCGAGGGCTACCCGCTGGTGCTCGACGCGCTCGACAAGGAGGCCATCGAGACGCAGGACGACGCGCTGACCGATCTGTACCGCAAGATCCGCCCGTCCGACACCGCCACCCCCGAGGCCGGCCGCAACCTGCTGGATTCCTTCTACTTCAACACCAAGCGCTACGATCTGGCCCGCGTCGGCCGCTACAAGATCGACCGCAAGCTCGGCCTCGAGCACGACATCAACGACCGCAGCCTGTCGCGCGAGGACATCATCGCCACGATCAAGTACCTGGTGACGCTGCACGCCGGCGACGCGACCTTCCCCGGCACGCGCAAGGGCGAGAGCATCGACCTGCGCGTCGAGACCGACGATATCGACCACTTCGGCAACCGCCGCATCCGCCAGGTTGGCGAGCTGATCCAGAACCAGTTGCGCACGGGTCTGTCGCGCATGGAGCGCGTGGTGCGCGAGCGCATGACCACGCAGGACGCCGAGGCCATCACCCCGCAGTCGCTGATCAACATCCGCCCGGTGAACGCCACGATCAAGGAGTTCTTCGGCACCTCCCAGCTGAGCCAGTTCATGGATCAGAACAACCCGCTGGCCGGCGTGACCAACAAGCGCCGCCTGTCCGCGCTGGGCCCCGGCGGCCTGTCGCGCGACCGCGCCAGCATGGAGGTGCGCGACGTGCACCCGTCCCACTTCGGCCGCATGTGCCCGATCGAGTCCCCTGAAGGCCCGAACATCGGTCTGATCGGTTCGCTCGCGACCTTCGGCCGCGTCAACCCCTTCGGCTTCATCGAGACGCCGTACCGCAAGGTCGTCGACAGCCAGGTGACCAACGAGGTCGAGTACATGACCGCCGACCAGGAGAACGACCACGTCATCGCGCAGGTGAACCAGACGCTCGACGCCAACGGCAGGTTCGCCACCGACATGGCCCTCGCCAGGGCCAACGAGGAAGAGGCCGTCGATGTGCCGGTGAGCTCCGTCGACTACATGGACGTCTCGCCGCGCCAGATGGTCTCGATCGGTTCCTCGCTGATCCCGTTCCTCGAGCACGACGATGGCCACCGAGCGCTGATGGGCACCAACATGCAGCGTCAGGCCGTCCCGCTGGTCAAGTCCGAGCGTCCGCTCGTCGGCACCGGTTCGGAATGGCGCGTCGCCTACGATTCCGGCGACGTGATCATCGCCGACAAGCCGGGCGTCGTGATCTACGTGTCCGCCGACCTCATCCGCGTGATGAACGACGACGGCACGCAGTCGAGCTACAAGCTGACCAAGTTCCAGCGCTCCAACCAGACGACCTGCTACAACCAGCGCCCGATCATCAAGAACGGCGAGCGCGTCGAGGCCGGCACGGTGCTGGCCGACGGCCCGGCGATCGAGAAGGGCGAGATCGCCCTCGGCAAGAACCTGCTGGTCGCGTTCATGCCGTGGAACGGCTACAACTACGAGGACGCCGTGATCATCTCGCAGCGCCTGGTGCAGGACGACACCCTCAGCTCGATCCACATCGAGGAGTACGAGATCGACGCCCGCGAGACCAAGCTGGGCGCCGAGGAGATCACCCGCGACCTGCCGAACGTCGGCGAGGACGCGGTGGCCAACCTCGACGAGCGCGGCATCATCCGCATCGGCGCCGAGGTCGAGGCCGGCGACATCCTCGTCGGCAAGGTCACGCCGAAGGGCGAGACCGAGCTGACCCCGGAGGAGCGCCTGCTGCGCGCCATCTTCGGCGAGAAGTCCCGCGAGGTGCGCGACACCTCGTTGCGCGTGCCGCACGGCGAGACCGGCACCGTGATCGCGGTCAAGGAGATCACCCGCGAGGACGCCGAGGAGGACGGCGACGAGCTGCCCAACGGCGTCAACCAGATGATCCGCGTGTACATCGCGCAGCACCGCAAGATCACGCAGGGCGACAAGCTCTCCGGCCGCCACGGCAACAAGGGCGTCATCTCCCGCATCCTGCCCGAGGAGGACATGCCGTTCCTCGCGGACGGCACCCCGGTCGACATCATGCTCAACCCGCTGGGCGTGCCCTCGCGAATGAACCTCGGCCAGGTGCTGGAGCTGCACCTCGGCTGGATCGCGCATTCCGGCTGGGACATCAGCCTGGATCCCGAGCTGGAGGCCGAGTGGAAGAAGCACGTGCCGGCCGGCGCCGAGAAGGGCGAGCCGGGCACCCCGGTGGCGACCCCGGTGTTCGACGGCGTGCGCTCCGACGTGATCAGCGGCCTCATGAAGTCGACGCTGCCCAACCGCGACGGCGAGCAGATGGTCGGCGAGGACGGCAAGGCCGTGCTGTTCGACGGTCGCACCGGCGAGCCGTTCGGCAAGCCGATCTCCGTCGGCTACATGTACATCCTGAAGCTGCACCACCTGGTCGACGACAAGATCCACGCGCGCTCCACCGGCCCGTACTCGATGATCACGCAGCAGCCGCTGGGCGGCAAGGCCCAGTTCGGCGGCCAGCGCTTCGGCGAGATGGAGGTGTGGGCCCTCGAGGCCTATGGCGCCGCGTACACGCTGCACGAGATGATGACCACCAAGTCTGATGACGTCGACGGCCGCGTGCGTGTCTACGGCGCGATCGTCAGGGGCGATAACCTGCCGCCGGCGGGCATCCCCGAATCGTTCAAGGTGCTGCTCAAGGAAATGCAGTCCCTGTCGCTGAACGTCGAGGTGCTCAACGCCGATGGCGTGGCCATCGACATGAAGGACGAGGACGACGATCCGATCTCGGCGGGCGACGACCTGGGTTTCAACATCGGCGCGCGCCCCGACGCGGCGGCCAAGGAAGACCAGAAGGCCGAAACCCCGGAATATCAGTGAACCGACGGTCGCCGCGCGCGTGGCGCTCCACGAGGGAGCCCGCGGCGCGCGGCGGCCACCTAGCAACCGTTTGAAAGTTTCATTACAGACAGGACATAAGAGTGCTGGACGTCAACGCATTTGACAAACTGAGGATTGGCCTGGCCACCGCCGAGGATATTCGCAACTGGAGCCACGGCGAGGTCAAGAAGCCCGAAACCATCAACTACCGTACCCTCAAGCCCGAGAAGGACGGTCTGTTCGGCGAGCAGATCTTCGGACCGACCCGCGACTGGGAGTGCGCGTGCGGCAAGTACAAGCGCGTGCGCTTCAAGGGCATCGTGTGCGAGCGATGCGGTGTGGAGGTCACCAAGTCGCGCGTGCGCCGCGAGCGCATGGGCCACATCGACTTGGCCGCCCCCGTCACCCACATCTGGTTCTTCAAGGGCGTGCCGAGCCGCCTCGGCTACCTGCTCGACATCGCGCCGAAGGACCTGGAGAAGGTCATCTACTTCGCGGCCTACATGGTCACCAAGGTCGACGAGGAACAGCGCCATCAGGATCTGCCCGACCTGCAGGACGAGTTCGACACCGAGATCGGCCACATGGCCAAGCGCCGCGACAACGAGATCGAGGAGCGCGCCAAGAAGGTCGAAGCCGATCTGCACGAGCTGGAGGAGGCCGGCGAGGCCAGCGGCTCCGCCAAGGCGAAGCTGCGCAACAGCGCCGAACGCGAGATGGCGGCCATCCGCCAGCGCTACGACGACCAGATCCAGCGCCTGAACGCCGTGTTCGACCGCTTCAAGAACCTGAAGCCCGGCGACATGGAAGGCGACGTGGACCTGTGGCGCGAGATGGAGGACCGCTACGGCGATTACTTCGAGGGCTGCATGGGCGCTGAGGCGATCCAGAAGCGCCTGCAGGACTTCGACCTCGAGGCCGCGGCCAAGCAGCTGCGCGAGGAGATCGACACCGGTTCCGGCCAGCGCAAGGCCCGCGCGCTCAAGCGCCTGAAGGTCGTCAACGCCTTCCTGACCACCGGCAACAAGCCTGAGGCCATGGTGCTCACCGTGATCCCGGTCATCCCGCCGGACCTGCGCCCGATGGTGCAGCTCGACGGCGGCCGCTTCGCTACCTCCGACCTCAACGACCTGTACCGCCGCGTGATCAACCGCAACAACCGCCTGCAGCGTCTGATCGACCTCAAGGCCCCCGAGATCATGCTCAACAACGAGAAGCGCATGCTGCAGGAGGCCGTCGACTCGCTGTTCGACAACGGCCGCCGCGGCCGCCCGGTCACCGGCGCCTCGAACCGCCCGCTCAAGTCCCTGTCCGACATGCTCAAGGGCAAGCAGGGCCGTTTCCGCCAGAACCTGCTCGGCAAGCGCGTCGACTACTCGGGCCGTTCCGTGATCGTCGTCGGCCCGTCGCTGCGCATGCACCAGTGCGGCCTGCCCAAGCCGATGGCCCTCGAGCTGTTCAAGCCCTTCGTCATCAAGCGCCTGGTCGACATGAACTACGCGCAGAACATGAAGAGCGCGAAGCGCATGGTCGACCGCGGCGACACCGAGGTGTGGGGTGTGCTCGAGGAGGTCATCTCCGAGCATCCCGTGCTGCTCAACCGCGCGCCTACGCTGCACCGTCTGGGCATCCAGGCCTTCGAGCCGATCCTGGTCGAAGGCAAGGCCATCCACCTGCCGCCGCTCGCCTGCGCCGCGTTCAACGCCGACTTCGACGGCGACCAAATGGCCGTCCACCTGCCGCTGAGCGCCGAGGCGCAGGCCGAGGCACGTTCGCTGATGCTCGCCTCCGACAACATCCTCAAGCCCGCCGACGGCCACACCGTGACCATGCCTTCGCAGGACATGATCCTGGGCCTGTTCTGGCTGTCCACCATCAGCGATGGCGCCAAGGGCCAGGGCCGCATCTTCTCCTCGCTGGCCGAGACGCAGATGGCGCTCGACCTGCACGAGATCGACATGCAGGCCAAGGTGCTGATCCGCCTGCCGAAGGACTTCGTGCTGCCGACCGGCTGGGAGCCGGGCGAGGTCAAGGTCGTCGACCCGGAGCCGGGCAGCCCGGACGTGGCGCGCGAGGAACGCTTCACGGACGGCACCGTCCTGTTCGCCACCTCGATGGGCCGCATCCTGTTTAACGAGGCGCTGCCGACCGATTACCCGTTCGTCAGCGAGCAGGCCAAGAAGGGCGTCCTGTCCCGCATCGTCAACGACATCTCCACCCGCTACTCGACCGCCCAGGTGGCGGCGACGCTGGATGCGCTCAAGGACCTTGGCTTCACCAAGGCCCCGTGGTCGGGCGTCACCTTCGCGTTCTCCGACGTGACCGAGCCGCCGGCCCGCGCCACGCTGGTCGCCGAGTCCGAGGCGCAGGTCAGCAAGATCAACCAGCAGTACGACATCGGCTTCTTCACGGAGGAGGAGCGTCGCCAGGCGATCATCGACGAGTGGACCAAGTGCACCAAGAAGGTGTCCGACGCGGTCGAGGCCCACTTCGATCCGAAGAACAACCTGTCGATCATCGTCCAGTCCGGTGCGCGAGGCAACATGACCCAGATCAACCAGATCGCGGGCATCCGTGGCCTAGTGAACAACCCGAAGGGCGAGGTCATCCCCCGACCGGTCGAGTCGAACTACCGTCAGGGCCTGTCCGTCCTCGAGTACTTCATCTCCGAGCACGGCGCGCGCAAGGGTCTGGCCGATACCGCGCTTCGTACCGCGGAGTCGGGCTACCTGACCCGTCGTCTGGTCGACGTCTCGCAGGACGTGATCGTGCGCGAGGAGGACTGCGGCACCAAGCGCGGCCTGCCGATGAAGGTCGCCGACCGCGACGAGAACGGCAACCTGACGCTCGTCAAGGCCGCCGACGGCGGTCCGTACTCGCGTCTGCTGTCCGCCGACGTGATCGACCCGGCCGACGGCGAGACCGTGCTGTACAAGCGCGGCGACGCCCTGTCGATGGACGTGCTCCGTGATCTCGTGGCGCACGGCGTCGAAGAGGTCAAGGCCCGCTCCGTGCTCACCTGCGATTCCAAGCGCGGCGTGTGCGCGAAGTGTTACGGCTGGTCGCTGGCCACCAACAAGCTCGTCGACGTCGGCGAGGCCGTCGGCATCGTCGCGGCCCAGTCCATCGGCGAGCCCGGCACCCAGCTGACGCTGCGTTCCTTCCACTCCGGCGGCGTCGCGGCGGCTTCCGATATCACGCAGGGTCTTCCCCGTGTCACCGAGCTTTTCGAAGCCCGTACCCCGAAGGGCGAAGCGCCCATCGCCGAGTTCTCCGGCGTGATCAAGACCGATGCGGAAGCCGACCACGTCTACCAGATGACGCTGACCCCGGACGACACGACCGTCGAGCCGATCGTCTACACCGTGAACCGCCGCGCTCCGCTGCTGGTCAAGAATGGCGATCACGTTGACGTCGGCACGAAGCTGACCGAAGGTTCCGTGGATCCCAAGAAGATCCTGCGCATCCTCGGCCCGCGCGCCGCCCAGGTCAACATCGTGAACGAAGTGCACACCGTGTACCGTGAGCAGGGCGTGGACATCCACGACAAGCACATCGAGGTCATCGTGCGCCAGATGCTGCGCCGCATCACCGTCATCGACTCCGGCGACACGTCGCTGCTGCCGGGCGAGCTGGTCGACCAGGCGCGCTTCAAGGAAGCGAACAAGGAGGCCGTGCAGAACGGCGGCAAGCCGGCCGCCGGCCGCCCCGAGCTCATGGGCATCACCAAGGCCTCGCTGGCCACCGACTCGTGGCTGTCCGCCGCCTCCTTCCAGGAGACGACGCGCGTGCTCACCGAAGCCGCCCTGAGCCAGAAGGTCGACGACCTCAAGGGCCTCAAGGAGAACGTGATCATCGGCAAGCTGATCCCGGCCGGCACCGGCCTCGCCCGGTACCGCAACGCCGTGGTCGAGCCCGACAAGGCGATTCGCGACACCATCTACCCGAACTTCGGCTTGGGTGGCGGCGACGACGCCAGCGCGGACTTCTCCGATGCCGACCTGTCCGATGTGGACTTCTCCAACATCGACTTCGGCGACCTGAAGCTCGGCGACGACTTCAACCCGGACGACTTCCTCGACGATCAGGGAGGCCAGGACGCGCTCGGCGGCGACACGCTGTGACGTCCGCCCGCTGACGGCGAAGACGTGCCGTGACGGATCCCGGTGATCCGTCACGGCCAACGGACTACGGAGGCTCCCTCATGCGAGGGGGCCTTTGTGATATTCGGCGGCGCCCTCGGGCTCGGCGGAGCCCGGACGATGCCGCCTGCGGCGGACGCCATATGCCGCGCAGCGAGAGCCGTGTGCGCCAGCGTCGCAGCGGCGGCTGCGACGAGAGGATCATCCGGTGCAGGCGGCGCACGTCGTCCCAGTACGCGTTCGCCCGCGCGTCCGACAGGGGCCGCCCCGCGAACGCCGCGTAATCCGCCGTGCGGGCGAGCCCCGCCATAAACGATGCCGTGATGCCGAAGCCGGCGGCGATCGCGCCGGCCTGATTGCGGCGCGTTCCGGTGACGGCGAGACCGCCCTGCAGCGCCAGCGCCTCCACGGACCGCCATCCCGAGACGATGCGCCGGCGGGGATCGCCCCGGCGACGCCAACGCGCCATGATGCACGCCTTGGCGGCAAGGATCGCCGCGCACACGCATGCGCACGCCCAGACGGGGCTGCCGTATCGCGCGACGCCGCCGGCGATGCGGCCCAGCCGCGTCCACATCGGATTCGCCGCGCGCGTGTCGGCGTCCTGACCGGCGACCTTGGCCTGCCCATACGGCCGGTCCCGGTCGTGCAACGGGTCGTCAAGCGGCACCGGCGGCTGCCTCACCAGCGGTTGCGGATCCGGTGGCGCCGGCGACTGGTCGGGATCGGGCATATCGGTTTCGCTGGGCGTCGGCCGGAACATCACCCATCCGCATCCCTCCAACTTGATTTCCACCCATGCCTCGATATCGCCGCCGCGGAATTCGGTGATCGCCGTTCCCTCGGCATCGAGGACGGTCCGCCGCCGGCTGATGCCGCCGTGCTCGTCCTTGGGCAGAAACCCCAGCACCACGCGCGACGGCAGGCCGATCTCGCGGGCCATCAGCGCCATGGCCGAGGCGTATTGCTCGCTATCGCCGACCATGACCGGGCCGGAGAGCAGCATGTCGACGCGGTAGCTGCCGTGGCCGGGCGGAGACGGGTATTCGCCCGCCAGCCCGTGCGAGAACCAGCCGTGCTCCCGCAGCATGGCGGACAACGACTGCGCGGCCCGGCCGCCGGCGGCGTCGTCCTCGTCGCCGCCGGCGACGGCAAGCGCCATCCGGGCCACCGTATCGGGAACGTCCTGCGCCCGCGGCTGCGCGATATGATCCGCGGCGGCCCGGCCGATCCGCGCATCGTCCGGCCGCCGTTCGATCACTCCGGTTTCGGTATACGAGATATCCTCCGCCACCGGCGCGGTGAGGATAGCCGAAGCGGTGCCGGTGTTGTAGTAGAGCTCGTTTTCCAGCGTGCCGCGCTTCCTGGCATCGCCGTCGAAGGTCACGCCGGTGGCGGTTCCCGCGAGCGGCAGCCAATGGCCGGCAGCCGATGCGGCAAGGCGGAACCTGGCGGTGAACGGCTCGCCTCGGGCGGTGGTCGGGATGGATTCGCCGACCGGCCGGTAATCGGCGGATCCATCGGTCTCCGCCCGATCGGACAGATTCCACACCGTGCCGTCGAAGCGGTCCATCACCGCCATCCTGACCGGTGTTCCGGCAGGCAGCCCGGTGGCGGTGAGCAGCACATCATCCTTGTGGTACCTGACGTAGGACCGCATGCCGCTCAGCGGACTGGCGATGTCGTTCAGGCTGATCGGCGGCTCGTAGCGGTCGCGTATCGTCAGACGGTGCGGCGTCAGGGCCATGCAGCTCCCCGCCGCAAGAACGATGGCGACAACGGCGGCGATGACCGCGGATGCGTGAGGAGCAGGCCGGACGAGGCGCCAGCGCCACGACAGCCAGATGACCAGAACGAACGCGCCCGTTATGCCGGCTGTGGTTCGCCGGAACCCGCTGGCTGTGCCCAACAGCGCGCACGCGGATGCGAGGACGGCCAGCGGCAGCGCGCAGAGCGCATTGGCCCGTCGCCGTGGTGCCGCAGCCAGCGCGCATGCCGCATATGATGTCCACAGGCACAAGGTCCATGCGGCCATCAGACTTCCATGGCCGGTGCCGATGGGCGGGGCGACGGCGACCAGATACGGGAACGCGCCGAACGTGCCGTACCAGCCTTGGCGCAGCGTGTCCGGCGACGGCAGCACATGGGCCACGGCGCTGCCGTGGAACGCGATCACCGGGCCGATCGCGAATTGGCCGACGAGCAGGATCGCGATCCTCGGGACCGTGTGCGGCCGCGCGCCGTTCCGGCCAGCGCACGCCGTCAATGCGCCGAGGAGCGTCGCCGGTATGCAGGCCGTGCCCCAGGCAACGGGGGACCCGTAGACGTCGATCAGGTTCGCGGCGGCCATCAGCACGAGCGAACAGACGACCATCGCGCCGATGGCCGCGTCATGCAGCGGGCGCCGTCGCTTGGCCGCGCGATGCGTGGCGTGCCCGGCACTGGTTCCTCGCGTCACCTCGACGGCCGAGCGCGCCGATCGGGTCCACGAGCCGTTCATGGCAATGCCCCCATCACTATCGGCAGGTCGGCAAGCGCGCCGACCGTGACCAGTGTGAACCCGGTGCCGTGGTGGACCGTCCGTTCCGCGTGTTCGTCGATGCGCAGCACCAGGCAGCCGGCCGACCGTGACGGCGGCATGGCCATGCGCGTGATCCAGTCAAGCGGTCTGAGCGAGCCGACCACAAGGCAGCGGAACGATGCCCGGGAATCATGCCGCACCGCGGACGGGAAGGCCTGACCGCCATCGCCGTTGGGGACTATGGCACTGCACTCGTCGAGGAAGGCCGGAATGCGCTTGGGTACCGTATGCCGGCTTCCGGCGTGGACGGACAGCCGGCGCCCCTCGGCCAGGTAGCGCACGCCGAGCGAGGCGTACACGGATACGGCGAGTTCGAACTCCGCCTCGCTGGCGTGCGCGGCAGGATCGACGTCCACGGCCAGACTGATGTCGGTGCGGTGGGTCGCCTCGTACTGCCGCACCATCAGCGTGCCCGTCTTCGACGAGTTCAGCCAGTGCACGCGGCGCAGATCGTCGCCCGGCACATACTCGCGCAATCCCTGAACATCGAGGTCGTCGTCGACGGCCGTCCCGTTCGGCAGCCCGTCGGGATCGCGTGCGACGCCGGCCTCGAGCGCATCGAGCCGGATGGTGGCCGGGTGGATGCATATAGTGGTCCGGCCGGTCAGCGGCCGTTCACGACGGATCATACCCAGTGCATCCCCGGCGCGCACCGTCACCGGACCGATGGACAGCACCGCCCGCGCCCTGGCGAGCAATTCCACGGTGAGACGCGTCTCCCCTCCCGGCGCGAGACGGGGCACCGCCAGCCGCTGAGGCACGCCGCCGACCGGGACCTCGATAGTCGCGCCCCCGGATCTCGCCGGACCGGGATTGCGGACGGTGATGGCGAAGAACGTGCGCTCGCCGACGCCGATGCGGCGTCGAGGCGTTTCGACGGAAGCCGTGACGCCGGCGTCTCCCCGGGCCAGGATGGCGGCCGTGACGAGCAGCGTGGCCATGACGATGCCGGCCGCCAGCAATTCATGCCATTGCGTCATCGGGAACAGGACCAGGCACAGGGAACCCGTGACCGCGGCGATCCAGCCGAGAGGGGACACGCCGAATCCGTTCGCGCGCGCGATGCCGCGGCGGGCGGCATGCATCAGGAAGGAACCAAGCACGATCAGCTCCTTCCGGTCGGGGTCGGAACGTCGTCAAGCACCTGCTCGATGACCCGGTCCGCGCGCTGCCCGGCGAACGAGGCCGTCTCGGCGAGCGTGACGCGATGGGCCAGCACGGCGACGGCCAGATCGCGGATATCGTCGGGCACCGCATAGTCGCGCCCGTCGGCGGCCGCCCGCACGCGGGCGCACCGGGTCAATGCCAGCGCCCCGCGGATCGACGCGCCGGACGCGATGAGCTCCGAACGCCGGGTCGCCTCGACGATGCGCACGATGTATTCAAGCAGGCTGTCGTCCATATGGACGCGTTCGGCCACGGCGCGCAGCTCGAGTATGCGTTGACCAGTGAGCACGGGGGAGACGGTTGCCGCCCGATCGCCGACATCGGCCTGCCTGAGGATGTCAAGGCTCGCCTCATGGCCGGGATGGCCGATCGACGTGGAGATGAGGAAACGGTCCAGCTGCGCTTCGGGCAGCCGATACGTGCCCAGCTGCTCGATCGGGTTCTGCGTGGCGATCACCATGAACGGCTGAGGCACGGCGCGCGTGACGCCGTCCACGGTGATATGCCGTTCCTCCATCACCTCGAGCAGCGCGGACTGGGTTTTCGGTGGCGCGCGGTTGATCTCGTCGGCCAGCACGATCGATGAGAACGCCGGCCCCTCCCGGAACCTGAACTCGGCGTGCTGCTGATCGTAGAACGTCACGCCAACCACATCGGACGGCAGCAGATCCGGCGTGAACTGGATACGCTTGCACGGGGCCTGTATCGAGCGCGCGATGCCCCGCGCCAATTGGGTCTTGCCGGTGCCCGGGTCGTCCACGAGCAGTACGTGGCCGCCGGCCAGCAACGCGGTGACGCACAGCGCGATCGGGCGCGCCTTGCCGACCACGATACGCGAAACGTTGTCGACAAGGGCGGAGAACGCGTGCCGGAAGCGGTCCATCGACGCGTCCGACGCCGGCGACAGCGATGGCGCGGGTGATAGTGATGACGCGGGTGATAGTGATGACGCTGTGGACGTTGGCGATACCCGGGGTGGGGACCCCGGCGGCGTTGCTGACGACGATGAAGCGGGTGAGGCGGGCGAGATCGGCGGCGGTGCCGGAGACTCCGGCGCCGGAGACGCCGGTACCGCCATCCATGAAACCGCATGCCGCCCGCCCGCGCGCGTGATTCGCGTGGCGTCCGATATCCGCGTCATATCGTCGGAAGAGGTGCGACGGATGTTGCCGGTCATCGGTTCCTCCTTATGCGGCGATGCGGCTGATCCAACGCGTAGCCCGCGGCCGCCGCCGAACGAGCCGGATACGGACGCGATCGCGGCGCCTTGGCACCATTATGTTTCACGGGATGTTTCACGATGGGTTGCTCCGTGAACCCGACGGAGAGTCCATGGAGGGGACTCATGCCGGGCCTCGACCAAAGCCGGCCCGATGACGGGGACACGGGTATCCTCCACCCTTGTATCTCGGCCGTTGCGGATACCGCGTTCAGCGCCGGATCGTCGCCGGATACGCGCACGGTCCAGTACCACGGCGGCGCGGCGTCGTCTAGGAAGTCGTCCACCACGATATGGTTGCCGGTTCGCAACGGATAGACGCGTTCACGGCCATCGGACCGGATGATGATATCGACGCGATGGCGTTGGTCCCATGCGTTGATGTGCAAATCGGGGAATTCGACGACCGCGTGATCGGTGGGCGACCAGATGGCGGTCCCCGCGCCGATCACGGCCGGAACCTTCCAGACCCGGGACTCGCCGCCGGTGACGCCGGGGCTTTCCGTGCCGTTCAGCACCGAGAATATGGTCACCGGACCGCATGGCCGCCATGGAACAAGGCCGATCCGCGCCGTTGAACCGGTGGCGGATACCGTCTCCCCGGAGGCGTTGCGCACGGCGAAACGGTCATACAGCCCGCCCGAGGGCTGCCACGAGACCGTGCAGGATCCGCCTTCGCCCGTCGCGGTGGATCCCTCATGCAGCGTGACGTCGATATCGGTGATATCGGGAACGTCGGGAAGCGGCGTGATCCGCGCCGTATCCGAGCGCGCTGCGGGCACGGCCAAGCGCGTGGCCAGCGTGGCGGTGACGGTCATGACGGCATGGTACTTGTCCCGAGGAATGCCGATGCGCGCGCGTGGGGCCGAGCAGTCCACAATTCTCTCGGCATCGCCGGAGAGCACGATGCCGGAGCATCCGGCGTTGCGCAGATCGCCGATCGTGATTTCCGCGATGATGCCGTCTCCGGCCTGCGTGAGGGAGAGCCCTATGCCGTCCGGATTCCCCCACGGCGCGGCGACGCCGTCCGACATGCCGGGCTGGCCGTCGCCGGCCCGGTTGCGGCCGGTGACCGTCGCTCCGAACGTGGCTCCGTCGGCTATCATCTCGTCGGGAATCGTGAATACGGCGGCCGTGCCGTTGACGAATCGCGTCAGGGACGCCCCTCCGGCTGATCCGGATATCGCCACCGTGTATCCGTCCGGGGGAGTGCCGGCATACCGAGGCTCCTCCCAGCGCACGGTCAGCGTATGGTAGCCGCCGGCCACCGTGACGCCGGTTGGCGGGGTCGGCACGATATCGGGCATGCCGGCGACCGGCGCCGAAGGATCGGACCATCCGGCTTCATTGCGGGCCCTGACCGTGAAGACGTACTCGGTGCCGTTGACAAGCCCGGTGATATTGCAGGCGGTCACGGCACCGCAGGACTTCGAGCCGCCGCTCCAGAGCACCTGATAGTCGGTGACCGGGCTGCCGTTGGCGGCGCCGGGGGTCCACGACAACGCCACGGAGCCGTTTTCCGGCTGGCCGGTCACCGGCGACAGCAGCGGGGTGCCTGGGCGCCCGACCACGGATACGGTGACCTGCGCGCTCACCTGACGGTCCCGGAGCAGCGTGCCGTCCCTGACGGTGACCGTCACCGCGGTCGACAGGGCCTCGGCATGGTCGTCCACGCGGATCGTCAATGGGCCGGTTCCTTCGCATCCCTCGATGACGACCGGCGGCGCGGCGCCCACGCATCCGATCATGGACAGCGGGACATCCGGGAATGGGTTGTATGCGTCGGACAGCAGATCCACCTGCGCCGAGGAACCGGCGGCGATGCGTATGGTCGGCGCGCCGATGCGGGCCAGAGGACGGTTCGACGCGATTATGCGCGCCGTCACTCCCGTGCGGACCGATCCGTTGCGATGCCCGATCGTGAACGGGATGCCGACGATCGTGCCCGGTGTCGCCTCCTTCGGCGCGCTGACCGTCAGCAGGCCGCTTGGGCTGATGTCGGCGGCGATCGCGTCCGGCGCCGCATCGAGCGCATAGGTGCAGGGCCGATCCGGCCCGCAGGATTCCGGCGAGGCGAGCGTCAGCTTGGTCAGATCGATGGTCATGGCGGGCTCTCCGGCCGCCACGTCGACCATGATCGGCGAGAACACGGGCGGCGGCGCCATATCGCCGATCACCGTGATCGGCAGGGTCAGCACCGCCGTGCTGATGATCGTTCTTCCTCCGTCGCCCGGCTTGCCGTCGGCGGCGGTGAAGGTGACCGAGGCCGGGCCGGCGTAGTCCTTGGGCGCCACGAAACGCAGCGTATGGTCGTCGACATACGGGCTGCCATTGGCCGCTTTGGTGGCGCTCGCCGAACTCTCGTCCGCCACATACGCGGTTTTGCCTACGCCGACGCGCACATGGTCGGCTACGGCGATGATGAGCGTGCCGCCGGCTCGGACCTCCAACGGCGGCGCCTTGGGGCGAAGCATCGGAGGGAACACGCCGTAGGCCGGCACCTGAACGAATGCGGCGGACGTGATGCCGTGCGTCGTGTTCGTCACCGTATAGGCAATGGACTGCGGCTCATCGGTCAGATCCACGCTGATCGTCGTGGATCGGGCGCCGGGCCGGACCCGTGCATGCTCGAAGGCGGACGGATCCACCCCGATCTCCAGCTCATCGACGGTGCCGGAAGGGTTGGCTATCCACTGCGCGATGTCCACGTCCACGGATTTTCGGTCGATCGTCGCCACGGCGGGCACCCGATAGTCGTGCGCCACCGGCGGCTCGATCGCGGCGAGGGGATCGACCGATACGGCAAGCGTGGCCGCATCGGACAGTCCGGCGGCGTCGCTGGCCGTATACGTCACGTAGAACAGTCCCTCCCGATCGGGCGTGACGAACGACACGGCGTCGCCGACCGCCCGCGCCTGGTCGAGTCCGGGCGCATCGATGCCGCTGACGGTCAGCGGTTCGCCGTCGGCGGCGATGTCGTTGCGGGTCACCGGTACGACGGCCTCGACCCCCGGGCGCAACGTGACCTCATCATCCCGCGCCACGACCCCGGCGGCCTGCGCATCGCGGAAGATGCCGACGCGGATGTCCCCCTGCGCTCGCTGGCCGGTCCAATCCTCCACGGCATAGGTGAACGTGTCGGTGCCAGACGAGTCCGCATACGCCTCGTACAGCATGGAATCCGAGCCGACTTCGGTGATGCGCCCCATCGCGGGCGCGCGGTTGCCCAATCCAAGCAATATGACGTCATCACCGTCCACGTCGATGCCGGACAACTCGATGGGGATGCGCACCCGTCGCCCGGCGGCCACCTGCGCTTCGACGGGGAGCGGCGTCGGCGCCGCCTTGCGGCCGGCGTCCCGCTCGTGCACGGTGATGGCAAGCGTGCCTGACGAGGCGTTGCCCGAGCTATCCGTAACCGTGTACGTCACCCGGTATTCGCCGGGATCGGATGACGCCTGGTAGCGGATCAGGCTGCCCGAGACGAAAACGAGCCCCTTAAACGCATCCCGGTCATATTGCAGGTCGGGGGACAGCGATACCGCCGAGCGACCGGTGAAGGAGACGTGGTCGAGCGCATCCACCGAGACGATGCCGCCTGTGCGCACCCGCATGTCGATGTCGGGGGCGCGCGGTGCGGTCTCGTCGGCCATCGGCGCCGGCGGATGCAGCACGATGGTGCCCTGAGACGCGCCGGCCGCATTCGCCACCGTATAGGTGATCGACACCGTCCGGATCGGGATGCGGCGCGCGACCAGATATACGCGTTTGTTGCTGACCAGACCGCCGACGATGCCCTGCTCGTGGTCGGACGACACCGCGGTGACCGACAGCACCCCGCCCATGGGATCCACGTCATTGGTCAGCGGTTCGACGATGGCCGTGCGATCGGGGCCAAGCATCGCGATGTCGTTGGCGGCGACCGGGCGGGCGCTTTCGCCGGTTACCGGCTGCACTTCGATACGGGCCAGGCCGTGCGCGGGCACCGATCCCTGCATGACCGTGAACGGCACATAATAGGTGCCCGGCTCGGTGGACAGGAAGGAGAACGACAGATCCGAGGCATGCGCCGTGACATGCGCGCCATCCGGCGCGTCCACGGCGGACAGGCGTACCGATTGGGCGGACGTGCCGTGCACATAGGGCTTCAGATCGACGGTGGTACGCGTGCCCGGCGAGGTCTGCCCGACGACCGCGTCGACATAGGCGGCAAGCGTGTTCGCCGGGCGAATGGAGAAATACACCATGCCGGTGCCCGTGGCCTGTCCGTCGGATACGGTGACCTCCACGCTGATGCGGCCGGAGGTCGCGGCGGCCGCATCGAAGGTAAGCTGCCCGTCGGCGCGCGTCGAAACGGCCACCTGATCGCTGTTGGTCGCCCGTGCCGCTACCAGGGTAAGCGGGTCCCCGTCCGGATCGGCGAAACCGCCGAGCGCATTCGACGTATGGACCGATCCCTGCTCGACTTCGTATTCCGTGGGCAGATCGGTCTGCGCCGGTTCGGCGTTGGATGAGGGGCCCACCAGCGTGATCGTGACGGTGGCGGTCGAGGTCTGCCCGCGTCCGTCGCCGATGTCGTATGACACCGACGCCTCGCCCACGGCGGCACGCGTGGCGTCCAACTGCAGGTAGCGGCCGCCGTAAACGGGCGATACGGAGATGTCCGCTCCGACCGGTGCCCCCGTGCCGATGATCCGCAGCACCGAGCAGTCGGTCTGCTCGTCGTTGCGCAGCACGTCGAGGATGCGCATGCTCCCGGCCCGCGCGCCGAAAGCGTCGTCCTCGGCGCGGATTTCACCCGATTCGGCGGAGCAGGAAGCTGAAAACTCATGGCGATCGCCGGTCATCCCGCCATCCTGGGGCTGACCGATGGGCTGATCGACGCGGACCGTGTTCCACTGGATGCGGATCAGACCGGTGCTTTCGTCGGGATTCCATATGTCGCCGGTCACCGCGTCGTTGAGCAGCACCAGCCGGTGATTGGTGCGGAACACCAGATCGGAGGTCTCGCCGATCTCCTCCAGCGTGTCGAATACGGCCGGATCGTCATCCGTCTCCAAACTATTCCCTGAGCCGTTCCCCGAGCCATTCGGCGTGCAGACGCGCGCGTGGTTGCGCGCCCGCTGGCTCCACGCCGCATATACGCATCCGCCGACGGATACGGGTTTGGCTGCGTTCCCGGTGCCTCCGCTGGGCAGCGTCCTCGTCCGCTGCACGCCATCGACCAGATCCGCCAGGTAAAGGGCGCCTTGGCCTGCCGCCGCCACCCATTGCCGTTGCTCGCCATCGTAGGGCGGCGCCTGCAGCCGCAGGCGGCCCTTCGCGCCGGTGCTTGCGCTGCCGGTGTTCCAACGGATCGTGCCCCGCGCGACCACGACGGGAATGCCTGCGATCACCGTGAAATCATCGACGTCGAGCCTCCGGCCGTCGCTGAGCGAGCCATATCGGCGTGCCTTCGACGAAGCCGGGCCCTCCGCCACCAGTATCATGCCGTCACGCGGCCTGTACCCGTAGACCGTTCCGTGATCATCGACCGCGATCATGCCTCCCGAACCAAGAGTCATCTTGGGGTCGGAGGACGGCGTCATCGCGTCGAGCGTATCGGCTTGGCCGATCCACACTTTGCCGGTGGCCCTGCTGCACAGGGCCGTCGTGGCGCCGCCGATCATCGCCGCCGTGCTGCCGTCCGTGGCGGCCTTCGGACCCGTGCCGAGCGTGGACGCCGCGACGCTGCTCACGCTCGAGCCCTCGTCGAGTATCATGTCGTTGCCGTGCTGCGCGACGTCGAATCTGGTCGCCGATGCGGAGACGGCCGCATCCGCTTCTCCCAGCGCGACGTTGAATCGTGCGGCCTTGCGATGCTCCGACGACGTGACCCACACCGTGCCGTCGTCGAGGCTCACTTGCTGGCGGGTCACCGAATCGGCCCAGACCGCGCCGATGGCGATGACCGCCAGCGCCATCAATGCGGCCAGGGGCGCCATCCACCGGCGATCATGATGAGGTGCCTTGTCTGCCATGATGAGTTCCTTTCCGATTGCGTCTCCCGCAGAGGCTATGGCTGGTCCGCGCAGACGGCGGCCGGTTTCGCGGACATGCGACGATCGCTGCGCACGATGCTCACCTGAATGCACGTCCGCGTATCGGTGACGTCATGGAGCACGACCGATCGGTCTGCGACGATGCCGGCATTCGCCTGCGGCTGCGCCGTGCCGCCGTCGATCGGCGCCCATGCGTACAGATCGCCTTCCCGCGGTTCGGGATTGATCCAGGTGAACGTGACGGTATTGCCCTGATACACGCCGTTCAGTCGTTCGACGGATGGCACATATCCGGCATCCTCGCCGGTGCGCGGATCGTCCTGCGCCGCGCCGGCGCTGATCGTTTCCGGCGCGATGGCCGGTGCCGTGCCGGATATGATCGTCGCCGGCATGCCGGCGGTCAGTGCGGCCGCCAATGCGACCGCGGCCGTCACGAGAGGCGCCGTGCCGGCGATCGTCGATGCCGTTGCGCTGCCGGACAGGCCCGTGCCGGCACGCCTGATCGGAACCTGCGCCCGTGCCGGCGCCATCGCGCCTGGCGAGTCGGGGGAACCGGCCGGGTACGGGCCGGCCCCCACGGGCCCGGGCTCGGACTGGGGCGGAATCGCCTTATGCGTGAAGTCCGGAGGCCGGCCTTCCCCAGGGAACTCATGGCTCGCTCGGGTCCAGTCGCCGGAAGCGGCGGCTTTCGGCGGTCCTTGTGTCGGGGCGATCAGGACTGATCCGCCGTGCCCGGCGGCGGATCGGCCCCCATGCTCATCGGACAGCCCGGACGGGTACGGTGAGACGCCCGATGCCATGAATGGCGTGACGTGGCCACCATGCCGGTGCTGCGCATGCTGCATGGCCCGGGCGAATTCCAACGCCGAACCGTACCGGTCGTCCGGATGCCATGACAAGGCGGTGCGCAGCACGTCCCCGGCGTCGTGCGAAACATCCGGGAGGTCGAGCCGCGGACGGCTCGCATGGGCGATGGCTCCGCCCGGGTCGCCTTGCGGGCCGGAGATGGGGCGGGGCGGCGGCGATCCCGTCAGCACGCCGAACAATGTGGCGCCCAACGAATACACGTCGGATGCATCCGTGCCGCCGCTCCGGCCTTCAAGCACCTCCGGCGCGGCCCATGGCGCCGAGTGCCCGGTGGCATGGTCGGACCGGTACATACTGGCGGCGATGCCGAAGTCCGCGAGGACCGGCGCACCCTGCACATCGATCAGCACGTTCGACGGCTTGACATCGCGGTGCACGATCCCTACCCGATGCGCGGCGTACAGCGCTCCGGCCAGCACGACGCCCAGGTCGAGGGTCTGATCGGCGCTCAGCGGGCGGCGCCGGCACCGTTCCCGATACGAGCCGAACGGGGCGTAGCCGAGCACCAGATACCCATGACCGTCATCGGTGACGCCGACGGCATGGATGGGCAGGATGGCCGGATGCGAGGAGAGCCGGGCCAGGCATTCGGCCTCGATGCGGTATCGCGCCGCCGCATACGGGTCGAGCACGGTCCGCGACACCTTGACGGCGACGTCGCGATCGGGCATCCTCTGACGGTACAGATACACGATGGATGTCGCTCCCGAACCGATCCGGCGTTTGAAATCGTAGCCCGGCAGCCGCGGCGGCATAGCGTTGCTGGTCATCATTTCACCTCGTTTCGGTCGGCAACATCGGCGGCGTGCCCATCACTCTACCGTCGCTCCGGGTGGCCGGACCGTGACCGTGGGCGCCGATGCCGCGGTCATGGGGAATCGTCAGCCGGTGATGCTACCCGCGGTATATGGCGGTGCGCATCGGAGCGTCGCGACGGAGGAAACGCCGGTTGACGCTTCCGGCGAACGCCGATGGGCGACATGACTGTCACGAAAACCCGAGTTGTCGGTGCATGGGCCGGAAACCTCGACAACGACAATGCCGGAAAATCAAGGAAACGGATTCCTCTTGAACCGTGCATGCCGAATGCGCGCACCGACAACTCCGATTTTCGATGTTTTTTTGGGCGTGTCGTGCCGCTGAATCATGAGCAAGACGCCGCATCGGGATCCTCGGGAAGCGCGTGTGCCGATGACGCGCCGAAGGCGGGCATGCGGGCGAACGGTTTGCGCGGAGCGGGGCAGGGCGGCATTTAGTCTGAGGGCATGACCGGGAATATGCATGACGCAGGCTACAGGCTGTACGACGAGGTGCCGCGGGGCTCCTTGCGCAAGCATGGCCTCATGCACGATCGACGCGACGGCGTGACGATCGATGGGCTGCTGGCCGGATTGGTCTGCGCAGACAACCCCTCGTACGGTTCCCATGACGGACGGACCGTACGGGATGACCGCTCTCGCTCCAGAGTGAGGAAACGCGCGGAAGCCCTGCTGGTGGCCGGGGCGCCGTGCTCGGGCAAGACGGCGTTCGCGACCGACCTGCTGCTGGGGGCCCTGCGCGTATTCGGCGATGACGGTGCGGTGATGGCGGTGTCGGGACGCCAAAGCGCGGACCGGATCGGCAACGAGGTCATCCGGCGCGTGGGCTTCACCTCGCAGGCCCGTCCGGTCACCACGCTGTCCGCGATCGCATTCCGGCTGATCACCGACGTGAGGACCCGTCGCGGTCTGCCGGCCCCGAAATTGCTCAATGGCGCCGAGCAGGATGCGCTGTTGCGCCGGGTGACCGCCGCTCATGTGCGGCATGCGCAATCGGGCGACCCCTGCCAGACCTGCGGGCTGCTGCGCGAATACTTCGCGGCTGAGGATTGGGCCGGCGTCATTGCCGCGGACGGGGCCGACCGCGGTGCGGCATCGCCGACGGCGCCGCATGAATCGCGGACGGCCGGGAATCCCGACCATACCCCGGCGGATGCCTCCGATGCGGGCGAGGCCTCCGGGGACGCCAAGCGGGGAAATTCCTCGGCCATGTTCTCGCGCGGCATCAACGACGCCTTCGTCATGCAGCTGCGCGATATGATCGCGCGCATGAACGAATTGGGCGTCATGCCCGGCGACGAACCCCGGCTGCTGGCCAAACTCAGCGCGTGGACGCCGCACACCGAACGGCTGCATGTGCAATGGAGGCTTGCCTTCGCGCTGCGCCGTGAATATGCGCAGGCGATCAGCGACGCCTATCCGCACGAGTATCGCCTGGATTCCTCGCAACTGCTGGTTGGCGGCGAGCAGGCCGCGCATGAGGCGGAACCCGGCAGGCTGCCGCAGCTGGTGGTGGTCGATGACGTGCAGGATCTGACGCTTGCCGGATTCTCCTTCCTCGCCGCGCTGCAGGAACGTGGCGTACGGCTGGTGCTGGTCGGCAACCCCGACGAATCCGTGCAGTCGTTCCGAGGCTCGTACCCGGAGTATCTGTTCGCGCAGGCGCGGAATCGGCTCGGCGCGAGGCTGCTGCGGATCGAATCCTCGCACGCGGCCGAGCATGGCGAAGCCATGACCGTGACCGATGAGGGCGCACTAGCTGGAATCCATGGCGGAGACGGTTCGGCCGGGACCGCGCCGCCGGAACCGGAACGGCACTGCTACCGGGATGTGGTGGCCGCCCGCATTTCCTTGTCGATCCGTTCCCTGCAGGACGATGATACGGCGTTGCCGGATCGCCCGGGCAAGATCCGGCCGTTGCCCGGCAGCCTGCCCATCGCGCCGTTCGGGGCGGACGACCCGCGTATGTGTGACGGCAGCGTGCATACGGGGCTGTACCGCTCTCCCTCGGAGGAGCTGGATGACGTGGTCTGGCGCATCAAGCGCGCGCATCTGATGGACGGGCGCGCCTGGAACGATCTCGCCGTCATCGCCCACGACAATGCGACCGTCCGCCAATTCGGCGAACGCCTGCGCCGCGACGGCGTGCCGGTACGGTATTCGTCGGTCACCAGGCCGTTGCGCGACGAACCGTTCGTGCAGGGCCTGTTCGCGCTGCTGGAACTGGCCCGGCTGCGCAATCAGGCGCATGAGCGGGGACTGGCCTCCTTGCCGATGAGTCTGGGCGGCATGTCGGCGTTCGTGCGGTCGCGCGTCTCTGCGGTGATGGGATGCCCGCTGATCAGCGTCGGTTCCGGCAGTGACCATGAGGGGCGTCCGGCGCGCATCGCCTCCGTCGAAGCCGCGATGAACGCGCTCGGGGCGTTGTCGGGCGTGATGGGTGAGCGGGACGACGAGCCGTCCGCGGCGTTGCTGCATCTGACGCAGGCGTGGGACAGGCTGCGTGGGCCGGTGATCGCGGCACGCGATGCGGCCGCGGTCGTCACCGATGACAGTCTGGTCGCCCCGGACGCCCGTGGCGGCGACGATGTGCGGTTCGGCATCGATGCACTGTATCTGATGCTTGAATTCGATGACGCGGACGCGGTGCTCGCCGCCATACAGGCGGTCTGCGGGCCGGATCCGCATGCCCAGGCATTCGCCCATCTGTGGGATCTGGTTCGGTCCATTGCCCGGGGACTGCCGGAACTGCCGTCGCGTGAGCCGCAGTATGCGTTGTGGCTGGCCTGGGACTCCTGCAAGGTGGCTTCGCGCTGGCAGCGCGAAGCGCTGAACAACACCGAATCCGGCCAGGCCGCCAACGATCGGCTGGATACGGCGATGCGGCTGTTCGATTATGCCTCGGGCTCGGCGAGCGCCGATGATCTTTCGGGCTTTTTCGAACAGATACGGTCCATGCGCATCGAAGCCGATTCCCTCGCCAAGGTCGCTCCCATCGATCAGGCCGTCACGCTGACCACGCCGGCCGGCGCGGCCGGGCGGCACTGGCCTTTGGTATGGCTGCCGGCATTGCAGCAGGGCGTATGGCCGAACCTTGCGGCGCGCAACACGATGTTCGGCGGCGAGGATCTTGCCGACGTCATGCTGTACGGGGTGCTTGCCGAGGACATGGGCGTGGACGGCGACCCGCGCCTGGAATCCGTGTTGTCCGCCGAGCAGAAGAGCCTGCTGGTCGCGTTCACGCGCGCCGAGGAACGGATCACGGTGAGCGCGGTCTATAACGATGATCTGACGCCGTCGGATTTTCTGTACGGCTATCTGCCCGAATGGTTTGATCGTGCGGCGCACGCCGACCCTGCAAGACGCGATTATGCGGAGGTCGGGCAGTCGGATCGGTTCTGCGGTCTGGACGGCACGCCGCGCGGCCTGGTCGCCGTTGCCAGGGTGACGCTGGCCCGTGAACCGGCGGGCTCCCCTGCCTCGCGGGATGCCGCCGATGCGCTGCGCCTATTGGCGGGACACGGGATCGAGACTGCCGATCCGCGGAACTGGCCGTTCGCCAATCCGGTCGGAGACGGATCCGCGGACGCCGGCGCTGAAACCGGAACGGCAGACGGGAACGGGGAGCGGGCCATACCCGTATCGGAGGCTGCGGAACGGTCCGCGGCTGCGGATCAACTCGTATCCCGATCCATGGAACGGCCCATAACCTTGTCCCCGTCCGCGGTGGACCGCATCTGGGCGTGCCCGGTGTGCTGGCTGATGGAGAACCAGTTCTCCGGGCCAAGCGCGGGCAGCGTGGCCATGACGTTCGGCACGCTGATCCATACGGTCGCGCAGCGGGCCAGCGAGGAGGGCCTCGACCTGCCGGGCGGCGAGGGGACGGAGAGCGAACGCGCCGAGGCCATCCGCTCGCGCATGATGGAGATCTACCGCGACCTGCGGGCCGACCCGTCCGGCATCGCCGACCCGGCTGACCGCTATGCCGTCGCCAGGCAGGATGCGACCGCCGAGGACGTGCTCGGCAACATCGCCATGTATTTCGTGCGGTCGAACGACGGCGACTATCCCACCGGCAACGTGAACAACTTCACCATCGGCACGTTGGATTCGGCGGAGTGCGAGCGCTCGTTCAGCGCCCTGTTCACGGTGGACGACATCCTCGAGGCCTACAATGCCGTCGACGGTGTGGAACCGATCGACAGAAGCGAGCTGGTCTCGATCATGGGAACATTGGTCGGAGGATGGCCGGACGCGATGCATGAGCGCCTCGCCGTGCGGCTTACCGGACGTATGGACCGGGTCGAGCACCGGACCATGGCCGACGGCGGCGAGCGCATCCGTCTGATCGACTACAAGACCGGGCAGGTGCCGTCCGTCAAAGCGGTGTTCAACGATCTGCAGCTGGTCTGCTATCAGTTGGGTCTCGCCTTCCCCGAAGGCGGGGAGCGCGGGGCCACAGCGCTGTCGATCATGCCTCGGATCGCGCAGAGCGCGCTGTTCCACGTCGGGCATAACGCGGCCCCGGCGCAAAGCCGTGGTGCGGAAAGCCTCTACCAGCCGCCGTTGTTCGCGGGCGGATCGTTGAATGACGGGGCGTTCGCGGCGCGTTACTACTACAAGGATCCCGCCAAGCTCACCGACATTCCCGAGTTGGACGAGCGGCCGCCGCGCGGCGTGCGCGAGAGCGTGTGGCGCCGCTTCCTGGAGCTGCGGGGCACGCAGGCGGTATGGGCGCTGACGATGATCAGCCGGGTGTTCTACGCGGCGGCGGCCAGCCGGTCGCGCCGGCTGATCGCCCATCCCCAGCCCAGTCACGTCGAGGCGTGCCGTTTGAAGGAATCCTGCCCCGCCTGCGCGGGCCAGGTCGACACCGTGTTCGAAACGAGGCAGGCATGAACGGCAAAGGCACTCCGGCATTCACCGACAGCCCCGAGCAGGCGGCGGTCATCGGCGCGCCGGTCGGCGGCGATGTACTGGTCGTCGCCGGCGCCGGCAGCGGCAAGACGTATACGATGACCCGTCGCATCATCGGCCTGATCGAGCAGGGCGTGCCCCCGGAACGCATCCTCGGGCTGACCTTTACGCGCAAGGCCGCGTCCGAGCTGCTGTCGCGCGTGTCCTCGGCCGTGTCCGACCACGATCGGGGGAGCGGGCGCAGCGCGTTCCTCAAGCCCGAGGTGTCCACATACGACGCGTTCTTCCAGTCGATCGTGCGGCAGTACGGCCTGCTCGTCGGATTCGACCAGAACACGCAGCCGCTGAGCGACGCCGGGGCGACGCAGCTGGCGGCCACCGTGATCGACCGGCATATGGATCTGCTGTTCGACGACGATTTCGGTTCGTTCCGCACCGTCGTCGGCAAGGTGCTCGCCCTGTCGCATGCGATCGGCAACGCGATGATCGGCGGGCGGACCGTCACCATCGACGAGGCGATCGCCCGCATCCGCCAGTGGGACGCCGCGTTCATCGCACAGCTCGACGTGGCGATCGGCGATGCGGAGGTGCCCGGGGAGGAGCCGAAGACGAAGGCCCCGAAACGCAACAAAAATGACACGGACAGGCAATATGCGGCCAAGCAGGCCGAATACCGCGCCGCACTGCACGATCTGTGCGTCTACCGCTGTTCGGCGCTGCGCGACGTGGTCCGTCGGCGCGAAACGCTGATGACGCTGGTCGCCGAGTACGAACGGGAGAAACGCCGGCAGAACATGGCGGAATTCAGCGATTTCACGATTGCCGCGTATCAGCTGGTCACACGGTTCCCCTCCATCGGGGAACGATACCGCCGCCGTTACACGCATGTGCTGCTCGACGAATATCAGGACACCTCCACCACGCAGGCGATGGTGCTGGCGGCCTTGTTCCATGCGCAGCGGGAGGAAGACGCGGATCCGTCCGCCGGCGTGGTCTCGTCCGCCGGCGTGGCCCAGTCCGTTGTCACGGTCCAGTCCGTTGGCACGGCCCCGAACGACGGCGGCGCGGACTTGGCCGGTGATGGCACGGGCCCGACGGGCGGCGCGAATCCGGCGCGGACCGGACGCGCGCTCCGCTCGGCGGTGAACGCGGTCGGAGACCCGTTCCAGTCGATTTATGCGTGGCGAGGCGCCAGTCCCGGCGCGTTCCGCATGTTCCAGCGCGATTTCGGCATGGCCGAGGGTACAAGGCCCTTCCCGCTCAGCGTGACGCGACGCAACTCGCGCATCGTGCTCGAGGCCGCCAACCACCTGACCGGGCCCCTGCGCGTGCCGCCGCGACGCGCCGGCAGCTCGCTTATGCGCGAGGTCGATGTGGCTGAGCTCACCACGCTGGACGATGCGCCGGAGGGCACCATCGGCGTGCTTGGACTGACCACGTTCGGCCAGGAGATCGACGCGGTCGCCCGCTTCGCCAAGCAGGCGATCGCGCGCTACACGCCGACGGAGCGGCAGCGTGCGGGCGGAGCCAAGGACATCCGCCCCCATGTGGCGGTGCTGTTCCGCGGCAAGACCCATATGGCACAGTTCGCCCGGGGACTGGAACGCGCCGGGTTGTCCACGCTGGTGGTGGGGTATTCGGCGCTGCTCGAACGCCCCGACGTGCGCGACCTGCTCGCCCTGATGCACGCCGTGGCCGACCATACCGATTCGAACGCGCTGATGCGGCTGCTCGCCACGCCGAGATTCGGACTGCGGTCGGCCGATCTGACCGCATTGGCGGATCTCGCCGAACGATTGGACACGGCGTATCGCTACCGCGCGCTCGCGGAAGCCGGGCTGATCGATGCCGGTGGCGGTGCCGATGCCGATGGAGGTGTCGGGGCTGCCGATGAGGCGCGTCAGGCCGCCATCGTCAGGGAATACCGGGATCAGGTGCCGCACGCGGTGTATCTCGCCGACCTGCTCGCGCGCAAGGATCTGGCCGATCTCCTGCGGCGCGGGGCGATCGCCGGCGCGGCGGCGGATGCCATCGTGCGGGCGGGTCGGATGATCCGCCGTGTGCAGGCCGTGGCGAACCATCCTCTGAACGATGTGGTGCGGACCGCGGTCGAGGAGCTGGGCCTCGACATCGACATGATCGTCGCGCAGGCGATCGAGCACCCGGACCAGCCGGTGAATCCGACCGCGGCGCGATCCGGCACGGACGCGATCATCGCGCTGGTGGACACGTACGCGCGCGAGATCGTCGAAGGGGCCACCCCGACCCTGCGCGGGTTCATGGCATGGGTCGATTCGCTCGGATCCGTGGATGAGGAGTCCGCGGCCGCTCCCGATACCCCGGCCGATGTGGTGCTGATGACCATTCACCAGTCCAAGGGCCTCGAATGGGACGCGGTGGTGGTCGCCGGCATGGCGGCCGGCACCTTCCCCAGCAATCAGAGCGGGCTGAAGATCACGGCGGATGCCGACCATGCGGGCGGCATGACGCCGGAAGGCGCATGGATTCCGCCCGAATACCACACGGACGTCGCCACATGGCTGGACGATCCGGCCGCCGTGCCGGTGCCGGTGCGCGTGGACGCGGGCATCCTGCCGAGGTTCCCGCACGATGCGGCGCCGCATGATGATCCGCTGCATGCGTTGACGATGCTCGACGACGTCGAGGTGATCGACGATGAGATCTACGGCGACATGCGCGGCAAGGACATCGGCGACGATATGGATGCCGTCGACCCGGACGGCTGGTATCTGACGCAGGGTGAGGAATACGGCCGCCGCCTGCTTGCCGACGAGCGGCGGCTCGCCTACGTGGCGCTGACCCGCGCCCGTTATGATGCGCTGCTCACCTACAGCAAGTACCCGACCGAGGACCGGGACCCGAGGCCGCTGCTGGAGCGGGGCGGGCGCAAGCCCAATGCGTCCAAGCCGTCGGTGTTCTGGGACGAAGTGCGCGACTCGTTATGCCACCGCGCCGACGTCGTCGCCGTGAACGGGCGGCGCGACGACGGTGACGCCCAGGCTTCGGGCGGCGCCGCAACCCGTCCGGCCTCGGCGCCGGAGCCGACGACCTCGCCGTCCACGTTGCCGTCAGCCCCGCGATCCTTGGATGAGGCTGGCGCCGACAGGCCGGACGGGTTCTTCGCCGGCGAACGGGCCGGCGATTACGAGAGCGCCGTGGTAGAGGCCGCATGGCGGGAGCCGCTCGAACCGCAGCCCGAGGAGACGAGCCTGCCGTGGCCGGCATCGCTTTCCGCAAGCGTGCTCGGCAAGCTGATCGGGGGAGTCGGGGCCATGGGCCTGCCCGGTGCGCAGGCACGGACCGAGGCGAGCCCCGGCTCGGGCCCCGATACGTCCGGTATGGGGTCCGGCGCGGTCGCGCCCGACACGGATCGAAACGACGCTGGCGAGCCTGAGGGAAGCGGCGGGCCATCGCTCGCGAACGCCACGCCCGTGCTGCCGGCGAAGGAGTCGCTACTTGCTCGAGCCCAGCTGCTGGTGAACGATCCCGACCTCATGCCGTGGCCGGACGGCGACGCCCGCGATCTCGACGCGCGCGTGCGCCGGCAGGCGGAACGCCTGCTGTCCGGCGGGCGCCAGAACGTCACGTCGCTGCAGGCCCGGGCCGGTCACCTGAACGAGCGCGACGCGCGCGCCTTGTGGAGGGGGCTTGTCCGGCCGATCCCGCATGTCGCGTCGCCGTCCGCCGAAGCCGGCACGATCTTCCACGCGTGGGCCGAGCAATTCATCACCGCGTTTGGCGGCGGCGAGGTGGCGGATGCGGTCGTGTCAGCCGGCGCCGCGGACGATGCCGCGACGATGGGGCCGACGGGTGCCGGCGTGCCGTCGCGCGAATCCATGATCGCCGATCTCGACGCGCGCGAGGCCGCGGCGGCGGCCGGCGAGCCCCTCGACGGCGAGCCCCGGCAACTGCTCGCGTGGCAGCGGCGTCTGGTCTCGTCGAGGTGGGCGTCGCGCCGCCCGGCATGGGCGGAACGTCAGCTTGTCGTCGCGATCCCGCAACTGGGGAACACCATCGTCAACGGCAAGCTCGACGCGGTCTTCTACGGCGGGCTCGACGCGGGCGACACGGCGAAGCGGTTCACCATCGTCGACTGGAAAACCGGCCGCAAGCCGCGAACGGCACGGGACATCGAAGACAAGCTGGTGCAGCTCGACTGGTACCGGCTGCTGCTGTCGGTCATCGAAAACGTGCCGCTGGACAGTATCGACGCCACCCTCTACTATCTGAGTGAGCCCGATGAGGGCGCGCGCGAGCTGACGGCCCGCGCGAAAACCGAACAGGAGATCCTTGCCGAGTTGAGCTCCGGTATCCCCAAACAGTCCGACAACGACTGACCGCGCCGTGCCGTGCGGTCGCACGCGAATGGAAAACGCTTCGCGCGCGTCGTTGCGGCGGGTGAGCCGCGACCCTTGGTGCAAGTGTGGGCGGGCACACATGCGGGACGCAACAACAGTAAGGAGCATCGCAACATGGTTGCGCACGCATACGCCGGCGCCGGGACGGCCACCGCAGACGCCGCCACGACCATCGCCGGAGTCACCTATCGCCCCATGACATGGGCGGACGTGGATGCCGTGACCGAGGCGTTCGAACAGACTTGGGGGCATTGCAGCAGCGCGGCCGGGACGCCGAGCTCGCCGCTGCTGTCACGCCATTTCGTGCTGCATTATCTGGAACCCGCCACCCGGGCCGACATCGCCGAACGCGACGGCCGGTTCATGGGCGTCACGCTGGCGCGCGTGGCCGGCAGGCCGGCGGCGTTCCCCCAGACCGGCGCGGAGCTTGCCGCCGTCAACGCGCGTTTGGAGCACGGCGCCCCGATCGGCGCGCAGGCGTTGCACGAAACGGAGCGGTGGCATCGGCTCGAGGAAACGCTCGAGGAGCGTATCTCCATCAACGACACCGCGCAGGCGGAGATCGAGCTGTTCCTGGTCGCCGGCGCGGCCCGAGGCCATGGTGTCGGCGGATCGCTGTGGCGCCGGGTGAACCGGTACTTCGCCGGCTGCGGCGTGGAACGGTACTATCTGCACACGGATTCCAGCTGCGACGTCGGATTCTACGATCATCACGGCATGCAACGCGTGCTGACGCGGCTGGCGGCCGACCACCCCGAAGACGGCGACGAGGACGACCTCTACATATACGCGGCGGAACCGGAACGATATGACCGGCCGCGGGCCGGCGCCGGATCCGAGGAGACACGATGAGCAAGGCGAGCAAGGTGGGTTCCCCGACGGATGCGCGGGCCGCCGCCTCCCCCTACGCCCAACTGTTCCGGGTCACCGGCGCGAAGGCGTTCTGCCTGTCCGGCGCGGTGGCGCGCCTGCCGATGTCCATGATGGGGCTCGGCATCGTGCTGGCGCTCAACCACCTCTACGACAACTGGACCGTCGCCGGCACGATGAGCGCCAGCTATATCCTCGCGGCGGCCATCGTCACCCCGTTCTACGCCCGGCTGTTCGACCGGTTCGGGCAGCGCCGCGTCGGGGCGGTCGCGCTGACCGTGCAGGTGGCCTCCATGCTGGCGCTGGCGTTCGGGGCACTGATGCGCGTGCCGATTCCGACGCTCTTCGCGCTGGCGATCCTGATGGGGGCGACCCAGTTCTCCTTCGGCGCGCTGGTGCGCACCCGATGGGCGTACGCGCTGCGCGGCCCGGACAATGCGGCGCTGCTCAACACCGCATATGCGCTGGAGGCCGCAATCGACGAGGTCGTGTTCATTCTGGGACCGATCCTCGCCGCATTCCTCGCCACATCGGTGCACCCGGTGGCGCAGCTGCTCGTGCCGACGGTTGCCTGCGGCCTCGGCGGGGCGGTGTTCTTCTCGCTCAAGCGCACCCAGCCGCCCGTGCTGGAGCCCGTCGACGTCTCGGCCGAACGGACCGGCACCGCTTCCGGCGCCCCCGCCGGCCCCGTCGATGGCGAAGCCGACCGGATGACGCTGCGTCAGCTGCGCTCGCCCGGGCCCAAGGCGACGAACGTGCTGCTCTATCCGGGCATCATGCCCCTGATGATCGTGTTCGTCGTGTTCAACATGAGCTTCACCGCGTTCGACGTGTCGATGACCGCGACGATGAAGGCCGCCGGCGCCGAGCAGTGGCTCGGCCTGCAGCTGGCCATGTTCGCCGTCGGATCGTGCATCGGCGCCGTCATCTTCGGATCGCGCGAGATGAAGGGATCCCATTGGCGCCATATGGTCGTGTTCCTGGCGCTGCTGTCCGTCGGATTCGTGCTGTTCCGGCTCGCCATGGACCAATTCCTGCTGTTGGGATGCCTGGAGGTGCTGTTCGGCCTGTGCGTGTCGCCGCTGTTCGCCACCGGCAACCTCATCGTCAAGGGCACCGTGCCGGCGCGCTCGCTGACCGAGGGGCTGTCGTGGCTGACCACCGCCGGCTCGGTCGGCGCGTCGTTCGGCTCGACCGTCGCCGGAACGGTGCTCGATGCGGCGGGGCCGCACTCCAGCATGCTGATTCCGTGCGTCGCCGTCGCCTGCGCGATACCGCTCGCCCTGCTCGGCTGGTTCCTGGCCCGCAGACGGCGCTAGCCGGCGCCGGGCGCGCCGATCCGCCGCGATGCCGTACGGTCTCCGGCGCCGCCGGCGGGCCGCGCGGCGCCGCGGCGGTGATATGGGCGCCCGCATCGCGCGGGTCAGGTGCTAGGCTCGGGAATGGATGGAACGGCATGCGCCGCCGCGCCCGCCGGGAGGACCGCCGGCCGCGGCGGCCGCCCACAACAGGAGGAATGAGTGATGAGCATCAAGGTATCGGTGGTCGGCGCCAAGGGGCGCATGGGCTCCCACGTGGTCGAGGCGGTCAACGGGGCCGATGATATGGACTTGGCGCTGGCCCTGGACGCCGGCGACGATCTGGCCGCGATCACGCCCGGGAACACCGACGTGGCGGTCGAGTTCACCGTGCCGACCGTCGCGTTGGACAACGTGCTTGCGCTGATCGGGCAGGGCGTCGACGTGGTGGTCGGCACCACCGGCTGGACCGACGACAAGCTCGCGCGCGTCACGGCCGCGCTGGCCGACGCGCCGCGTGCGGACCAGGCCGTGTTCATCGCGCCCAACTTCGCGATCTCCGCGGTGCTGGCCGACTATTTCGCCACCGTTGCCGCCCCGTACTTCGAATCGGCGGAAGTCGTCGAACTGCACCACCCGAACAAGGTCGACGCGCCTTCCGGCACCGCGATCCACACCGCGCACGGCATCGCCGAAGCGCGCCGCGCGGCGGGCCTCGGCGCCATGCCCGACGCCACCGAAACCGACGGCGGCTCCCGCGGCCAGGTGATCGACGGCGTGCACGTGCACGCGGTGCGGTTGCGCGGCCTCAACGCGCACGAGGAGGTGCTGCTCGGCAATGCGGGGGAGCAGCTGACCATTCGCGCCGACAGCTTCGACCGCATCTCCTTCATGCCCGGCGTGCTGCTGGCGGTGCGCAAGATCGCCGCCGGAGGCCACGCGGGGCTCACTGTCGGATTGGACAAGTTCCTCGACCTGTGATTCCGGACGCTTCCGGACGACATTCCTGAACGATGTTCCTGAACAACGCTCACGAACGGCACTCCCGGACGGTCGGATCAAGGCGGCCGGGCGCGGCGGCGCCGGGCGCAACGGGGATGCGATGCGCCCGGAAGCCCGCCCGGGCGCAAGGCGTCCCGACCGCGAAGTACCTTGTGATATATGAGTGACGCTATGCATCTTCTTGATCCGGCCCCGTTCGGGCGTATCCTGCCAGCCATGATCACGCCGATGAAGACCGATGGCTCCGTCGATTTCGAGGCCGCCCAGAAGGTCGCCAGGCAGCTGGTCGCCGACGGCGCGGACGGCTTGGTGGTCAACGGCACCACCGGCGAATCGCCGACCACGCACATGGATGAGAAGGTGGAGCTCGTCACGGCGGTGCGCGAGGCGGTCGACGTGCCGATCATCTCGGGCGCCGGATCCAACGATACCGCGCACACCGTGCGCATGGTCGAACAGACGCAGGAGGCGGGCGCCGACGCGGTGCTCGTCGTCGCGCCCTATTACTCCCGCCCCTCGCAGGAGGGCGTGTACCGCCACTACAAGGCGGTGGACGAATCGGCCGACAAGCCGATCATCATCTACGATGTGCCCGGCCGCACCGGCGTGCACATCCAGCTGGAGACTTACTGCCGCATGGCCGAACTCGGCCATGTCAAGGCGGTCAAGGACGCCACCGGCGACATCGCCGGCGCGGTGCGCAAGCGCATGGAGACCGGGCTGACCTGGTACTCGGGCGACGACGGCCTGTTCCTGCCGTTCCTGTCCGTCGGCGCGGTCGGCATCATCTCGGTGATCGCCCATGCCGCGGCCGGCCCGATGCGCGACCTCGCCGCGGCGTTCGACCGTGGCGACATCCGCGAGGCGCAGCGCATCGCCGTGCAGCTTGCGCCGCTGGTCGAATCGATGAACGGCAACGGCTTCCAGGCGGTGATGGCCAAGGCGGCGCTGCGGGTGCGTGGCGTGCTCGACGATACGAGCATGCGCCTGCCGAACGTCGGTCCCGGCCCGGAGGAGTTCTCCCGCGTGGAAAACGGCATGCGGGCCGCCGGTCTGCTGCACTAGGCGATCGGGCGGAACCTGCCGGCGCCGCTCGGGCGGCGCAAGCCTCACCCGCATCCGCGGCCGGCGATCCGCAGTCGGAGCAGCCGCGCCCGAAATGGACCGCAGCCGACCGGTGGCCTGTCGCAGCGGAATCGCGCCGCGATGCGCGGCCGGCACCGGTCTGCGATGCAATACCTCGTTCCCGGCACAGGTCGGGAACACCAAGAAATGGAAACCCAACTAGGAAATGGCAACACAACAAGAAACCACACAGAAGACCACACGCAAGCGCGGCGCCAAGAACGCCGGCCAGCAAAGCGAAACCGAACAGAACGCGGCGGCCCTGGCCGCGGTCGAGACCCTCGACCAGGCCACGACCCGTTCCTCGCGCTCCCGTAGCGGCAAGTCCGCGTCGGGCTCGGCGGCGAACGGCAAGTCGGCGAAGTCCGCCTCGAAGTCGACGCGTTCGTCCTCCAAGGGCTCCGGCCGCACCGGCGCCGGCCGTTCCGGGTCGCGGCGCGGCACGCGCGGCGCGCAGCCGGCGACCGCGCCGCAGCAGGACAGCGTGCTCATCGCCCCGCCGAAGTACCGCAAGGGCTCGCTGCGCATCGTGCCGCTCGGCGGCTTGGGCGAAATCGGCCGCAACATGAACGTGATCGAGTACAACGGCCACCTGCTGCTCATCGACTGCGGCGTGCTGTTCCCCGAGGAGGAGCAGCCGGGCGTCGACCTGATCCTGCCCGACTTCCACTACATCAAGGACCGTCTCGACAAGGTCGAGGCGCTCGTGCTCACGCATGGCCACGAGGACCACATCGGCGGCGTGCCCTACCTGCTCAAGCTGCGCCCGGACATCCCGCTGATCGGCTCCAAGCTCACGCTCGCCTTCGTCGAGGCGAAGTGCAAGGAGCACCACCTCAACCCGGTGATGGTTCCCGTGCAGGGCCGCGACAAGATGAAGGTCGGCCCCTACAACCTCGAGTTCGTCTCCGTGACCCACTCCATCCCCGACGCGCTGGCCGTGTACGTCAAGACCCCGGCCGGCACGCTGATCGACACCGGCGACATCAAGCTCGACCAGCTGCCCCTCGACCACCGCATCACCGATCTGGTCGAGTTCGGCAAGATCGGCGAGCAGGGCGTGGATCTGCTGATGATGGATTCCACCAACGCCGAGGTGCCCGGATTCGTCAAGCCGGAGACCTCGATCGGCCCCGCGCTCGACCAGGCCTTCGCGCAGGCGAGCCGCAAGATCATCGTCGCGAGCTTCTCGTCGCATGTGCACCGCGTGCAGCAGGTCGTCGACACGGCGCACAAGTACGGCCGCAAGGTCGTCTTCGTCGGCCGTTCGATGGTGCGCAACATGTCCATCGCCGCCGATCTGGGCTACCTGCACATCCCCGAGGGCACCGTCATCGACCTCAAGCAGGCCCACGACGTGCAGGACGACAAGCTCGTCTACATGTGCACCGGATCGCAGGGCGAGCCGATGGCTGCCCTTGGCCGCATCGCCGACGGCAACCACCGCGACATCACGATCAACGAATTCGACACGGTGATCCTCGCCAGCTCCCTGATCCCGGGCAACGAGCACGGCGTGTACAAGATCATCAACAAGCTCGTGCAGCTCGGCGCGCGCGTGGTCAACCGCGACAACGCGGCCGTGCACGTGTCCGGCCACTGCAACGAGGGCGAGCTGCTGTACATGTACAACATCGTCAAGCCCAAGTGCGCGATGCCGATCCACGGCGAGAACCGCCACTTGGTGGCCAACGGCCTGATCGCCGTCAAGACCGGCGTGGACCCGCAGAACGTGGTGCTCGCCGAGGACGGCGACGTGGTCGACCTGTACCATGGCAAGGCCGCGGTCGTCGGCTCCGTGCCGTGCGGCTACGTGTACGTGGACGGCGACTCGGTCGGCGAGATCACCGACGAGGAGCTCGAGAAGCGCCGCATCCTCGGCACCGAGGGCTTCGTGTCCAGCTTCGTCGTGGTCGACACCGAGGCGAACGAGGTCGTGTCGGGCCCGAAGATCTACCTCAACGCCGTGGCCGAAGACGAGAGCGAATTCGACAAGGTTCGCCACCAGATCGTCGAGCAGCTCAGCGACGCGATGATGAGCGGCACGCACGACACGTACAAGCTGCAGCAGATCATGCGCCGCACGCTCGGCGGATGGGTCGCCCGCCAGCTGCACCGCAAGCCGATGATCGTGCCCGTCGTGGCCGACATCGCCACCGACGTCATCGAACAGTAACGGCATCGGCATAAGCTGATGCACGGTTGACCGTATCCACGAACGAGACTCCCCGCAACGGGGAGTCTCCTTTGTTCTTGGTTCCCTTTCGGGGAACGGCCGAATGCCGGCCATCCAACACCTTCCAGACATAAGGAGAGCAGCATGCCAGGAGCCAATCTCACCCGCATCGAAGCCGAGGAGCGCAAGAGCGTCGTCGCCGCGCCCATCCACTACCAGGTGGCGCTCGACCTGACGGTCGGCGCGAAGAACTTCGGTTCGACCGCCACCATCACCTTCGACGCCACGCCCGGAGCGAGCACCTTCCTTGACCTGATCGCCGACGAGGTGAACTCGGTCACGCTCAACGGCGTCGCGCTCGACCCGGCCACGGCCTACGCCGACAGCCGCATCGCGCTGGACGGCCTCAAGGAGCACAACGAGGTCACCGTCACGGCGCTGTGCCGGTACTCCAACACCGGCGAGGGCCTGCACCGCTCCGTCGACCCCTCCGACGGCAACGTCTACCTGTACTCCCAGTTCGAGGTGCCGGACGCGCGCCGCGTCTACGCCGTGTTCGACCAGCCCGACCTCAAGGCCATGTTCGACTTCTCCGTGCTGGCCGCCTCCAGCTGGATCGTCACCTCGAACATGCCGGTCGCCTCGGTGAGCGAGACCGACGCCGTGACCGCGCCGGGCACGCTGGGCGACCACGCGGCCGAAACGGCCAAGCGCTGGGTGTTCCAGACCACGCCGACGATGAGCCCCTACCTGACCGCCATCTGCGCCGGCCCGTACGCCGAATGGCACACCGAGTACGAGAACGAGGACGGCCGCATCGTGCCGATGGCCCAGTACTGCCGCCAGTCGCTGGCCGAGGCGTTCTCGAAGGACGTGGACTACCTGTTCGACATCACCAAGAAGGGCTTCGCGTTCTACGCCAAGACGTGGGGCGTGCCCTACCCGTACGCCAAGTTCGACCAGATCTACGTGCCCGAGTACAACGCTGGCGCCATGGAGAACATCGGTATGGTCACCATCCGCGACTCCTACGTGTTCGAGTCCAAGGTGACCGACGCGCTGGCCGAGCGCCGCGTGGTGACCGTGCTGCACGAGCTGGCCCACATGTGGTTCGGCGACTATGTGACCATGAAGTGGTGGAACGACCTGTGGCTCAACGAGTCCTTCGCCGAGTTCACCTCCACGCTGGCCACCGCCGAGGCGACCGAATGGCACGACGCCTGGGCCACGTTCAGCTCCGGCGAGAAGAGCTGGGCGCTGCGCCAGGACCAGCTGTCGACCACCCATCCGATCGTCGCGCCGATCAACGACCTCAACGACACATACGTGAACTTCGACGGCATCACCTACGCGAAGGGCGCTTCCGTGCTCAAGCAGCTCGTCGCCTACGTCGGCCGCGACAAGTTCTTCGAGGGCATCCATAACTACCTCAACCGGTACGCGTACTCGAACGCGACGCTCGCCGATCTGCTGGCCGAGCTCGAGAAGACCTCCGGCCGCGACCTGACGGCGTGGAGCGCCCAGTGGCTCGAGCGCTCCGGCATCAACACGATCACCACCGAGGTCGAGGAGAACGAGGACGGCACCATCGCCTCGCTCACCCTGCGCCAGACCGCCCCGGCCGAGCACCCCGTGCTGCGCGCCCACCGCCTGGCGGTCGGCTTCTACAACGAGGACCCGGCCACCGGCGCGATCGTGCGCACCGACCGCTTCGAGCTCGACGTGGACGGCGAGACCACCGTGGTCGAGGCCGCGGCCGGCAAGCCGCGCCCCGCGCTGATCCTCGTGAACGACGACGACCTGACCTACACGAAGCTGCGTTTCGACGACAAGTCGCTCGCCTTCGCCGCCGAGAACCTGCATTGCTTCTCCGACGCGCTGGCCCGCTCCGTGATCTGGCTCGCCTTCTGGGACATGACCCGCGACGGCGAGCTGCCTGCCAAGCGGTTCATCGACACGTCGCTGGCCGCGCTCGCCACCGAGCACGAGTCCACCACCTTCCGCTACGCGCTCTCGCAGATCAGCACCACCGCATGGCACTACACCGCGCCGGCCGAACGCGCCGCCGTGGTGGAGCATGTCGCCGCCGAACTGTGGAAGCTGGCCGAGGCCGCCAAGGCCGGCTCCGACGAGCAGTTCCAGCTCGTCACCGCCTACCTCGGCTACGGCGAGGAGGGCGACGAGGCCTTCGCGGCCAACGCGAAGGGCCTGCTCGACGGCACGGTCACGCTCGACGGCCTGGAGATCGACAACAACTTCACCTGGACGATCGTCAACGCGCTCGCCTCGGTGAACGTGCTCGACGAGGCCGGCATCGAAGCGCAGCTCGCCAAGCGCGACACGACCGAGAACCGCGAGTTCGCGCTCGGCGCCAAGGCCGTGCGCGGCACCGCCGAGGCCAAGGCGTGGGCGTGGGACCAGGCGCTGCACAACGCCGACCTGACCAACAGCCAGCTCGAGGCGGTGGCCCGCGGCTTCGCCGCGACCCCGCGCGCCGACCTGGCCGAGCCGTACGCCGGCACGTACTTCGAGGTGATCGACTGGGTCTGGAAGAACAAGACCTTCCACATGGCCGAGGCCCTGCTCGAGGGACTGTACCCGGTCTACGCCGACCCGGCCGGGCTCGTCTCGCTCGGCGAGGCGTGGCTCGCCTCCCACGAGGACGCCGACAACGCGCTCAAGCGCCTCATCCGCGGCAACGTCGAGTCCTCGCAGCGCACGCTCAAGGTGCGCGACTTCAACGCCGCGCTGTAGGGCGCGGCCGTGCTGGGCTGGCCGCTCCGGTGACGGGAACGCCTGACCGCGGTCGATATCCGGCCCAATGGGGTGGTTCGGCAATGCGTGTCCGCGCATTGCCGAACCACCCCATTCAGCGTTGTGGCGTCATGACGGCTCAGTCTTGGTCTTGCACCGCCTGCAGGTGGAACAGCCGCGACAGGTTGTCGCCGGTCGGGATGGACGAACCCCAATCGCCGTTGGAGCGGTCGAGCAGCATGAGCCCGACCTTCTCCAGCTCGTCGCCGTGACGGGTGCGCCACGGATTGGTGTCGAACCCGATCTCCTCGATGCCGTAGGCGGCGGTGCGGTCGAGACCGGCCAGCCGCAGGCGGTAGGGCATCAGACCGACGCCGACGCGGTTACGGTAGTAACCGACCAGCGCCTCCGTGCGGTCCTTCGAGACCACCATCCATGCGGCGTGCGACATGCCGAAGCCCGGCACCGGCGCGAATGGGTCGAGCAGACGGTAGAAGCCGCCGGTCGTCGTGAGCTGCGCGAACCGCTTGTCCGTGGCGATCTGGCGCCTGATCTGCTCGCGGGCATCCTCGTCGGTGATCCTGCGCGGGTCGAGCTCGTAGCCGTACGCGCCGAAGTACGCGACGTCGGCGCGCGTCTTGATCGCGGTGACACGGCCGGTCTGGTGGTTCGGCACGTCGGAGACGTGGTTGCTCATCATGCTCAGCGGGTACCCCATCGAGGTGCCGTACTGGATGCGCAAGCGCTCCATCGCGTCGGTGTTGTCCGATATCCAGGCCTGCGGCGCGAACGCGAGCACGCCGGGGTCCATGCGGCCGCCGCCCGAGCAGCAGGATTCGATGAGCATGTCGGGGAAGTCGCGGTTCAGCCGGCGCAGCAGGTCGCAGTAGCCCAGCACGAAGCGGTGGTAGGTCTCGCCCTGGCGCTCGGCCGGCAGCGTGGGCGTGTACACCTCGGCGAGCTGGCGGTTCATGTCCCATTTGATGTAGTCAGCGCCGCTGTCGCGGATCACCTTCGCCATGCTCTGCTCAAGGTAGTCGATGACCTCGGGGCGGGCCATGTCGAGTACATACTGATGCCTCACGACGCTGAGCTCGACGCTCGGATCGCCCAGCGTCCACTCCGGGTGGATCTTGTACAGCTCGCTGTCGGGGCTGATCATTTCCGGCTCGAACCACAGGCCGAGTTTCATGCCGAGGGCGTGCACGTGGTCGCCGACCGGCTTGAGGCCCTTCGGGAATTTCCTCGGATCGGGGAACCAGTCGCCGAGGGAGGAGTCGTCGCGGTCGCGGTGGCCGAATCAGCCGTCGTCGATCACCAGCATCTCGACGCCGAGGTCGTGCGCGTCGTCGGCCAGCTCGCACGGCTTGCCCTCGTCCATGTCCATATGGATGGACTCCCAGGTGTTGATGACGATCGGGCGGTGGCGGTGACCTTCACGCTGCGCGTGATGACCGGCAGCGCGGCGTAGATCGTGTACAGCAGCTGCACGGACAGGCCCAGCCGCTCGTCGGCGAGCGTGATCTCCAGCGTCTTCGCCTCGCCGGGATGCTCGACGTAGGTCGACGGCATATCGCCGAGATCCGGCTTGCCGTCGATGACCCGATGGCCCGCGTACAGCAGCCGGGCCACATGCGATCCGCGGTGGTCGGTGATGGTCGGCACGGCCGGGTTCAGATCTCCGGAACCCGCCGCCGGGTATTCCAGGTGCACGTCCTCCAGCGAGTAGGCGTCATCGGTGTCCTTGGTCGTCGGCGCCTGCTGGTTGACGTCCATCTCCTCGGCGATCGTTCCGTCGAGCAGCGCGTGGCCGAAGTATATGTGGGCGAGTTCGCCCCCCGTCGAGCACGCGCATGACATAGCTGATCGATCCATTGGTGAGATGGAGCCGCCTGTCGGATGCGTCATAGAGGATGGTCATGCTGATTGTCCTTTCCAGCGGATCAAGGTGATGGTCGCGTCGCTGCCGGCCATGGGATGAGAATTCCTGACGGGACAAGTATATGGATCCTTGGCGTGCGGTACCTGCTATGACTTGTTCGATGAAGTGGAGATATATATCAGGTTTTGCGCGGCTGCCGGCATACGGTCGTTGTGCGGGGCGGAAACGGCTGTATGCCGGCACGGGGCGGCGTGGATGTGGCGGGTGCTGTGGACATGCGACCTGTCGGGGGTGGTCGTGGCCGGGTGCGGGTACGATGGTGCACGGTAATAACCGCTGGGAAAAGCGAGGATGTGGGAACATGCCACGTATGTTCGGAACCGATGGTGTCCGTGGATTGGCCAACCGTGATCTGACCGCGCAGCTGGCGCTCGATTTGGGCGACGCCGCCGTGCGCGTGCTGGGGGATACCGGCACGCAGGACGATCAGCCCGAGGGGCGCCGCCGCGCGCTTGTCGGCCGCGATACCCGCGTCTCCGGCGATTTTCTGGCGTCGGCCCTGTCGGCCGGCATGTCGGCCGGCGGCTTCGACGTGATCGACGCGGGCATCATCCCGACCCCGGGCATCGCCTACCTGACTTCCGTGCTCAACGTCGAAATGGGTGCGGTGATCTCCGCCTCGCACAACCCGATGCCCGACAACGGCATCAAGTTCTTCGCGCGCGGCGGCTTCAAGCTGCCCGACACCAAGGAGGACGACATCGAGGCCGTCCTCGGCCAGGACTGGGACCGCCCGACCGGCGCCGGCGTCGGCCGCGTGAGCCACGACCAGACCACCGCCACCAACCTGTACATCGACCATCTGGTGTCCACCATCGCCCCGCTCAACGACGACCAGACCCAGCCCAAGCCGCTGAAGGGCCTGAAGATCGTGGCCGACTGCGCCAACGGCGCCACTTCCGTGGTGGCCCCCGAGGCCCTGCGCCGCGCCGGCGCCGACGTGATCGTGATCAACGCCTCGCCGGACGGCTACAACATCAACAAGAACGCCGGTTCCACCCACCCGGAGCAGCTGCAGGCCATGGTCAAGGCCACCGACGCCGTGATGGGCGTGGCCTTCGACGGCGACGCCGACCGCTGCCTCGCGGTGGACGAGGACGGCACCATGGTCAACGGCGATCAGATCATGGGCATTCTGGCCCGCGCCAAGAAGCGCGAGGGCAAGCTCAAGCACGACACGCTCGTGGTCACCGTGATGAGCAACCTGGGCCTGAAGCTCGCGCTCAAGGACATGGGCATCAAGACCGTGGAGACCGCCGTGGGCGACCGCTACGTGCTTGAGGAGATGCTCAAAGGCGACTATTCGCTCGGCGGCGAGCAGTCCGGGCACGTCATCAACCGCGAGTTCGCCACCACCGGCGACGGCACCCTGACCGCCCTGACGCTGTGCAACGAGGTCGTCAGGTCGGGCAGGAGCCTCAAGGGGCTCGCCGCCGACTTCCCGCAGCTGCCGCAGACGCTGATCAACGTGCCGAACGTGGACAAGAAGGCCGCCTCGACCAATGCCCGCATCCAGGCCGCCGTGGCGCACGAGGAGGAGCTGCTGGGCGATTCCGGCCGCGTGCTGCTGCGTCCCTCCGGCACCGAGCCGCTGGTGCGCGTGATGGCCGAGGCCGCCACGCAGGCCTACGCGGACGAGGTGTGCACCCGCCTGGCCAAGATCGTGGCCGAGGAACTGGCCCTGTAGACCCGTTACACCGGACTCCCCTCGAGGACCGCGCGGCGGGGCCGAGGGGAGCTCGCCACTGACGCAAAGGAAATCCATCATGTTCGGAAAGAACGCCAAAGTGGACATCGCGCTCAACCGGGATGTCGAACAGCTCATCAAGACCGGTGGCAAGGAGCAGATCCTGCCGATCGTGCAGGCCGGCGAACCGGTGCTGCGCCAGCAGACCGCCGCCTATGCCGGGCAGCTGTCGAAGCGGACGCTCACCAAGCTCATCGACGCCATGCACACCACGATGATCGAGGCCCCCGGGGTTGGGCTGGCCGCCACGCAGATCGGCCTCGGCCTGGCGCTTGCGGTGGTGGAGGACCATGTGCGCGACGACGAGGACGATCCGCGTGAAATCGCGGAATTCCCGTTCCATGTGATCATCAACCCCAGCTATGAGCCGATCGGCACCGAAACGCGCAGCTTCTACGAAGGCTGCCTGAGCTTCGACGGCTATCAGGCCGTGCGCAGGCGCTGGCTCGACATCACCGCGCGCTGGCAGGACGAGGACGGCAAGTCGCATGAGGAGCGGCTGCATGGCTGGCCGGCGCGCATCTTCCAGCACGAGACCGATCATCTGAGCGGCGAGCTGTACATCGACAAGGCCGAGATCCGGTCCCTGGCCACCACCGAGAACCTCGAGGATCTGTGGTGCGAGGACCCGGTGCCGACCGAGGCGGCGCAGGAGCTCGGTTTCGAGATCTGAGGGCGCCCGGCCCGTCTTGCGCGCCCCGAATCGCTCGATCGGGGGCGACAGGGCCCTGATTCCGGCGCAATGACGGCTAGTGCCGAGTTGTCGGTGCGCGGGTCAGTAGTGGAACCGGTTGCAACCTCATGTTTATCGTTTGACGTGGGGCTTTGCAGCCGGTTTTCGCGAGTTCACGCACCGACAACTCGGCATTGCCGTACCATTCGGCGCTACGGTCGCCTTGGCATGGGGGACTGTGGGGCCCGCGCCGCGCGGGCCAGTGCCCGCACTACGATGGCGGCATGACCAATACAGCGCCTCCCGTCGACCGCACCTGGCTCACCGCCGCCAAGGACGACATCGACCCATGGGCCACGGCCATGCCCTCGGATGCGGATGGGCGTGCCATCGACTGGCAATGGGTGCGTTCGCTCGACCTCGAACACGGCATCGGCTGCGCCGGGGACCCCGATCTGCAGCCGGGCGCCGAGCGCGATGCGCGCGAGCTGCTCAAGCGCGACTATGCCGTGCGCGACCGGCTCGAGGCGATCATCGCACAGTGCAATACGGCGTTCATGGCTGATTTCGACCGGTTGATCCCCTCGTATCGGTTGCCGCGCGCGCTGGCCTATGCGAACCGCCGCCTCAACGACGAGATCGCCCTGCTGGTGGAGCGGGGCGTGCAGGAGCATCGCTGGACCGTGACCTATGAGCGCCGCCAACGGGTCACCGTGCCGGTGCTGCGTGCCCTTGACGCGCATGACGCGCTCGACGACGTGCAGGACCGGACCGCCGAGATCGTCAACGGCCGCGCCGAACGGCGCAAGTACCGGCGAGGACAGGAGCGGGCGGCGCGCCGCGACATGGCCCGCGCGAATCTGAGCGGTGTGACGGCGCCAGGCGGATCGCTGACGTTGTTCGGCGAGGATCAGGGCCATCCCGAACGCGGCTCGGCATCCGGCAAGGCCGGTGCCCGGGGCGAAGACGCCGGGCCGGCGCGCCGGGGTTCCCGCGGCCGCGCCCCGGCCTCCGATTGGAGGGACGCCTATCTGCCGGGCCGCGACGTGGACGCGGTGATGGGCATCGACATCGAAACCACGGGCACCGATCCGGCGCGCGTGTACATCATCGACGTCGGGTTCGAGTTCATGAACATGGCGTCGCCCAAGCCTGCCGATGCCGACGGAGACCGGCAATACCGATACGAGCAGGACGGCTACGCGGCCGGTGACGCCTATGGCCAGTCGAGGCTCGCGTTCGGGGTGCCGGATCGCAACGCGCGGCTGGGCAACCCGCTGATCGCCAAGCTCACCGGCATCGACGTGCGGGAGCGCGGCGCCTCGCAGGGCCACCGGCTGTTCGACGAATGGCCGGCCGCGCAGCGCGGCCTGCTGGCCCGGTTGGAGCGGCAGCCGTACGTGGCGCACAATGCCACCTTCGAGCATGGCTTCTTCATGCTCAACGTCGCCGGGTACGCGGAAAGCTACCGCGCCGGCGACATCACGATCATCGACACGCTGCCGATGAGCCGTCGCTGGGATCCGGGGGCGGTCCCGGACGCCGAGCACCCATACGGCAACAACACGCTGGACGCCTATGCCAAACGGCAGGGGGCGCTTCCCGCGGATCAGTCCGAGCGGCACCTGGGGCTGGAGGACGCGCATATCATGCTCGTGGCGATGAAACATCATCTGGCCGAGCTGCGCCGCGAGGGGCGCGGCCCGTGGGGCGCCGACGGCGTGCCGGGCGTCGGCGGCAAGCAATGCGGCCGGCGCTGAGGGTTCCGTAGGGGGCGTTTGCCCCGTTCCTGCGCAATCGCACCCGAAGCCATTCCGATATGTGGCGAAAACCGCAACGTTGCGGTTTCGTGGCCCTACCATGGAACCATCACAGAAAGAGAAGCCTCATGGAGCATAAGCAGTCGCGTCCACTGGTACTGATCGATTTCGACGGCGTGGTCAACCAATTCCCCGACGGCAAGGTACGCCGCCACCAGAACACCACGTCATGGATGAAGCCGGGGGATGCGCGCATGGCGCTATACGCCCCCGATCACTGGTTCGTGCCCGACAACGTCGGCGTCGCGCGCGCCGGCGGCAGCCGGTGGCGGATCCACTGGTCGAGCACGCTGGTACGCCGTCTGGACGCGCTGGACGCCGACATATGGTGGCTGAGCACATGGCAGCCGTATACGGAGGAGCTGAACTACCTGCTCGGCGTGGATTGGAAGACCGTGGAATGGTACGACCCGGTGACCCGCAACGGCATCCTGACCGGCAAACGCCGCGCGGTGCTCAGTCATCTGAAGCTCGGGCGGCCGATCGTGTGGATCGACGACGAGGAGGTCACCCAGGAGGCCGCGGACGACCTCAAGGCCGCCGCTCCCCAAGCGCCGGTGCTGGGCATCGGCCCCAGCGGGGAGATCGGCATCAGTCAGCCGCAGATGGAACTCATCGACGATTTCGTCGCCAACCCGCCCAACTGGCCGGTGCTGCGCTTTAACGCCGCCGAGGAGCGGCACTCCAGCCACTGGGGATATTAGCGGCCGCACCGCAAACAATGAAGTGGCCTACGCCCCCGCTGGTTTGGGCTGCCGGCGAAGCCGACTGGGGTGGCCGGCAACACCGCGGCATCGAGCATCCGACCACCCTCCGGCGTACGCGCCACCTCCCGCCAGCGGGAGGACCAGCCACCACTCAGCCATGTGCGAAACAGGCCACCGGGAGTCTGCGTCACGGGTCGCCGGATGCAGACCAACCGAACGCCCTACTCGAACGGGTAGCGCAGGCCCCATTCGGCGCGCAGCGCGTCCATGAGCTCCATGATGCGCAGGGTGTCCGCATGCGGCATTTCGGCGCATTCGGTACGACCGTCCAGAATCGCGTTCGCGGCGGAGGCCACCTGATATTCGTAGCCGGTCAGCTGTTCGGGCACGTCGTAGTGCGCCGCCACCTGATGGTCGGTGCCGTACACGTCGATCGCCTCGACGTTGTTGATGTTCTGGCACACCACGTACCCCTTGTCGCCCCAGATGGAGCCGCAGCGGTCGGAGGACGCGATCATCGACGACGAGGAGACCGCCATCACGCCGTTGCCGTAGAACAGGGTGGTGGAGTTCTGCGCGTCGACGCCGGTCCCGTACGGCGTCATTGCAGTTGTCAGGCGGTCGATCGGCACCTCCCCGTGCCCGCCCATCACCATGTCGATGAAATTCAGCGGGTACACGCCGACATCCAGCAGCGCGCCGCCGGCCATCGCCGGATCGGACATGCGGGCCTTGGCGCTCACCGGATAGCACAGATTCGCCGCGATCGACCGCACCTCGCCGATGACGCCGGAGGCCACGATGCCGTCGATGATGCCGCGTGAGGGCATGTAGCGCGTCCAGATCGCCTCCGTGCACAGCAGTCCGCTCGCCTCGGCCGCGGCCAGCAGCTCCTTGGCCTGCCTGGCGTTGGCGGTGAATGACTTCTCGACCAGAATGTTCTTGCCGGCGTTCAGGCAGGCGATGCCCTGCTCGGCGTGCAGCGCGTGCGGCGTCGCGATGTACACCAGATCCACGTCGGGATCCGCGAGCAGCTCCTCGTAGGAGCCGTACGAGACCGGGAAGCCGTACCGCTCGGCGAACGCCGCGGCGCGGCCGCCGTCGCGCGCAGCCACCGCGTAGGGCGCGACCAGACCGCCATAGCGGGGATCCGCCGCCATCGCGGTCAGCGTCGTGGCCATCGAACGCGCGATCCCGCCCGCGCCGAGAATCGCCACGTTGACCTTCAGCCCCTGCGCTTCCGCCTCGGCCCGCCTGCCGTTGAGTCTGCTCATCGTTCCTCCTTGAATGCGCCGCTATTGCGCCGTGATACCGCCGTGCCCGAACGGGGCACGATGCCGTTTCCATGGTAGCCGAACGGAGGCTGGTGGGGAACACGGAGCGGGCGGATCCCGGCATCCGGAAACGCGGGCGAGAGGGCGGCCCGGCCGGCGCCGAGGACGGGAACAGACGGTGGCGCGGGCCCGGCCGGTCGGGATACCGGCGATCCATTGCCGTTCCATCCGCTGCCGTTCCCCGATGCCGTCCCCTATAATCGTTGCTGGTGATCGGCCCGCAGGGTTCCGTTCGTCGCTGGCCGTCGCGGCCCGCCGGGCGGGGCGGGAGGGCCGGTAAGGAGCATCATGGCCGTACGTGGGCGCGGAAGTCAGCCGGAAAAGTATGCGCGGGGCACGCGCAGCTATACGATGTCGCACATCCGCGCGAAGGACACGAAGATCGAGGTGCTGGTGCGCCGGTACCTGTTCGCGCGCGGACTGCGGTTCCGCAAGAACGACCGGCGGTATCCGGGGCATCCGGACGTGGTGCTGCCGAAATGGCATGCGATCGTGTTCGTCAACGGATGCTTCTGGCATATGCACGAGGGCTGCGCCAAGCACGCGATGCCCAAATCCAATGTGGAGTTCTGGAGCGCGAAGCTGATGCGCAACCACGAGCGCGATCTTCGCCAGCACACCGAACTCGAGTCCGCCGGCTGGCACGTCATCGTCGTCTGGGAATGCGAATTGGGCAAGGCGACGCGCGATGAGCGGCTGGCGCGCCTGTATGACGAGATCGTCGGCGGCGGCGATGCGCGCGGCGCACTAGAATCGGCAGCGGAACCAAACGATGTCGCTCAACGACAGGGTCTCAACGACAAGGAAGAGTGATCGAGTGATGATGGACGAGCAGATGCGGCCGGCGATGGCCCGCCGCGCGCGCGAGGCGCAGCCGTTCCGTGCGATGGTGTTCGGCGAGAAGGCCGATCGGATGATCGCCGAGGGAATCGACGTGGTCAAGCTGAGCTTGGGGGAGCCGGATTTCGGCGCGCCCCCCGCCGTGCGCGAGGCGATGCGCGAACAGTATGACGGACGCGCGCTGCCGTACACCGCCGCGCTCGGCCTGCCCGAGCTGCGCGAGGCGATCTCCGACTTCTACCGCACCCGCCACGGCCTCGACGTCGATCCCAAGCGCATCGTCATCACGGCCGGCGGCTCGGCCGCGCTGCTGCTGGCCACCGCGCTGACCGTCGACCCGGGCGACGAGGTGATCCTCGCCGACCCGTCCTATCCGTGCAACCGCGAACTGGTGCGCTCCTTCGAGGGCACGGTCGTGGACGTGCCGACCAGCGCTGCGACGCGGTTCCACCTGACGCCGGAACTGGTCGACAAGGCGTGGACGGAGCGCACCAAGGCGGTGATGATCACCTCGCCGTCCAACCCGACCGGCACCACCATCGACTTCGACGTGCTCAAGGGCGTGTGCGATCTGGCGCGCAGCCGCGGCGCATGGCGCATCGTCGACGAGACCTACCTCGACCTGGCCGACCGCGAGGCCGACGGCAGCGAGGTCAGGTCCGCGCTGTACGCCGACCCGGACGCGATCATCTGCAACAGCTTCTCCAAGTTCTTCGGCATGACCGGCTGGCGCCTTGGCTGGGCGATCGTGCCCGAATACACGATCGAGGCGGTCGACGACCTGGCCACCAACTTCTATCTGTGCGCGCACACGCCGACCCAGCACGCGGCCGTGGCCTGCTTCACGCCGGAAAGCCTCGCCGTGTGCGAGGAGCGCCGGCAGGAGCTGCTCGCGCGCCGGCGCATCGTGGTCGACGGGCTCAAGCGCATCGGCCTGCCGCTCGAGGTGGAGCCGAACGGCGCGTTCTACGCGTATTTCACCATCGCGTCGACCGGATTGGACGCGTGGACCTTCTGCGAGCGCGCGCTGAACGAGGCACATGTGGCGCTGACGCCCGGCCGCGACTTCGGGCCGGCCACCGCCGACACGCATGTGCGGCTGTCGTACGCGGCCTCCCGCGAGGCGCTCGCCGAGGGCCTGGAACGGCTCGGCCGCTTCGTCGCCGGCCTGTGACGCGGGCCGGCTCCGGTGCGGGGAAGCCTTGTTCGTTCGCGGTGGACAAAGCCGGGCGCATGGGATGGCCGCGTAATACACTTGACACGGTAAAAGTATTACTTTTCGGAAGGATCCAGCATGTCCGCTGAAGCAAATGTCGGAGTCGTCGGTCTGGCTGCCATGGGGGCCAGCCTCGCACGCAATCTCGCGCGTCATGGCAACAAGGTGGCGGTGTTCAACCGGCACTACTCCCGCACCGAGAAGCTCATCGCCGAGCACGGCGACGAAGGCCAGTTCTTCCCGGCGAAGACGATGGAGGAGTTCGTCGACTCGCTCGCCAAGCCGCGCACGGCGATCATCATGGTCAAGGCCGGCGCTCCGACCGACGCGATGATCGACGCGCTCGCCGATCTCATGGAGCCGGGCGACATCATTGTGGATGCGGGCAACGCGCATTTCCCCGACACGATCCGCCGTGAAAAGGCGATTTCCGCCCGCGGCCTGCACTTCGTGGGCTGCGGCGTGTCCGGCGGCGAGGAAGGCGCGCTGCTCGGGCCGTCCATGATGCCCGGCGGCACCGAGGAATCGTGGAAGACGCTCAAGCCGATCTTCGAGTCGATCGCGGCGAAGGCTGAGGGCGAGCCGTGCGTGACCCACATCGGCGAGAACGGCGCCGGCCACTTCGTCAAGATGGTGCACAACGGCATCGAATACTCCGACATGCAGCTCATCTCCGAGAGCTACGATCTGATGCGCCGCGCGCTCGGCATGACGCCGGCCGAGATCGGCGACGTGTTCGAGGAGTGGAACAAGACCGAGCTGGAATCCTACCTCATCGAGATCACCGCCGAAGTGCTGCACCAGGTCGACAAGAAGACCGGCAAGCCGCTCGTCGACGTGATCGTCGACCACGCCGGTATGAAGGGCACCGGCACGTGGACCGTGCAGTCGGCGCTCGATCTGGCCGTGCCGGTGACCGGCATCGCCGAGGCCGTGTTCGCCCGCGGTCTGTCCGGTCAGACCGAGCTGCGCGCCGAGGCGCAGAAGCAGGACTTCGAAGGCCCCTCCGGCGTGGTGCCGATGGCCGAGGAGGACAAGGTCGCGTTCATCAACGACATCCGCGAGGCGCTGTACGCCTCGAAGATCGTCGCGTACGCGCAGGGCTTCAACGAGATCACCGAGGCCGCCAAGGTGTACGACTGGGACATCGACCTGGCCGCCGTGGCGCGCATCTGGCGCGGCGGCTGCATCATCCGCGCGAAGTTCCTCAACCGCATCTCCGACGCGTTCGAAAGCGGCGAGGCCAACGTGTCGCTGCTGTTCGCCCCGTACTTCAAGGACGCCATCGAAGCCGCCCAGCGCTCCTGGCGTCGCGTGGTCTCCCGCGCCATCTCCTTCGGCGTGCCGGTCCCGGTGTTCGCCTCGTCGCTCGAGTACTTCGACGGCCTGCGCTCCGACCGCCTGCCCGCCGCCCTGATCCAGGGCCAGCGCGACTACTTCGGCGCCCACACCTACCAGCGCGTGGACATGCCGGGTGCGTTCCATACGTTGTGGGCTGAAGAGGGTCGTCCGGAGATCGAAGCGTAGCTTCGATCTCCGGACGAGGGCACAGCCCGGTGGGCTGTGCCCGGTCTTCGGCCGAGTGGCGGCAGCCGCGAGGTGGTATTGGGTCTCGCCGTAGGCGAGTCCGCTGTTGCAGGGGCTGAAGGCGAACCCGAAAGGGTTCGAAGCGTAGTAAAGATCATAACGACACCCGCAACTCAGCCCATCATCAGGGGGCTTTCTATCAGCGGAAGCCCCTTGATGTTTTGTTGCCCCCGCTGTCGGGGCCGGCGGCGAAGCCGACTGAGGGTGGTCTGACGATATCGCATTGACCACCCTCAGTCTCGCTTCGCGAGCCAGCTCCCGCCAGCGGGAGCGTGATACAAGCATCCGCGGAACCATGTATACGTCGCGTATGCATTGCCAGCTCCCGCCAGCGGGAGCATGATGAAGGCGTCTGCAAGAACCGTATATACGTTATCGCGTGCATTGCCGGCCCCGCCAGCGGGAGCGGCGCAACAGGGGCACGGCCCCCGCCGGTCCCGCCCCGCGTGTCCCCATTCCCTTCCATGAATCCCGCGATAAGGCCCCGCGCCGCCCCGTTCCCCGCTAAGCTATTGCACAGGCATCATTATGCGGGGGGAGCAACCATGGAGAGACGCGCGTTGAAAGCGGCCGCCCGACGGACATTGAAGACCCATTATTGGCCGATCGTCGTGGCATGTCTGTTTGCCGCGTTCCTCAGCGCGGATTACGGCTCGTCGCTGGTCGCGGTTAACTCCACCGTGGAACCGTCCGACGCATCGGCCTCCGCCTCGCAGGCCGTGGACGTGCCCGATGCGCCCCAAGGCTTGTACGTCACCGGTATCGGCCCCGTGGATCTGCTGTTGCGGATGGCCTCCGGCGACGAGAGCGGGGCGCGCGACCAGGTCGGCGCCAACGAGCGCGCGATCGCCGGCCAGGATACGATCGCCATGCTCGGGCGCACGCGCGGCGTGTTCTCCGCGCTGATCAACTCCTTCACCTCGGGGTCGTTCATCCTGTCCGTCACGGATGCGACGGCGTCCGTGATCCGCTCCAAGAGCCTGGCCGTCTCGCTGTTGCTCATCGTTGCCCTGGCCGGTTCGGTCCTCGTCGGTTTGTTCGTGGTGCAGGCGTTCCGCGTGGTGCTGCGGCGCGTCATGCTGGAGTCGCGCGTCTACGAGAAGGTGCCGCTGCGCCGGTTCCTGTACCCGTTGCAGACCGGCCGATGGGCGCGCATGGCGTGGGTGATGCTGGTGAGCAACGTGTACCTGATGCTGTGGTGGTGCACGGTGGTCGGCGGCATCGTCAAGATCTATTCGTATGCCCTGGTGCCGTATATCGTGGCGGAGAACCCGAACATCGGCGCCAACGAGGCGATCAGCCTCTCCCGCCGCATGATGAGGGGCCACAAGTGGGAGTACTTTGTGGCGCAGCTGAGCTTCATCGGCTGGTACCTGCTGTCCGGCGTCACCTTCGGCCTGGTCGGCATCCTCTATTCCAACGGATACAACGCGGCGTTCTTCGCCGAATACTATGTGCGGCTCCGCACGATGGCCAAATCGGTGAATATGGAGGGAACGCAGTGGCTGTGCGATGAGGCCCTGTACGCGAAGCCGGCAGTCGAGCGGGTGCATGGCGCCTATGCCGACGTGGCTGGCGTCGTCGCCGCGGCGCATGCCGGCGCCGCCGCCGTGGCGCGCCCGACGGGGTTCGTCGGCTGGCTGTCCGATTGGTTCGGCGTCACGCTGCGGCGGAACGACGGCGTGGATGCCTGGCAGCAGCATGAGGCCGATCTGGACAATGCGGCCAAGGCCGAGGACATCCTGTGCGGCCTGACCTATCCGGGCCGCCTCGCCCCCGCGAGGATGGAGTTCAGACTGGCCAAGCGCACGGACCTCAACCCGCAGCGCAGCTACACGGTGCTCAATCTGGTGATGATGTTCTTCATCTTCTGCATCGTCGGCTGGCTGTGGGAGGTGATGCTCGCGCTGATCACGGAGGGCATGTTCGTCAATCGCGGGACATTGCACGGCCCGTGGCTGCCGATCTACGGCACCGGCGGCATCATCGTCCTGGTCCTGCTCAACAAGCTGCGCAACAGGCCGGCGCTGCTGTTCGCCGGTACGGTGGTGCTGTGCGGGATACTCGAATACTGCTCCTCGTGGTATCTGGAGGTCACCCACGACGGGCAGCGCTGGTGGGACTACAGCGGCTATTTCCTGAACCTCAACGGACGCATCTGCGCCGAAGGGCTGCTGACCTTCGGACTGGGCGGTCTGGCCATCGTCTATCTGCTGGCCCCGGCGCTGGACAATCTGCTGGCCCCGGCGCTGGACAATCTGCTGGCCCGGGCGAACCGGCGCATCATGGCCGCCGTGGCCATCGTGCTGTTGGTGGCGTACGTCGGCGACAACATCTATTCCGCGGCGGTGCCCAATACCGGCGCCGGCATCACCGATTACAAGGGATCGGATTCCAGCGAGACGGCATAGCCGTCACGGCTCCATCCGGGAACATGCGGAAAACATAGGGGCATACGGAAAACGCCCCCGGCGGAAGGACGATCCGCCGGGGGCGTTCCATACGGTCATGGCGGCCGTCGCCGAGGCATCATCGGCGACGATCCGATCCGTGCTCAGCGCCGCATACCGGGCAGCTCGCCGGCCGCCCCCTCGTCGATGAGCCACAGCAGCTCCCCGCCGTCGGCGAAGGAGCTCGGCGCCTGGGGATTGCGAGGCGCGGCGAAGGCCTTCGCCACCGCCCTGGCCTTGCGTGCCTCGGACGTGAACACCCAGGTGTGCCGCGAACGCGCGATCATCGGCACGGTCAGCGTCAGCCGCAGCGGCGGCGGCTTGGGCGAATCGCGCACGCCGGCGACCAGCACATGCGGATCGTCGATCAGCACCTGCGGCAGGCCGGGGAAAAGGGATGCGAAATGCGCGTCCGGCCCCATGCCGAACATGGCGATGTCCAGCGTCGGGGCGTCGCCCAGCGCGGCGACCAGCTCGCGCTGGTATGCCGCCGCGGCTTCGGCCAGCACCTCGTCGGTCCGCTCGGGGGAGTCGGACGCGATCCGATCGGCGGACCGGCTGTCGGCCGGCATCTCGTGGATGTTTTCGGCGGGCAGCGTGCCGTCGGCGATCATGCCGTCGAACAGCGCTCGGCGCGCCTGCTTGGCGTTGCGGTCATCGTCGTCGGCGGCGACGAAACGCTCGTCGCCCCACCAGATGTGCACGCGCGACCAGTCGACCGTGGCGGACAGCGGGCTGGCCTTCAGCTCGGCGAACACGCGATTGCCGTCGGTGCCGCCGGTCACGGCGATATCGACGCGCATGCGGCCCGCTTCGGCGAGCAGATCGCCGATGGTGAGCAGCGTGCGCGCGGCCACGGCCTGCGCGAGCAGTTCGGGATTCGGATAGACGATGGTTGATCGGGTGGCCACTATGACTCCTTGGACGGGCTGGCGCGGTATGCGGGTCGTGCGTGTGCGCACGTATGTATGCGCGGCGAGACGTGACGGCGGCCGGTTCGATGGGCCGGCGTCACGCCTCGCCGCGTGCGGTTCAGTCGTTGGGATGGATGAGGTCCCAGCCCTGGGTGATCACCTCGGCGTAGACCTCATCGGGGTCGAGCCGGCGCAGTTCCTCGCTCAGGCATTCCTCCAGCGTGCGGGTCGGCACGCTGATGGTCTGCGGCGACTGGCCGGGCGTGCTGATCACGGCGATGCCCTCGTCGGCGCTGGGCCGCTCCAGGCTCAGCACCCCATCCGCGCGGGTCAGGTACACGCCGGTCACGGCCTCGGCGCCCGGCACGTCCTCCACAGTGACCGGCACGTTGAGCTTCAGCCGCAGCCAGGCCGCCAGCAGGTCCATCGGCAGGAAGTCCTTCGGGCCGGTGACCCGGGCGTTGCTGATCGGCAGGTACGGTGGCTGATCGAGCATCGTCGCCAGCATCGCGCGCCAGACCGTCAGCCGTGTCCAGGACATGTCCACGTTCTTCGGCGACCAGTTGCGGCGCAGATCGCTCATCGTGCGGTACGGGTTCGAGGAGCGTAGGGCGTCGGTGATGCGGCTGCGGGCCATCGCGCCGAGCAGATCCTTCGACGGGTTGGCCGGGGCTTCGGTCGGCCACCAGGCCACGACCGGCGCATCCGGCACCAGCAGCGGGATCACGAGCGTATCAGGGTGGTGCACCAGCCCGCCGCGGGGATGCAGCACGATGATCTCGCCCGCGCCGGCGTCCGCGCCGAAGCGCACCTGGGCGTCGAGGTTCGAGTTCTCGAAGTCGTCGGCGTCGTCCGCCGGCTCGGCCTTCTCCGGCGTATCGACCGGCTTGCGGCTCGGGCTGATTGCGATCACGCGGCAGGGGTGCTCGCGGCTTGCCGCGTTCGCCAGCTCCAGGGAGTACTCGAGCTCGTCCTCGTTCGTGGAGATGAGCAGGGTGAGCACGCGGCCGGTCGCCGACTCGCCGCGCTCCTCGTGCAGCTCGTCGATCTTGCGCGAAATCTCACGGGTGCGGGTATTGGGCATATCGATGATCATGGCATCCTCCATTGGCGGCCGTCGCGGGCCAGCATCTCGTCGGCTTCCTCGGGGCCCCACGTGCCGGAACGGTACGGCTGCGGCTGGCCGAGCGTCGACCAGAACTCCTCGATCGGGTCGAGGATCTCCCAGCTCAGCTCCACCTCGCGGGTAGTCGGGAACAGCGGCGGATCGCCGAGCAGCACGTCGAGGATCAGGCGTTCGTAGGCCTCCGGCGAGGATTCGGTGAACGAACGGCCGTAGCTGAAGTCCATCGACACGTCGCGCACCTCCATCGAGGTGCCGCCCGGTACTTTCGCGCCGAAGCGCATGGTCACGCCCTCGTCGGGCTGCACGCGGATCACGATCGCGTTCTTGCCGAGCTCGCGGGTGGCGGTCGATTCGAAGGGCAGGTGCGGCGCGCGCTTGAACACGACCGCGATCTCGGTGACGCGCTTGCCCAAGCGCTTGCCGCAGCGCAGGTAGAACGGCACGCCGGCCCAGCGCCGGGTGTCGATGTCGAGGCGGATGGCCGCGTACGTTTCGGTGATGGACGCCGGGTTGATGCCCTTCTCGTCCAGATAGCCGACGACCTCGTGCGATCCCTGCCAGCCGGCGGCGTACTGGCCTCGCGCGGTATGCGCGGCCAGATCCTTCGGCAGGCGCACCGCGGACAGGATCTTCGTCTTTTCCGCGGTCAGGTCGGACGCCGCGAACGACACCGGCTCCTCCATGGCGGTCAGCGCGAGCAGCTGCAGCAGGTGGTTCTGGATCACGTCGCGGGCCGCGCCGATGCCGTCGTAGTACCCGGCTCGGCCGGCCACGCCGATGTCCTCGGCCATGGTGATCTGCACGTGGTCAACGTAGTTGGCGTTCCAGATCGGCTCGTACATGGCGTTCGCGAAGCGCAGCGCCAGCATGTTCTGCACGGTTTCCTTGCCGAGGTAATGGTCGATGCGGAACACGCTCGAGGGGTCGAAGACCTCGGAGACCACGCGGTCGAGCTCCTTGGCGCTTTGAAGATCATGGCCGAACGGCTTTTCGATGATCACGCGGCGCCACGCGCCTTCGGAGGAGCAGGACAGACCGCAGTCGGCGAGCTGGCGGGACACCACCGGGAACGCGCGCGGCGGCACCGACATGTAGAACGCGTGGTTGCCGCGCGTGCCACGGTCGCGGTCCAGCTCGGCCACGGTGTTCGACAGGCGCTCGAAGGCCTTCGGATCGTCGAAGGTGCCCTGCACGAAGCGGATGCCGGCGGCCAGCTGCGTCCACGTCGATTCCTTGAACGGCGTGCGGCAGTGCGCGATGACGTTCTCGCGCACGAAATCCTTGAAATGATCCTCGGTCCAGTCGCGGCGGGCGAAGCCGGTCAGCCCGAAGCTCGGCGGCAGCAGGCCGCGGTTGGCCAGATCGTAGATGGCGGGAAGCAGTTTCTTGCGCGACAGATCGCCGGTCACGCCGAAGATCACGATGCTGCACGGCCCCGCGATGCGCGGCAGGCGCAGATCGCGCGGATCGCGCAGCGGATTGGTCCAGTGTTCCGGCGCGACAGGACCGCCCGAGCCGGAGACGGGTGTTATGGAATCACTCATATCTATCTATCCTAGTCAGACGGATGCTTATGCGGGTAGAGGATTCCATGGATGTGGTGTGACGATTGTCACGGGATGGACGTTTCCGCGGCGGCCGCCCCGCAACGATCGCCGGGCGGCGCGAGCCGGACCCGGTCACTCGGCGCGCAATGCGGCCAGCTGCGTCTTCGCCTTGTGCAGCTTGGCGTAGATCTCGTTGCGCTGCGCGGGATTCTTCGCGCGCTGATGGTCGCGGGTGAGCTTGTCGACCTCCGCCTGCAATCGGGCGATCTGCCCATGGCGAATCAGCCGCGCGTCGAGATCGGCGTGATCGGTGGTGCCCAGGATCGTCTGCGAGCACATGGACGCCCACAGGTCGTCGATCGAGGCTCCGGACAACTCCAATTGCGCCTCTCCCGCCGGCCGCCATGCGCTCGCATACACCTGATGCACCGGCGTATGACCGGCGCGCCCGGGCAGCGCCCGCCGTACCGCAAAGGCGCATTCCTCCCGCGTGCTGCCCTCGAACGGCGTCTCGCGCACGCAGACGAACACGATGCCCGACTTGCGCTGACCGGCGATCAGATCGATCACTTCGACCGGCACGTCGGTGGCCTTCGGCGTCAGCCGCAGCCCGATGACCAGCACTTCGGGCACGCGCGTGCCGGCCTCCAATCCGGTGTTCGCGGGGCGGGCCAGCGCCAGCATCGTGATCGAGGCGATGTCGTTGACCAGACGTTGCTTGAGCTTGGCCGACACCGGCGCCTTGGCCACGAACAGCGCCTTGGGCAGCGGACCCTTCTGCTCGGGGATCGCCGTGGACGCCGGCAGACCCAGCGAGAGCGCGGATACGGAACCGCAGTGCGAGACAGTCATCGTCGGCCTTCTTTCCCGGCTCGTTCGGATCGCTTCGGATCGTGCCGGATGTTGTCGGGCCATCGGTGCCACCCGTTCCTGCCGACGGGTGGCACCGATGATCCGTCGTTACCTTGCAAGCAACACTAGCGCATTCGGCCTTCGGTCGGGATCATGTGTCCGGCAGTGAGTATCCCGCGTCGTTAATTCGTTTGGCAATTCTGGCTCCCCTCTTGAAGGGGAGCTGGCCGCGAAGCGGTCTGAGGGGAGCATTTCCGCGAACGCCTGAATCAATCCGATTCGCATGTGCTCCCCTCAGTCGGCTACGCCGACAGCTCCCCTCCAAGAGGGGAGCCAGACATAATCAGCGCATCAATGGCACAGGATATTGGATGGACGTGTGATGAGGCATCCGGCATCGAGTCCGTTTCACGCGGCACCGTGGCGACAGGCGGCGATGGGTGGGGCGGGCGTTGCGCCATGGGTGAGGCGCTTCCGCCGGTCAGTGCCGGGACGCGCGGATCAGGGCTCCCACGATCGCCCGGCATGGGGCGTCGGTGCGCCACGCGTGCTCGGGATGCCACTGGACGCCCCAGACGAAACGCTTGCCCGGCATCCATGCGGCTTCGACCAGACCATCCTCGCTGATCGCCATCGGCTGCAGCGCGCTGGCCAGCCGGTTGATCGCCTGATGATGGCGGCTGTTGACGCCCAGCGAATCCGCGCCGAGCAAGGCATGCAGGGGAGTGCCGTCGATGACGGACACCCGGTGCTGGGGCCGGTCGTACGGCGGCTGCATGTCATGGTCGATGGCGCCGGGACGTTCGGTTGGCAGGTCCTGATACAGCGTGCCGCCAAGCGCCGCGTTCATGAACTGGAGGCCTCGGCACACGCCGAGCACCGGTTTGTCGCGCTCCAGCGCCAGCTGCAGCAGCTTCGATTCCATCGCGTCGCGCTCGGGACTGACCGTGCCGCATTGCGGTATCGGGCGGGCGCCGTACAGCGCCGGCGACACGTCATGGCCGCCGGAGAACAGCATCCCATCGCACAGATCGGTCAGCTGCTCCAGCGTACCGGCGTCATCGGTCAGCGGCAGCATGACCGGCGTGCCCCCGGCCGCCGAGACGGCCTGCATGTAGCCGGGCAGCATCCAGTAGCTCTCCCGTTCGATATCCACCAGCGGGGTGATGCCGATCAGCGGGTTCGCCGGTCGTGCGGCTGCATGTTCGTCCATGGTCGCTCCTTTGCGTCAGTGCGTCTGCGCGTAGGTGGGTTCCGGCCGTGTTCGGCCGGAACGTGTGCTGCCAACACCATAGCAAAGGTATTCCGTGTAATAGGACGGCAGTTCTCGATTCCGGGGCGTATGAAGATGTTGCTGGGTGTGGTCCTTGATATCATCGGATGCAGAAACACTGCGGCAAAGGGGCCCGGATATGGCCGGAATTGTATTCAAGGGGCATGCCGATTTGCCAAGCGCACAGGTGCTGCGGCTGTATGAGGACGCGGGATGGACGAACTATACGAACGATCCCGGTAAGCTGATGCGCGCCCTTGACGGCTCGCTCGGCGTGATAAGCGTGTGGGACGGCGATACCTTGGTTGGCTTGGCGCGTGTCGTCGGCGATGGTGAGACGATCCTGTACGTGCAGGATATCCTGCTGCTGCGTGATTATCAGCGTCGTGGTCTCGGGCTGCGATTGCTGACCGAGGTGTTTGACCGATACCCTTCGGTGCGTCAGAAGGTACTGATCGCTGACGGCACGTCCGAATTGCGCGCCTTCTATGTCGCATGCGGGCTCAAACCGATCAATGAGTTGGATTGCATGGCATATTGCCGTTTTGACGTATAGCCGCGTTGTATATCACCATGCTTGTGGCAGAGGATGCGACCCGCTGCGATTGCAACGGGCCGCACCCTCATTCGTGCCCCAGATCGGATTCGAACCGACGACACCCGCTTTAGGAGAGCGGTGCTCTATCCACTGAGCTACCAGGGCAGCAATCCTCTATTGTACACACGTAGGCGCGACCGCACCCCGTTTGCGTGTGCATTGCGGCATGCCGGGGCGTCGGACGCATGCGTGCCGCCATGCGAACGGCCGCAATCCGTCGCCGACGGCAGTTGTGTGCATCCCGGAATGATACCCGGGGATGATCATGATGCCGTGCAATGTGCGCTAACGTGTGAGAACGTCTTCCGGGGCTCGCCGGTTGGGCGCGGGCGGGGCGCGGTGCCATGCCGGTCCGGCCGCATCCACGGCTCCGGGGTTGGGTGCATTACGGCGACACACGGGAGGAAGCTGACCTATGGCGAAGACTCGAACGGCGGCGAAGGTAAAGCCAGTGCCGGCGCCACGGCGTCACCGGCACATCATCGCGGGGTTGCTGTCCATCGTGCTGGCAGTGGTGTCCCTGATCGGCGTGATCGCGCGCTCGCTGCCGTCCGATCTGCAGGCGCTGCCGTATGTGCCGGTGCTGGTCGCGGCCACGCCGTGGTTCGCTGTGACGGCCGCCTTGGCGCTGGTGCTCGCTTTGATCAGCCGTCGATGGCTCACGGCTCTGATCGCCATCGGATGTCTCGGCGCGCAGGTGTGGTGGCAGTACCCCTTCTTCCAAGCGTCTTCGTCGCTGCCGGCCGAGGCGGTCGCCGCGGTGTCGGGCGCTTCGGCGAACACCGGCGACGCCTATGCCCGGGTCATGACCTTCAATGTGTACAAGGGGCAGGCCGATCCCGAGGCGATCGTCGAGCTGGTGCGTGATCAGCGGGTCGAGGTGTTGGCGCTGCAGGAGACCACCGACGAGTTCGTGCAGGCGCTGGATGCCGCCGGCATCAAGGACTATTTGCCGTATGTGCAGGTCTCCACGTCGGACGGGGTGTATGGCAACGGCCTGTGGTCGGCCGCCCCGCTGTCCGACCCGGCCGACGACGATGTGCGTTCGACCGCGTCGTTCATGCCGGGAGGCACGATCGCGTTCGGTGATGCGCCGATCCGATTCGTGTCGGTGCATACGACCTCGCCCGGGCCGGGCCGATGGTCGCAGTGGAAGCGGTCGTTGGATGAGCTGGCGATGATGAAATCGCACACGGACACGCGGTATGTGTTCATGGGCGATTTCAACGCGACGACCGATCACGCGCCGTTCCGCGATGTTCTCGGCGACCGGTTCTCCGATGCGGCGCTGCAGTCGGGCCACGGATTCGCGTTCACATGGCCGGCCGACAAGACGCCGTTGCCGCGATTCGCCGGCATCGACCATATCGTGCTGGACCGGGGCATCACCGCCGGCCAGCTGGAGGTCAAGACGATCGCCGGGTCGGATCACGCGGCGCTGCTTGCGACGATCGCGGTCGGATAGCCGGGGCGGGACAGGACAGGACCACCCCCACCCGCTACGCGGGAGCCCCCGCCAGCGGGGGCGGGACCTTCTTAACTGGATCCTCCGGTACCCAACTCAAATGGGAACCCCGACGTCATATGCGACGTGCACTGCTATGGACAGTCTACCGGGCTGTTCGCTTACGGCTCAGTCCAGGTTGGACTGAGTACCAGCGGTGTCGGCGCTGGTGGCCTGTTCGGCCTGGGCGGCGTCGAGCTTGGCGCGGACCTCGCCGAGCAGGGACTGCGCGCGCTTGGCCAGGGCCTCGCCGATCTCCCACTGGCGCATAGACTGGTCGAGGTTCAGGCCGCCGGCCTCAAGCGCCTGCACGGCTTGGATGAGCTTGTCGCGGGCCTCCTCGTACGGCATCTGGGCGATGGCTTCGCGCTCCTTGTCGGTCAGGCTCGAGGCGGGCGCCGCCGGCGTGGCGGGGGACTTAGGGGTGGCGGCATCGGCGGCTGCAGTGGTTGCCATGATTGCTCCTTTATATAGGTATGTGTATCGGTATTGAATATGGGGGCGTTGGTGGGGCCGTGATGCCGCCGCGCGTCAGTCCGCGGTGGCGGTGAGCGTGCCTCTTCTCAGGGTCATGGTGAGCCGGTCGCCCGTCCGCACGGTGCCGGCGTCGTCGACCACATGGCCGCCGGCGGACTGCACCACCGCATAGCCGCGGTCGAGTGTCGACTGGGGGCTGAGCGCGGTCAGGCTCGCGTGCAGCTTCTCCACGGTCAGGCTCGCGTCGTCGACGATGCGGGTCAGGCCGATGTCCATGCGCCGCCTGGCGTCGTCGAGGAAGCGCTGATGCGGCTCGAGCATGGTGAGCGGCTGGGTGAGGCTCGGGCGGTTCGCATAGCCTTCGATCAGCCGGGTCTCGTTGGCGACGCGCGCGTCGATGCGCATGCGCGCCCGCGTGATCGCGTTGTCGATCAGCTGCCACTGCTCGCGCGCGTCCGGCACCACCTTCTTCGCCGCATCGGTCGGCGTCGAGGCGCGCAGGTCGGCCGCCAGGTCGATCAGCGTCCAGTCGTCCTCATGCCCGATGGCGGAGACGATCGGCGTGGCGCATGCGGCCGTGGCCCGCACCACGGACTCGTCAGAGAACCCGATGAGGTCCTCGAACGCGCCGCCGCCGCGCGCCACGATGATCACGTCGACCTCGGGGTCGGCATCCAGCTTGCGGATCGCCGCGACGATGTCGGGCGGGCACTGCGCGCCCTGCACATGCGCGTGCACGACCTTGAAGCGCACGGACGGCCAGCGCAGGTTCACGTTGGTGATCACGTCGCCCTCCGCGCGCGCCTGCGGGGCGCAGATCAGGCCGATGCAGGAGGGGAACTCGGGCAGCGGGATCTTGTTCTCCGCATCGAAGAGGCCCTCACCCTTGAGCTTCTTGCGCAGCTCGTCGATCTGCTCCTTGAGCCCGCCGCCGGAACCGATCTTGCGGATGTCGTCGCCGATGAAGCTCAGCCTGGTCTGCTTGACCCAGATGTCGGCCTTGCCGTGCACCACCACGCGGTCGCCCTGCTTGAACGCCGCGGCCTTGGCGGCGAAGGCGCGCCAGCCGGACACGGGGATCGCGATGTCCTCGAAATCGTCGCGCACGGTCAGATAGGCCGAGCCGGCGCGGCGCGTGTTGATCTCGGTGATCTGCCCGCAGATCCACGCCGCCGGCCATTTCTCCACCGCGACGTGGAACTTCTGGCTGAGCACCGACACGGGCCATGGGTGTTCCGCCGTGGTCTCGCTGGCGAGCCTCGGCAGCTGGTCGAGCGGTTGGGGCGTTGGCGCCCCGGACGCGCCGGCGCCCGGCTGCGCGGTCTGATCCGCGTGCCGGCCGCCCGAATATCCGTATCCCGTGTTGAAAGCCATGCCCCAAGATTCCTCCACGTAACGGACAACGACACGTGGCGGCGGCTCCCTTGGGGATGGCCTGCGGCACCCGCCGGACGAGCGCCGGCGCGACACGCTGAAGCAGATCCGTCACGCAAATCACACAATTGTCATTTCGGCTCTATTCCGCCATTGACCACTATATCTAGGCAAAACACGGCGTGGCGCTACTAGATATCGGGGTGGGATTGCCGTACAGTACAGAAGGCACAGAAACTTACAGGCATGTAATTCATCCGGCTGGGCGCCGGAAGCCGAGGATATTGTACTAGGAGTACTAGGAAAGGACCGCAGATGGAAGCTCAGGTTATGACCGCTGTCGAGACGAACGCGAGGCCCGGAACGGGCGCCGTGCTCGTCGAGAAGCGCGATGGCCGTGTGGTCGATTTCGACCCGATCAACATCATCAGCGCCGTCAAGTCCGCGTTCGCCGATCTCGACAAGGAGGTCGGCCCGGAGGAGGAGAAGCTGGTGCGCGGCTTCGCCGACCAGGTCGAGGGGGAGATCAAGGAGCGCTACAACGGTCCGGCCAAGATCGAGGACATCCAGAACCTCGTCGAGCACGCGCTGATCGACGCGCACCTGTACGATGTGGCCCGCGCCTACACCAACTACCGTCTCGACAAGGACATCCAGCGCGCCAAGGCCACCGATGTCAACGAGGCCGTTTCCCGCTTCATCAACCAGGATCCGACCCTGATCCACGAGAACGCGAACAAGGATGCCAACGTCTACGCCACCCAGCGCGATCTGCTGGCCGGCGCGGTGAGCAAGGCCGCCGCGTTCAACATGCTGCCCCCGGCCGTGGCGAACGCGCACATGAAGGGCGACATCCACTTCCACGACGCCGACTACTCGCCGTTCACCGCGCAGTCCAACTGCTCGCTGCCGAACTTCTGGGACATGCTGGCCAACGGCTTCACGCTCGGCAATGCGCCGATGGCCTCGCCGAAGTCCATCGCCATCGCCGCCACCCAGATCACCCAGATCATGAAGGACGTGGCCTCCAGCCAGTACGGTGGCCAGACCGCCAACCGCGCCGACGAGCACCTCGCCACGTACGCGAAGAAGGACTACGAGAAGTTCCTCGAAGAGGCGCGCGAGACCATTCCCGACGGCATGCCGGTCGAGTTCGCCCGCCGCCAGGTCGAGAACGCCAAGAAGAACGAGCCCTCCAAGCTGCACTTCGGCTCCCGTGAGCCGCTGCCCATGGACACGCCGTTCCACGACGACGTCGACGAGCTGGAGCAGGAGCGCGAGATCCTCGCCAAGATCCGCACCCGCAAGTCCATCTACGACGCGATGCAGACCATGGAGTACCAGATCAACTCCAACCGCGTGTCCAACGGCCAGACCCCGTTCGTCACCATCGGCTTCGGTCTCGGCACCGACTGGTTCGCCCGCGAGGTCCAGCGCGCGATCCTGCTCAACCGCATCCGCGGCCTGGGCAAGGACCACCACACCGCGATCTTCCCGAAGCTCGTGTTCACCATCCGCCACGGCGTGAACGCCGATCCGGGCGACCCGAACTACGACCTGAAGCAGCTCGCCCTCGAGTGCGCCACCAAGCGCATGTACCCGGACGTGGTGTTCTACGAGAACATCGTCAAGATCACCGGCTCCTTCAAGGCGCCGATGGGCTGCCGCTCGTTCCTGCAGGGCTGGATCAACCCGGCCACCGGCAAGGACGAGGAGGACGGCCGCATGAACCTCGGCGTGGTTTCCGTGAACGTGCCGCGCATCGCGCTCGAGTCCCACGGCGACAAGGCCCGCTTCTGGAAGCTGTTCAACGAGCGTATGGAGACCGCGCACCAGGCGCTCCAGTTCCGCATCATGCGCTGCAAGCAGGCCACCCCGGTGAACGCCCCGACCCTGTTCCGCTTCGGCGCCTTCGGCCGCCTCGGCGCGAACGACAACGTCGACGCGCTGTTCAAGAACGAGCGCGCCACCGTCTCGCTCGGCTACATCGGTCTGGCGGAGGCCACCGCCGTGTTCTACGGCAAGAACTGGATCCGCGACCACGGCTGGGACCCGCAAGGCAAGGAGTTCGCGCTGTCGATCGTCAAGCGCATGAACGAGCTGTGCAAGCAGTGGAGCCGCATGGAGGGCTACCACTACTCCGTGTACTCCACGCCGGCCGAGTCGCTCACCGACCGCTTCAACCGCATGGACCGCGAGAAGTTCGGCCGCGTCGAGGGCGTGACCGACCACGACTTCTACACCAACTCCTTCCACTACCCGGTGTGGCTGCAGCCGACCCCGATGGAGAAGCTCAACTACGAGAAGGACTTCCCGTACTACGCCTCCGGCGGCTTCATCAACTACTGCGAGTACCCGTGCCTGCAGGACAACCCGAAGGCGCTCGAGGCCGTGTGGGATTACGCCTACAACATCGGCATCGGCTACCTCGGCACCAACACGCCGATCGACCACTGCTTCGTGTGCGGGTTCCAGGGCGACTTCGAGCCGACCGAGGAAGGCTTCAAGTGCCCCGAATGCGGCAACGCCGATCCGGACAAGTGCAACGTCACCAAGCGCACCTGCGGCTACCTCGGCAACCCGGTGCAGCGCCCGATGGTGCACGGCCGCCACGAGGAGATCTCCCATCGCGTCAAGCACATGAGCGGTGAGACCGGCCACGTCACGCTGTCGGACGGCACCGAGCGCGAGTGGTTCGAAGAGGCCAAGTAAGGATTATTCACGAGTCTCCCGCTGGCGGGAGCCGCCGATCGCAGGCGGGAGCGAGGGTGGCCATCCTATGTGCTGGCCACCCTCGGTCCGTCTGATGACGGACGGCTCCCGGCAGCGGGAGCCAAGCTATGGTAGGAAGTGCGCCATGCCTGACTTTCGCAAGGCGGCCGCGGAACCCCTGCGGCATGATTTCGCGGCCGGCGAGACCGGCCGTGGCCCCTGCGTGCCCTCCAACGGCCTGGCCAACGACCCGCGCGCGGGCCAGTGGGATGGCCGGCGCATGTCCAAGCGCATGATCGCCGACTACAAGACCTTCATCGTCACCGACGGCGAGGGCGTGCGCAATTCGCTGTACGTTTCCGGATGCCCGTTCCACTGCGTCGAATGCTTCAACGCGTCCATCTGGGACTTCAAGGCCGGCCATGAATACACGCCGCGGCTCGAGGACAGGATCATCGACGATCTCCGGGCGCCCTGGGTGCAGGGCATCACCTTCCTGGGCGGCGAGCCGCTGCTCAACACCCCGGTGCTGCTGCCGCTCGCGCGGCGCATCCGCAGCGAGTTCGGCGACTCCAAGGACATCTGGTCGTGGACGGGCTACACGTGGGAGGAGCTCATGCGCCCGGGGGAGACACCCGACAAGCTCGAGCTGCTGCAGCTGATCGACGTCCTCGTCGACGGCCGGTACCTGGCCGACCAGCACGACTCCCTACTGCAGTTCCGAGGATCGCGCAACCAGCGCATCCTCGACGTGCCGCGCTCCCTGGCCGAGGGGCGCCCGGTGATCTGGGCCAAGCTGCATGATCAGGAGCGCGACATTCCCGAGATGTATCTCAAGGACCGGGTGAAGGGCGAGGCCGCGCAGGCGTCCTGAGCGTCCTGAGCGTCTTGGGCGTTCCGAGCATCCTGAGCGTTCCGTACGCGCCGTGGTTCCGGCGCGTCGGCCTATCGACGCATTTTCCCGTACCTTTCCGCGCCCAACTCGACATCGGGCGGTCTGACGTTGGGTTTTGCCCCCGATGTGTTATATAAATCACGCTGTGGGAGGACCGGTATCGGGGGCTTGGACTTGGCATCCTACTAAAGTAGGGATGTTGGAGCAGCCGGGCAGTGCATGGTGGGTACACCGTGTCCCGGGAAATCAGGCGAAGAGGTTTGCATGGTGAACGAAGCGGATACCGCGGCCAACGGCCACGATACGAAGCCGTTGCGCGTGGGGCTTGACATCGGTTCGACCACGGTCAAGGCCGTGGTGCTCGACCAGTCGGATTCGCTGGGGGATACCATCTTCTCCGACTACCGGCGCCATCACGCCAACGTGCGCGCCACCGTCGCCGGCCTGCTCGTCGACATCCACAAGGAGCTCGAGCAGCGCGGCCGCGGCGACGAGCCGATCCGCCTCGCCATCACCGGTTCCGGCGGCCTGACGCTGGCGGACAACATGCATGTGCCGTTCATCCAGGAGGTCATCGCCGAAACCGAGGCGATCGACAAGGAATACCCGCAGGCCGACGTCATCATCGAGCTGGGCGGCGAGGACGCCAAGATCACCTATCTCAAGCCCACGCCCGAGCAGCGCATGAACGGTTCGTGCGCGGGCGGCACCGGCGCGTTCATCGACCAGATGTCCACGCTGCTCGACACCGACGCGTCCGGCCTCAACGACATGGCGAAGGACTACAAGACCCTGTACCCGATCGCCTCGCGGTGCGGCGTGTTCGCCAAGACCGATCTCCAGCCGCTCATCAACGACGGCGCGGCCAAGCCCGATCTGGCCGCGTCGATCTTCACCGCCGTCGCGACCCAGACCATCGCCGGCCTCGCCTCCGGCCGGCCGATCCACGGCACCGTGATCTTCCTCGGCGGGCCGCTGTTCTTCATGAGCGAGCTGCGCGCCGCCTTCCAGCGCGCGCTGGAAGGCAAGGTCGACGAATTCATCGTGCCGACCAACGCCCACCTGTACGTCGCGTACGGCGCGGCCCTGCAGGCCGACATCGACGCCGACGACGAGGGCCACCACTTCGAGGCGCGCACCTGCGCCGACATCCTGGCGCGTCTGGACGAACTGCAGAACCTGCCGTCCAACACGCCGACCATGCCGCCGCTGTTCCCCACGGAGGCCGACCGCGAGGCGTTCAACAAGCGCCATCACCGCGAGCACATCCACATCGGCACGCTCGAAGGCGCGCACGGGCCGCACTTCCTCGGCATCGACGCGGGGTCGACCACCATCAAGGCCACGCTCGTCAACGACGACCGCGAAATCGTGTGGTCGAGCTACGCGAACAACGAGGGAAGCCCGCTGACCGCGGCCATCAACATCGTCAAGCAAATCCAGTCCCAGCTGCCGGCCGGGGCGTGGATCGCCCGATCCTGCGCCACCGGCTACGGCGAGGGACTGATCACCACCGGCCTGCATCTGGACGAGGGCGTCGTCGAGACGATGGCCCACTACCGCGGCGCCGAAATGGTGAGCCCCGGCGTCACCGCCGTCATCGACATCGGCGGGCAGGACATGAAGTACCTGGCCATCACCGACGGCGTGATCGATTCGATCGCCGTCAACGAGGCCTGCTCGTCCGGCTGCGGCTCGTTCCTGCAGACCTTCGCCATGTCGATGGGCCTGACCATCCAGGAGTTCACCCAGAAGGCGCTCGCCTCCACCCATCCGGTGGATCTCGGCTCACGCTGCACCGTGTTCATGAACTCCTCGGTCAAGCAGGCGCAGAAGGAGGGCGCGTCCATCGAGGACATCGCCGCCGGTCTGTGCTACTCCGTGGTCAGGAACGCGCTGTACAAGGTCATCAAGCTGCGCGATTCCGGCGAGCTCGGCGATACGGTCGTCGTGCAGGGCGGCACCTTCCTCAATGACGCCGTGCTGCGCGCGTTCGAACTGCTCACCGAGCGCGAGGTGACCCGCCCGAACATCGCCGGCCTGATGGGCGCGTTCGGCGCCGCGCTCACCGCGCGCATGCACTACGAGGACGAGGCCGACCATCTGGACGTGCAGGTCAAGGCCGACGGCTCCGAGCAGCAGGCCGATGCCAACGCCCAGCCGGCGAGCGGCTCCGACGAGCGGCACGTCGCCGTCATCGACGGCGTGACCCACACCGCCAGCTCCATCCTGACCGGCGAGGCGCTCGACACCATGAGCATGACCACCGAGCGCGACGTGTGCAAGCTGTGCCAGAACCACTGCAAGCTCACCATCACCACCTTCGCCGACGGTTCGCGCTACGTGACAGGCAACCGCTGCGAGCGCGGCGGCGACGCGAAGAAGAAGCGCTCCGACCGCCCGAACCTGTACGACTACAAGTACAAGCGCTGCTTCGCCTACCGCCGCCTGACCGACAAGAAGGCCACGCGCGGCGAGATCGGCATCCCGCGCGCGCTCAACATGTACGAGAACTACCCGTTCTGGTTCACGCTGCTCACCTCGCTCGGATTCAAGGTGATGATCTCCGGGCGCAGCTCGCACGAGCTGTTCGAGACCGGCATCGAGTCGATCGCGTCCGAGAACATCTGCTACCCGGCCAAGCTGGTGCACGGCCACATCAAGTGGCTGCTGGGCAAGGGCGTCAAGACGATCTTCTACCCGTGCGTGAGCTACGAGGACAACCTCGTGCCCAACACGGACAACCACTACAACTGCCCGGTCGTGGCCAACTATCCGCTCGTCGTCGGCGCGAACATGCCCGAGCTGCGCGAGGACGGCGTGCGCTACATGCATCCGTACTTCAACCTCGCCAACCATGAGCTGATGGTCGAGCGCATCGTCGAGGAGTTCGCGTGGGCGAACGTGAGCCGCGAGGAGGCCGAGACCGCCGTCAAGGCCGCCTACGCCGAGGACAAGGTCTTCAAGCACGACGTGCAGCAGGAGGGCCTCGCCGCGCTGGCGTACATGAAGGAGCACAATTGCCGCGGCATCGTGCTCGCCGGCCGCCCCTACCACATCGACCCCGAGATCAACCACGGCATCCCCGAGACCATCTGCTCGCTCGGCATGGTGGTGCTTTCCGAGGATTCGGTGTGCGAGCTGCAGCCCGGCGAAAAGCTCAATCTGACCGAGTTCCTCGCCGAGGGGGAGGAGGATCCGCGCGCCAAGAACGCGAACGGCTTCCGCCATGTCGGCGACCGCAAGCTGACGGTCAACAAGATGCCGCTGCGCGTGACCAACCAGTGGGCCTACCACTCCCGCCTGTACGCGGCGGCGCATTTCGTCGCCTCGTATCCGGGGCTCGAGCTCGTGCAGCTCAACTCCTTCGGATGCGGCCTGGACGCGATCACCACCGATCAGGTGGCCGAGATCCTCGCCGACAAGGCCGACGTGTACACGCTGCTCAAGATCGACGAGGTCTCCAATCTGGGCGCGGCCAAGATCCGCCTGCGCTCGCTCAAGGCCGCCGTCGAGGAGCGCGAGCGCAACAAGTCGAAGGCGATCGCCGCCGTATCGTCCGCCATGGCGGCCGACGGCAACGGTTCCGCGCTGCCGGACAAGCGCGACCAGCATGTCGCCTCCTCGCCGACGGCCGCCGAGCTGGAGGCCCGCCGTCAGGCGCAGGCCAAGGCGCAGTCCGATCTGGCCGACGCCGAGGCGCAGCTGAGCCGCGCGAAGGAGCAGCTCGCCGCCGCGCAGGCCGCGGTCAAGGCCGCTCAATCCAAGCAGTCCGATCTGGCGTCGGCCGCCCGGACCGCCGCGCCGGCCGCCGCCCCTTCATCGGCCGGATTCCGCAAGACCGGCTCCAAGGCGCCGACCCCGGGCCGCCAGGTGCTGCTCGACACGACCATGGCCTCCAACCCGAAGCTGACCGAAGCCGTGCGCGAGGCGTCCCGCCGCGCCGCGCAGCGCGACCTGCAGGCCGCCGTCGACGCGGCGGACGGCAAGGGCGCCAAGAAGTCCGGCCACAACAACGCCACCATGTCCCGCTACGCGCACCGCGAGAAGTTCGTCAAGGACATGAGGAAGAACTACACGATCGTCGGCCCCCAGATGAGCCCGATCCACATGTCGCTGGTCGAGGCGGTGATCCGCTCCGGCGGCTACAAGTTCGACATCCTCAAGCACGCGAGCCGCGGCGACGTGGAGACCGGCCTCAAATACGTGAACAACGACGCCTGCTACCCGGCCATCATGGTCATCGGCCAGCTCATCGGCGCGATCCAGGAAGGCAAGTACGATCCCGATCACGTGGCATTGGCCATCACCCAGACCGGCGGCATGTGCCGTGCGACCAACTACTTCGGCCTGATCCGCAAGGCGCTGGTCGATGCCGGCTACCCGCAGATCCCGGTCATCGCCATCTCCACCCAGGGGCTCGAGGACAACCCCGGCTTCAAGGCGACCCTGCCGTTGCTGCACCGCGCGGTCAAGTCCCTGATCCTGGGCGATCTGCTCATGAAGTGCCTCTACCGCGTGCGCCCGTACGAGGTGGAGAAGGGTTCGGCCGACAAGCTGTACGAGCAGTGGGACGTGATCGTGCGCGAGACGCTCGAGCACCACGGCTACTCGAAGACCGCGGCGAAGACCCCGTGGCTGCGCAAGGGCTGGCTGCCGTACGGCACGCTCGCCAAGGAGATCGTGAAGTCGTTCGACGCGCTGCCGCTGAAGGACATCCCGCGCAAGGTGCGCGTCGGCGTGGTCGGCGAGATCCTCGTCAAGTACCAGCCGGACGCGAATAACCACGTCGTCGACGTGATCGAGTCGCAGGACTGCGAGGCCGTGGTGCCCGGCATCATGGAGTTCATGACCACGCGCCCCTACATCACCGACTGGAACGAGAAGAACCTCGGCATGGGCGGCAACAAGCTGGCGTACTCCTTGATGCGCAAGGGCCTCGACATGTACAACGCCCCGATCAAGGCGGCGCTCGCGCTGTCGAACGGCAAGTTCCGCCAGGACGACCCGATGCCCGAACTGGTCAAGAAGGCCGCCGAGGTCACGTCCATCGGCGTGCAGGCCGGCGAGGGATGGCTGCTCACCGCGGAGATCCTCGACCTGATCGAACAGGGCTGCCCGAACGTGATCTGCGCGCAGCCGTTCGCCTGCCTGCCCAACCATGTGACCGGCCGCGGCATGTTCGGCAAGATCCGCCGCCTGCACCCCGAGGCGAACATCGTCTCGATCGACTACGATCCGGGCGCGTCCGAGGCGAATCAGCTCAACCGCATCAAGCTGATGATCGCGGCGGCCAAGAAGGCTCACAACGCCAAGTTCTCTGAGCAGGGCGAGCCGCAGGGCTTCACTTCCGCGGACTGACCGGACTGACCGACCGGGTAGCCGAGGTGATCGGCGTGGCCTCGCTTATATAGGCTCCCCTCTCTGAGGGGAGCTGTCGTCGTAGACGACTGAGGGGAGCACCGGCGCGGAGCCGGCTATCGGTTTTCCGTATAGCGGTACAGTCTCTCAGGCGTTGGAAACATTGGGTTTTCCAAAGGAGTACACTCTAAGTAGACTCTATTTTTGTTGTCTCATTCAGTGTAGCAGTGAGTGTGTGGCGCCGGGCCGAGTCGAGCGGCGTGCGGATCGGCTTCACCGGCGACGAACGGTAGACTCCCCGTATAACGCGAAAGACGCCCCTCACCTCTCCGTGATCGGAGGGGTGAGGGGCGTCTTTGTTTGGGTGGGGTCTACTTGCTGCTGATGTGGGCGTTGATGGCGCTGATGCCGATGATCGCGCCGCATAGTACGCCGAGCGCGGCGAGCGTGGTCGCGATCGCGTCCATGTGGGGCAGACCCCATGCGGGGCCTATCGTGCGCGTGAACACCGCGAGTGCGGGGAACACGAGCATGGCGAGCCATTTGAGCACGTCGTAGAGTCGGTTGGGGATGAGCCATGCGGGTGGCGTGAGGTCCACGTCGACCGTCGGCCCCCATGTGGAGGTGTCGATGTTTGGCGTGGGGTTGTCGGTGTTGGTGTCGGACATTGTCATTCTCGATTCTATTGAGCGAATCCAGTGGCCTCGGAGGTATATGCTTCCGAGGCCACTGGATTCCGGCGTGATGACTCTTAATAGCGCAGCACTTCGCCGGGGTAGATCACGTTGGGGTCGCCGCTGCGGTAGCCGGTGAGCTGCGTGTAGCCGATGCCAAGTCGTGCCGCGATGCCGGTGAGGGTGTCGCCGGCACGCACGGTGACGGTACGGCCCGCTGACGGCACGCTACTGGCGGCGGCGGAGCCGCCGCCGTTGTAGGTGACGACCTGTCCCGGCCAGATCCTGTTGAGGTCGCCCGAGGGTGCCTGCCATGCGGACAGGGGCCACAGGCCGGTGCGCGTGGCGATGGCGCTCATGGTGTCGCCCGGCTGGACGGTCACGCTGGTCGTCCCGCCATTGGTGTCGCCGGCGGGCGTGGTGTTGGCGAGGAGCTGGTCGACGCGGTCCTGGACCTCACGGTAGCGGTTGCCGAGCAGGAGGCGGCGGGTGGGCAGGTTGCCGTAGTCGCCGCGGATGACTGCTCGGGCGAGCGTGTCCGTGTCGCCGGTGGGTGCGCCCTGCTGCGGGTTTTGCGCCGGTTTCGCGGGCATCGGGTTGGCGTTGGTGCCGGGCGTGGAGTCGCCGCCGGCGTATCTGGCCCATGTGCCGGCGTCGCCGTAGAACCAGTTGACGTCGATCGCGCTGCCGATGCCGGCCACGCTGCCCGTGGACGAGTACTGCCACGCGGCCGCGAAACTCCACGGTGCCACGCTGTAGGGCACGTTGCCGGGATCGCGCAGCCGCTCGCCCGCGTAGCCGCGCGGATAGCCCGCGACCCACAGTCCGTAGTCCGATCCGGCCACGTTGCTCCAGTCGCCCGACCGGATCACGCTGGCGGACATGTAGATCATGGGTTTGACGCCCCACGCGCTCTCGACGCGCTGCAACCAGCGCAACGCCCACCACGTCCACGCGTTGTACGCTCCGCCCGGTTCCCAGTCCAGGACCGGGATCACACCGTCGTGCATGTATCCGCGGGTCTGGCTGTTGAACCAGTCGGCCTCGGCCTCCGGCGAATTGCCCAGGTCGGGGCGGGCGAAATGGTACACGCCGCGCCGCACGCCGGCGGTTTTGAGGCCCTGCATGCTGCAGTCGGCCTGCGGGTCCGTGTAGCCCGCGCCCTCGGTCGCCTTGATGAACGCGAAGCTCGCTCCGGCCCGTTTGGCCTGATCGGCGCGCGTGTCGGTGATGCAGCCCTGCCAGTTGGACGCGTCCACGCCGCTGTCCGCCATCGCCGGCGCGGGCATGGCCACGACCATGAGCATTGCCAGCAGTGCGGCGAGCCACGCGGCCGGCCGACGGCCCAGCGGCTTGTTTTTGTTGTGGATCATCTGTCTCCTCTCAAAAGGGGGTTTGGATATGGGTTTGGCCCCGCGGGTTTCGCGGGGCCAAAAACTATCGGCGCGGGTCCGCGCCGTGCGTGAACAGGACGACGATCAGGAGACCGGTCAGCCATGCGAGTGGTATCAGTAGTGGTATCAACGTGACTCCTTGCGGTCGGCGATGGGCGCTGATTGGATGTCTTGGTTGAGGGCGGTGCCGTGCCCGTTGCCGCCGAGCGCGTGATAGCTGTCGTAGAGGCGTTGTGATCGGCTTTTGAGGTCGTCGTCGGCGATGCCGTGGTTGTCGTACACCATTTCGCGGCGCAGGTCCTCGAGCCTGCACAGCAGGAGTTCGCGCATCCCGTTGATCATGGCTGTGCCCCACCGCCAGGCCAAGGCGAGCACCGTGACCGCGCCCCCGCACATGGCGGGGATGAGCCAGTCGAGAAACTGCTGGACGAGTGGGGGCATGATATGGGTCTCCTGACTGTCAGATCATGGTGAGTGGGATTTTGAATGTGGTGCGCTGCCACGAGATCCATACGAGGTTGTAGTCGAGGGCTCCCTGTCCGCTGCCGGTGGTGCTGTTGTTGATCGGGATGAGGCAGTTGGCCATGTGCGCGTATTCCTTCTTGACGCTGGCGTACGACATCCAGTAGGGGTCCCTGTGGTTGGCCTTGCGGTTGAAGCCCATCTGGTAGACGACCTCGGATGTTTTGGCGCTGTTGGGCTTGTCGGCGACGTGGTCGACCCATTGGTAGACCGCGGGCCCGTGCACGTCGGCCACGTTGCCCTCGACCAGGACGCTCTTGACGCCGCCGTCCGACTTGGTCAGCAGCGCGTAGGCGGGGCCGGACTGGGCGGCGGGCAGGGCGTTGCGCACGATGTTGCCCTCGAGGACGATCTGGTTGTCGGTGGCCGCGTCCCTCGTGTCGTCGCCGTACAGTGGCGCGACCAGGATGCACGGCATGGAGTCCGTGCGCGCCGCGTTGTCGACGATCCGGTTGCCTTTGACGGACACGCGGCCGCCGCGGGCCGAGCCGATCTCGAGGATCGCGTACGCGTGGATGGACGGGTGCCCGTCCTGGTTGGACGGATACCAGGTGTCCGACAGCGGCCCGTAGTGGCGCTGGTAGAGGAACACGTTGTCGTGGATGCTGACGCCCATGCTGGGCGTGTCGCATGCCAGGCGCAGGCACGAGTCGCGGAACGTGTTGCCGGAGATCATGTGCAGGTTGAGGCTGTCGCCGATCTCCAGCGACCAGTTCGCCGATCCGGTGCTGACGAACGTGTTGCCCTCCAATACGCCGGTGGGGCAGCTGGAGTCCCAGGGCAGGGGGTTGGAGAACGAGACCATGAACGTGCACGGCCGGTCGCCGCCGCCCTCGAACGTGTTGTTGGCCACGATCTGCTCGTCGACCCTCCACGCGACCGCGTAGCAGCACACCCCGTTCGTGGACATGACGCGGTTGTTGACGGTGGTCATCCTGTCGTTGCCCTCGTTGCCGATGTTGTTGTCCCAGCAATCGGACACGGTGTTGCCCTCGACGAGCACGCCGCGCGTCCACGTGCCCCAGATCCCGCTGCCGCCGCAGTTGCGCACCGTGTTGCGCACGATCCTGATGTCGTGGCAGGGTTTGGGCACGCTGCGCGCCAACTGGGCGCTATCGACGGGGAGCGCGGGATCGTATTTCTTGGGGTCGGCGTCACCGCCCCACCACTGGATCCCGCTCCATTTGAGCAGCGCGTTGTCGATCACGTTGGACTCGACCGTGCTATTCGAGCAGTATTTCAAATTGATCGCCGCCTGCGCCGACGGTTTCTTCTCGGTCCCGTCGCCGAAGCTGTCGCACCGGTTATGGGAGACGGTGATCCGCTCGCACATGCTGCCCGTGATCTCCGCGCCGTCCGGCCGCACGGTCAGCCACTTGTCGGCGTTGGCCTGGACGAGCGCGCCCGAGATCGCGTGGCAGCGGGTTACGGTCACGTCATGCGACCCGTGGTAGACGCCTATCGCGTAGTCGCCCGGATTGTGCAGGCGGAAGCCCAAATGGGCGATGAGCGTGTCGGAGCCGCACAGGATGAGCTTGGCCTTGTCGACCTGCACGGGCAGATCCAGTTCGGTGCGCAGCACGGACAGGTTCGAACCGGCTCCGACCAGGCGCACGGGGGACGTGAACCGGATCGTGTCGGAGAGCACGTAGACGCCCTCGGGCACGTACAGGCACGGCAGGCCCGCCTTCGCGGCCCCCTGGAACGCGAGCGTGTCGTCCGACGCGCCGTCGCCCTTCGCGCCCAGCTTGCGGATGTTGTCCGCGTCCAGCAGAGTCGCGTATCGTCCCGAAACAAGCCGCATGTCACGGATATCCGACGCGTCATGCATGGGTTCGTCGGCGATCTTGTACATGCCGGCCCCGCCGTCACCGGGAGTGTAGTAGCCGCGCGTGCGCGCGCCCATGCCCGCGCGCAGCAACCGGTCCGCCTTCATGGCCGCGACCGTGTCGTACACGCGGTCCGCGCGTGTGAACACCGCCAGCGAGGTCGCGGTCTCCTCGCCGGCTACGAACCCCGCGACCGCCTCGTCCTGCGTAGCGGTCTCGGCCGCCATGGGCCCCTGCGGGCCCACGGGACCCATGGGTCCGGGGTCGATGCCCTCGCGCAAATCAACGATGTCCTCGCCGATCATCATGCCTCCTCAAAACTGTTGATATGCGCGCACAGGCGCGTCAGGTCGATGTCCCCGTCGATGATCGCGTCGGCATGACCGCCGTCGAGATCCGACGAGTAGTACAGGCGCGGGTCCTCCCGTGCGCAGGCGCGCAACGCCATGTCCAGCATGCGCGGAGTGATAGCGGTCATCTCGTGCTCCTTAGAATGTGAGGATCCAGTAGCCCCAGCCGATCGTTTTGACCGTGCCGCCATCCGGACTGGTAACCCGGCATCGCCATGTGCCATGCCGACGCGAATCCCACTGAGCTCCCATAAACGCGTCAGGCGGGATCGTGGCCACCGCCCGTCCGTCCGCGCTCATCTCCGTGCATGCGACCGAATACCACAACTCGTCATCCAGACCGTGGAGTTCGATCACGCCGCTCCAGCCGGACAGGTTCACGTCCCACGACTCGCCGGTGCGCACGTTGCGCTGCCGCCAATGACCCCCGAACCGCTGCGTGTCGCCGCGGATGAACCTTTTGTCGCGGCGCTTGACCGCCTTGCCGTACACTGGCATGTCACTCACCCCTTTCACGCGCCGCCGTGGCGGGCGGGAACGCGGCCTGCACGGTCAGATCCGCCGTGTTCGTCTCCTGTTTCGGCCAGTCCGCGGGGGTCGTGGCCCGATATTGCAGGGTGACGGGGATCACGTCGCCCTGCTTGAGATTGTTCAGATTGATCACCCCGCTCACGAGGCCGTCCCATTGGTCGGCCTCCGCGTTCTCGCGAGACATGACCCCGGACGCGACCTGCCGATTGTTGACCAATAGTCGCAGCACGCAGCCCGTCTCCACATCCGTGCTTTTGGCGGTCATGGTCATGCTGCCGGTGGCCTGCACCGCGCTCACTGACCTACCCGCCGGCACCGTGACCCGCACCGTGCACAACGCGGTCCACTCCGCCGTCGGTGGGCCGAAACCCTCCACTGCATCGTCGTCCGCGATCACGTTGAGGCTCGCACCCACCAGCGCCTGCAGGTCCGCCTGCGTCCGCGTCAGCTTCTCGACCGATTGGAACGGGCGGGTGCCTTCGGAGGTGAGCGCATTGTTGAGGCGGCGGGCCGTGCGCTGGTTGATGCGGCGGATGACCTGCGCATTGTCGATCGTGCCTGACCGGTATTTCATGCGCTCTCCTTGATTGGTCTGGTTTGCAGGGTCAGCCATTCGCTGGCCGCATCCCATTTGACGTCCGTGATTTTCAGGTCGATGGTCTCGTCCAGCAGCAGGTCCCGTTCGTTGGTGTCGGGGTTGCTGTGGGTGACGCGCAGGCGGGCGTGGTCGCCGACGTGCACGTCGTGTTCGAGGCCGACCCTCAGCCCGTGGGTGGACTGGTCGGTGTCGCCGAGCAGGATGGCGGCCCGAGCGTAGGATTGCAGTGTTTTTAGCACGGTCACGGTCGAGTGCGACGAGTCCGACGATTGCAGGAGGGGCCAGCCGTGGTCGGTCAGCTCGTGTCCGTCGGCTTTGGCGACGAGGGTTTTGTCGTCGGAGCGGCCTCCGACCATGTAATGCTGTCCGGTCAGGCCGCCCCCGTCGCAGTCGGTCGCGTCGAGGATGGCCCGTTGGCCGGGCGCGAGCCGGTTCCACGTCCAATAGGGTTGGTCGATGATCTCGGGCGTGCCCACGCGCACCTGGAATCGCAGGCGTCCCTCGGTGTCGATCAGGGGGTCGGCGCGGATTTCGGGCCCGTCCTCCAGATCGGCGATATCCGATATCTCATCCCAGGTGCTGGTGAACTGCCAGCCGTCCCAGTTGCGTTCGTGCGCGGTCCCGCCCTCCACGTCCGGCAGGACGAATGGCAGGTCGCCCCATTTCATGGTTTCCGCGATCAGCGCGCGGATCAGGTCGCGGTATGTGCCGGTGGCGGTCAGGCGCCATGCTTTGGGCGGATGGTCCTCGTCGATCAGGACCTCGCCGTCGCGCCACGAATCCCGCAGGGCGATGTTCAGGACCTTGCGTTTGTTGAGGATCGTGAATCCGCCGCCGATCGTCAGGTTCAGCTCATCCCTTGTGTCGTTGAGGCTATGGGAGGTCAGGTAGCCGGCGTGCAGGATGCGTTCGCCCATGTGCGCCGCGTAGATCGTTCCCCAGTCGTGCAGGTACGGGTCCAGGTCGGGGATGAGGCGCAGCTGTTTGCAGTCGGGGATGGTGGCGCTCATCGACCCTTCGTCGCTGATCGAATCCTGAGCGGACAGTGCGGTGTAGGGCAGGCGGCCGATGTGCTGGCCGGTCAGCCCGTTGTACGCGTGCAATGTGATCTGTTCCATGGTTCACCTCCATGCGTTGCGTACGCGCAGCGCGACGTCCGCGCTGCCCTGCACCGTGACCGAGATCGTGTGGCGTCCTGGCGGAATCTGGAATCCGTCGTCGTTGCTCACCGTGCCGATGGTGGGGATCATGGTCGCGAAGTCCAGTTCCGCGGCCTGCACCGGCCTGTCGTCGAACCGCCAGTCGACCCGGCGGCCGTCCAACGAGGCCACGATCCGTTTCGGCGAGCCGGATACCGCCAATACCGGCCATGAGGCGGCGGTCCCGTTGTTCTCCGCCATAATCCGGCTGCCACTGGCCTGATAGGTGACGGGGTTGGAGTAGACGAGCGGATCCGGGCACGTCAGGATGATCGCGAACCGAAGGAGCCCGTAGTTTTCGTTTTCGTCGCCGGAGATGATTTTCGAGCTGACGTAGCCGGTGGCCTCGCGCACGCCCATCGTGTCGGCCACGCTCAGGGTGACCGGTTGGCCTACCAGTGCGCGCAGCAGGTCGCGCAGTCGCATGTCGCCGATCGAGGATCCCTCGTCATGGGGATTGCGTGTCTGATGGCCCTTGATGGTGACGACGCGTTCGGCCATGAGCAGGCGCGCGGGCATGTATAGTCCGTCGCCTGCCGGATTGTCCGCGGCCTGGGTTTTCAGGTCCACGCCGTCGTACCAGCCGTCCAATGGATGCCGGTCGAGCCAGACCATGGGCCCGATGGGCGAGTCGGGCCGGTTCGCGGGCGAGTCGTCCCTCATGGAGAGCCGGAGTTCCGGTTGGCCGAGGGTGGTGATGGTCACGCGCATCAGTCGCCTCCGTATCCGTTCACGCGCAGGGTCTGCAGGATCTCCTGCGCGAGGGCGCGGTCGGTCTTGCCGTTGCCCTGGATGATGATGTTCGCGGTTTTCGACACGTAGGTCACCGGCGCCGCGCTTTGCTCCGTATGGGAGGGTGGTGCGGGCATGACCTTCGTGTCGGGCTTGTATCGCATCGCGTTGACCGAGTCCATCCAGTCGACTCCGTAATGGTCCACGGCGCGCGCGTTCATCATGTATTCGCCTCGCGACGCCCAGATCAGGTTCGAGTCGGATACCGCGGAGCCGATCCCGCCCAGCAGGCCCGATGGGCCTCCCGCGGCGAGGCGGGGTATGCGCCCGCCGGTCGCGTATCCGATGATCCCGCCGTGCGCCTTGCTGTCGGCGCCGACGTTGACGTGGAACACCTGTCCGAGGATCGAGTTGACGGTGCCCCAGAACCCCGACGCGTCCGCGCCGATGCTCACGGTCTTGCCGGCGATCTGTTGGTTCTCGACCGCTTGGGCGGCGGCCTTGAACGGTCCGTCGTCGCCTGAGATCACCCCGGTTTTCGGGTCGATCTTCCATCCGTTGGCTTGGGCGACCTTGTTGAACAGGTCGCTGCCGTCGCCGATCAGGTATCCGGTTTTCGGGTCGATCGTCGCCCCGTTGGCCAATGCCAGTGCGATCTGGTATTGGTTGCTGTCGAGGGTGAGGGTGCCGGTTTTCGGGTCCACGGGGATCCCGTTGACCATGGCGATGCTGTTGATCGCGTCGGTGTTGTCGCCGGTGATCTTGACTTCGCCGTTCGGCAGGGTCTGGACGGTCACGCCGAGTTCGCCCAACCGGGTTTTCGCCTCATCGTCGTTGGCGGTGACGTTGACCTGCTTGTCGTCGGGCACCTGATTGACGCTGTTGGCGAGCCTGTCGAACTGTTCCCGGGTCAAGCCGGCGGCGTTCGCGGCCGCGTCTGCCGCTTCGGGGGTCATGCCCATGGCCCGCGCGGCGGCGATGTAGCGTTCCCGCGCGGTGTCGAGCGTCGCGTTGATCGCGTCCATGCCCTCGCCGTTGCGCGCCTGCGCTTCGGCGGCCTTGCCGGCCGCCTGCGCCAGATCGTTCAACGCGCTCTGGTTCGCGCGCCCCTGGGCGGTGTTGATGTCGAGTATGGCGCCGTTCTTCTGCGCCGATTCGGTGGCCTTGTCGAACGAGTCGTACAGGCCGATCATCGCGTCCGACGAGCTGAGCGCGAACCCGTAGTACGTGTTCAACGCGTCGACGACCTCGCCGAGCGAGGCGGCCTGGTCGTCGAGGCCTTTGGTCGTCGCGCCCATGCCGTCCTCGAGGATCGACTGTGCGTCGGCGGCCTCCTGGGTGGCCTGCGCGTTCTCGGATTGCGCGTCGCCGTTCTCGCTGGACGCGTCGGTGTTCTCCCCGGTGGCCGCGTTCAGGTCGTCCAACGCGTCCTTTTTGGTTTTGGCCGCGTCGCTGCCGGTCTCGTACGCGTCGGTCAGCTGGTCGAGGACCCTTTGCAGCGCCTGTGAACGCAACGCTCCGGTGCCGGCGGACTTGGACAGTTCCTTGATCGTCTCGTTGACCTTCGCCAGCGAGCCGGCGTCGCCTTCCGCGGCGGACACCATGTCCGAAACGCTCAACCCGACCTTGTCCAGCAGGTCGGGCACGTTCTGCGCGTCGACCTGAATGCGTTTGAACCAGTCGAGGATCCCGCCGGTCGTGAACGTCATATTCATGGCCTGGTCGACGAGCGCTTCGGTCGCGTCGCCGGACGATTCGAACGCGGACTGGACGTCCTTGGCCGCGTTGCTGGCTTCCTGCGCGCCTTGCGCCCACAATGTCAGGAGTCCGGCGGCGGCGGTCAGGGCGATGCCCCATGGGCCGCCCATCAGGTCGACGATGCTGCCGCCGATGCTGCGCAGTCCGGTCATGACGCCCTGCGTGCGGCTCACGGTCGTGCCGAACACCTGCATCTGCCGGTCCGCGGACCCGAAGGCCGCGACGATGGCCTGCCCGCCGTAGGAGATCGCTCCCCCTGCGGACTTGAACCGTTCCACCGGATCCACGACCATGCTCATGGTGCGCGCGAATCCGCTGGAGCTGGTCGTCAGGCTGCCGAACATCTTGTGCAGTCCGGCCGCGGCGCCCGCGGCCATGCCCAGCAGGACGGCGCCCTGCTGGACCGGGGCCGGCATGCTCGAGAACGTGTCCACGAGCATGTCCGTGATCTGCACGGCCTTGCGCAGCGGCCCGTTGGCGCCGGATCCGATGCTGATCATCAGGCTTTCAAAACTGCCGGACAGGTTCTCCAGATCACCCTTGAGGTTGTCGTTCTTCGCGGCGGCCTGCTCGGCCGCGTACCCGGAGTCGTTGACCTTCTTGGTCCACTCGGCGATGCCCTGGGCGCCCTCGTTGTAGAGCACGTTCGCGGCCCTGATGGCGTCGGTCCCGAAGATCGTCGCCAACGCCTGGTTGCGCTGTTCCTGCGACAGGCCGCTCATTTTGTCCTGGAGCTGGCCGGCGAGGTTCGACAGTCCCACGAACTTGCCTTGCGCGTCGTACGCGTTGATGCCCAGTTCCTCCATCAGGTTCCGGGCCTTGGTGGACGGGTTCGCCAGGGAGATGAGCATGGCTTTCAATGAGGTGCCGGCGTCGGAGCCGACCATGCCGGCATTCGCAAAGCTGGTGAGGGTGCCGACGGTTTCGGTCATGCTGATGCCGAAACTATTGGCGACCATGCCGCTCTGTTGCAGCGCGTAGCCGAGGTCACGGGCGGATCCCTGCGCCTTGCCGGCGCCTGCGGCCAATGCGTCGGCGACCTTGCCCGCGTCCTTGCCTGTCAAGTTGAACTGGGCCATCGCCGAGCTCATGAGTTCGGCCGCCTCGCCGACGGCCATGCCGTCGGATGCGGCGAGATCCAACGCGCCGTCGAGTCCGCCGGAGAGGATGTCCGCGGTGCTCATGCCGGCCTTGCCGAGCTCGTTGATCGCGTCGGCCGCCTCGGACGCGCTGTAGACGGTGTTGGCGCCCGCGTCGATGGCCGCCTGGCGCAGTTGGCCCATTTCGTCGGCGCTGGCGCCGGTGTTGGCCTGGACGGTGCTCATGGCCGCGTCGAACTGGGCGAACGTGCTGACCGCGGCGACGCCGATGGCCGCGCTGAGCGCGCCGACCGCGAGACCGGCCTTGGTGGCGCCGGCCGCGAATCGCTCGCCCGTGGTCATGGGTTTCTCGAGCGCGCTGCCGAACTGGCCGGCCTGTTTCGACGCGGCGGCCATCTTGGTCGTGTAGTTGCTGGTGTCGGCCATCAGACGGATCATGATGTTCTCGTTGAGGGCCATCGCCACGCTCCTTCATTTATTCTTGCTGGTTTTCGCTGGTCCGGGGTCTGGGCATGAGGCTGGTGGTCTGCGCGTGCGTGTCGACGCTGCCGGACGCCTCATAGTCGCGCATGGCCTGTTCGCGCAGTTGGCTCACGAAGCACAGTTCGACCTGCGCGCCCCGGTACGCATGTTCGACCTTGTCCTGGTCGTGGCAGAAGTCCACGCTCATGCCGCACAACGGGCACAATCCGCTTTCGTAAACGTTCAGGGCGAGCATCCACGCCTGTTCGGTCCCGTCCCATTCCACGGGATCAGCCGGGGTGGGTGTCCATCCTTGGAATCGTTTGAGGGACATGCCGAGTTTCCTCGCGCATTCGAGGTTCATGCGCAGCCATGGGTTGGCTGCGATCAGGTCGGCTAGTCGACCGAGCCGAGCATGGTCAGGATCTCTTTTGGGAGTGCGCTGGCCGGCGTGTTCAGCGTCTGGATGGTCTGCAGGAGTTCCAATGACTGCGTGTCGGTCAGGCTTTTCGCAAGGCGTTGAATTTCGTCGCGGTCCATGTCGAGCGGCTTGCCGTGCGCGTCGGTCAGGCCGTCGACCATGGCGGGCAGGCTCAGGCTCAGCAGCAATGGCAGGTCCTTGGTGGTCTGTCCGTGTTCGGTTGTGGTGCATTGCAGGACGATCTGGTTCCATTCGTTGGATTTCAGGCCGTGCAGGGTGAGCGTGATCGTGGATTCGCGCACCCGGTCGGCCAGTTCGCGCAATCGGACGGTCAGCGCGTCGCGTTGGCGTCGGCTTGCCGCGGCTTCCGCTTCGGTGCGTCCGGACTCGTCCTTGAGATCGTTGAGCCGGTTCGCGGCGTCGATGCACTGGCGCAACGCGTCGAGGTCGGTGACGATCTCCTGTCGTGCGGTGGGCGTGGTTATGGTGATGTCCATTGGTGTTCTCCCGTTCCGATATTCCCCTTCTCCCGATTAAAAGGTTCCCCGCGCGGGAAGGGAAACGGAAGCGCGCGGGGAAGCATGGGGACCGGTCAGGGGTTTGCCGGACTGGTCACGCCGACCCGCAGGTCGGTGGACGTGACGGTGCCGGCCGACGCGCTGATGCGCGCGGTGCCGGCCTTCACGCCGGTGACCACGCCGTCGGCGACGGTCGCGATGGTCGGATCCTTGGACGCCCAGGCCACGTCGTGGCCGGTGGTCTTGTCCTCGTAGGTGACGGTCGCGGCCAAGGTGATGGTCCTGCCGGTTTCGACGCTCGTCGGTGGCGTGTCGCCGTCAGGGGCGGTGATCGTCACCGACGTCACGCTTTTGGGGCGATGACCGCGGTCTCGTCCCGCGACGCGGGGTCGGCGCTGAAGCTGATCGTGCTCAGCTGGCGCTGGTTGGCGGCGTGGGCGACCGGGGTGCGGATGCCGATGGTCACCGGGAACACCGACACCTTCTCGCCTTCCTTCCATGCCGAATCGGTGTCGGCGCCGCGCCGGCGCACGATGTACCATTTGCTGCCCTGCACGAGCTGTTCGACCGCGTCGTTCGACTCGGGCGTGTTCCCGTTCATCACGTTCACGTTGTCGAGGACCTGCATAGTGCCGTCCGTGTACTTCTCCTGTCCGGGGATCTGGCCCACGGCGGCGGCGCCCTCCCTGTCGTCGTCGATCATGTCCTGCGAGTGGGTCAGCTTCCACCCGTCGGACGTGAGCCAGTACGACAGGTCGACCGCCCCGTCGGCGGTCAGTTCGGCGAGGGTCGGCGCCTTCACGTCGGCGATCGACTTGACCGCGACGGTCTTGACGCGCCCGTCCTCCAGATGCGCGTTCACATTGTTCGGCATGATGTGTGTCCTTTCAAAAAAAAGAATGCCGGTTATTGCAATGGGTTGCGGGCCGGCTAGGCGCCGACCCGCCATGACAGGACGCGCATCACATACGCGCATCCCGTTCTTGGATCCGTCAGTTCCGACGCGTACACGCCGGAATCCCTGTACGGCACGAGCGCGGCCATCCCGTCGGGATGCCGTCCGTCGAACGCGTCCTGCAGGCGTTCGCACGCGATGTTCACGCCGTCCTCGTCCGCTCCGACCACGCGGATGTCCAGCTCCCAGACGCGGCAGGTGACGTTCACGGCCTCATTCAACGCGATGCCGGCGTTCAGGAGCCGGACGACGATCCACGGGGGCGCCGGACCGGTGGCCGTGTTCCAGTGGACGGGCCAGCCGGGCATGTCGGGCATGAGTTGCATGACGCGGCTTTTGGCTTCGAGATGGTTCATAGCAGGTCCGATGCCACCTCCTTCACATATCGGGCGGTGGCATCCAGTTCCTCTTCGCCATGCTCGTAGAACCGGTGGGTGCCGCCGCCTTTCGACGTGCCGAAGAACGCGAGGTTGGCCAGGCTGCCGGCGCCGCCCGATCGTGGCGCGATGTCCGCTTCGACCACCAGCCCCGTATCCTTCATCTCATAGGCGATGGGGATGCGGGCGATGGCCTCGTTGGACGAGCCGGCCACGTCGTCCTGTATCGCGGTCTTGATGTTCTGCGCGCCCTTCTTCACCGATGCGGCGATTCTGGCGTGCTTTCGCTCGGGTATGGCGGCGAGTCTCGCGGCCAGTTCCTTGACCTGGGACACGTCGATGTCGATGCCCGTCATCATTCCTCCCTGGGGATCTCGCGCACGTTCCAGCGTCGCGCCGTCGCGTGCGTCTTCTCGGACTGCATGTTGACCAGACGATAGCGGCGGCCGACCAGTTCGGGGTCATGGCTGGCCGTGCATTCGGCCATGTCCTTCCCCCGAATGCCGGTCGCGCTCATAGGCAGGTGCAGGTAGAGCGCCCATTCGGCGACGTTGCCACCGACGTTGCTGGACGCTCCGGTGGCGCTCACCCTGTCGGACGCCTCGCCTCCCGAGGTCTGCAGCTTGCCCTTGCCCTCGTAGACCGGTCTCATCACGGGCGTGCCGACCCCGGTATCGGGGTCCACCGTGGTCTCCCCCGTGTACCGGCTGATGCGATACGTGTCCGTCATCAGCGATTCGGCGAAACCGCGCAGTCGTTTTAGGCTGGCGGGGCGGAACGCGCCATTCATCGGCTCACCTTCGCG